>RKRR01000153.1 GCA_007571305.1 Candidatus Poribacteria bacterium | reverse complement strand
TAATGTAGACGTGTGGGTCTGACCATTTTTAGCAACCTCCTCGCAGAACATATTACCCCGTCTATGAGGTTATGTCAAACATTATTGCGTAAGTCCTATTTCAAAAGGAGTTGCTTTTTCTCTGCTTTTTTGAGTATAATAGTAGCAGTCTATTCCGAAGCAACTCCGCTTTGGATTGAAGGGAGGCTACAACCTCCCTCTTAACTGCAATTATTATACCATTTTTTGCCCCTTTAAATCAAGCAAAAAGCCAATAAATACAAGGATTCAAAACAATTTTTAACAGATTTTTGCGCTCCCGAAACCATTTATTGTGTAGAACTATATGAGATCAAGCGTGTCTATTCTGATTATATAACAGGCTATGCTACGGAAGAAAGGCACAGGCTAACAGCCTATGCTACATGAAACACAACGAAAAGGAGAATTCTATTATGAACAGACGTAACTTGTTCATCGCTATCTGCGGCATTACCCTTGGTGTCGCTGCACTTGCGATGTCACAAACCTACTTTGAGGATAATTTCGATGATCCGAAAGAATCTGAAAAGAAATGGGTCGCCCTCTTTGGAGAATGGGAACTCAAGGATGATGAATACCATCAACTCCAAAATTCACCGAATTGTATGAGTGTCGTCGCTGATGAATTCTGGGAGGACGACTGGAGCGATTATACCTTTGAAGTCCGAGGCAGTAAAACCAGCGGTGCCGAAGGATTTCTGATTATGTTCCGGTGCCAAGGTTTGATGCAAGCTCGTGGACAGGCACTTGAAGATCATCCGCCACGGATGGAGAAACTTAAACCCTCATTGGAGTATTGGTGGAACCTCGGTGGCTGGGGAAACTCACGTTCGCAGGTTGAGTCGTGGGGTGGCAAAGCCGGTGCCAATAGTGCTCACACTATTGATGAGAAGGATTGGTATAACATCAAGATTGTCAATACACCCGATAGTTACACGGTCATCCTCAACGATGAAGAAGTCGCGACCGTCGACGATGACACTGAGGGTGGTGTCGGTAGAGTCGGTTTAGCTACATGGAGCACGGTTGCTAAGTATGACGATGTCGTCGTCTACGGCCCTGATGGTCCCTCGTTACCAGTTGATGCGAGAAGCAAACTTGCGACGACTTGGGGACATCTTAAATCCGTAAAATAGTTTTCGATACTGTCAGGACTTACGCAATTTTGATTATAGGACGCTTTGTAAGAGGGAGAACCCAAAAAACACAGATGTTCTCGTGGTACAACCTAACAGGTTATGCTACAAAAGAGCAGCAGACGTAAGTCCTAGCTGTTATGAATTGGAGCGCGAGGCCCCATCGCCTTCGCGCTCACTTTATGCAAAAATTTCAAATGCAAAGTTACTTTTTACCGCCACAAATTGAATTTGGCGATGGCGCAATCCAAAACTTAGGTGAACACGTCAAGGCGTTTGATGCCCGAAAACCGTTCTTAGTGAGCGATGCGGGTGTTATCAATGCTGGTATCCTCGCAAAAGCGACAGATGTCTTGGAGGCAAGCGGCTTGTCGTCCGTTACATATTCAGATATCGAACCGAACCCAACGGACATCAGTGTTACACACGGCGTAGAAGTCTACAAAACTGAGGCGTGTGATGTCGTCATCGCAGTCGGAGGCGGAAGTGTGATGGATGCCGCCAAAGCGATCCGTCTCTTGACGACTCATGAACCGCCTTTGGAACCCTATTACGCTGATGTTGGTGGTGTAGAACGAATTAGGGGCGATATGCCATCCCTAATATGCATACCAACGACTGCTGGCACCGGCAGTGAGGTTTCACAAGGGTCGATCATTACGGATACATCGTTAAACACGACGGATCGATGGCGAAAGCGGGCAATCGTTACACCTTTCAACATGTCGAACATAGCGATTCTTGATCCAGGAATAACGCTTGGTATGCCACCTGCACTTACTGCCGCGACAGGTATGGATGCCATTACGCACGGCATCGAGGCGTATGTGGCAACAAAGTACCACCCTATCGCTGAAGGGGTCGCACTACAAGCACTCAGGATGCTGAGCGCAAATATCCAACAGGTCTATCACAATGGTGAAGATGTAACCGCCCGAGGGGAAATGCTTTTGGGGTCATGCATGGCAGCGTTTTCATTCCAGAAGGGGCTTGGCGCGGTCCATTCACTGGCACACCAACTTTCTACAGATGCACCTATTCCTCACGGCGTAGCGAACGCGATTCTTCTTCCACCTGTCATGGAATTCAATTTCTCCCATGCAAGTGAGAAATACGCGGAAATCGCACGCGCCTTAGGTATAGATACAAGTAATATGAATAGCGATGAAGCAGGGAATGCCGCCATTGATAAAATCAGAGCGTATAATACAGCGTTAAAGATGCCTACAGGTCTTGGGGATGCTGGTTTAGACAGGAAAAAAATTCCGAAACTCAGCGCAGATGCCATGCTTGATCACTGTCACAAATTCAATCCAAGAGTGTGTACGGAAGAGGATATGGTATCTTTATTTGAGGCGGCGTTCTAAGGAATGTTGATGGGTACGATCCACCCCTTCGTCAGTGCGGGTTTATATGCGTTATCGCGCAAATAATCTGACGTTTGCCACAAACAGAGATGCTTACCGTCAGGCATCCAGACAAGTGATGTCAACTTCATTGGAGTGCGGGCGATAGGGGATTTCTTGCCGCTCTCAAGGTCATAAATCCAGACCTTCCAGCGGATGCCTCCGCAGTCCTCACGTTCCATATACGCTAATTGTCCACCTGTCGGCGACCACGCCGGTGATGTATGTTTCAAAATCTGACTCTGTGTCAAAGTGGACACCGTCTCCGATAAGTGTAGCTGCTTATCGATCAGTTGCCCCGGACGATTACCACCGGACAAAACATAAGCCAGCCGGGTTCCATCTTCCGACCAACTCAGTTGGTGGACCTGTTGGTGCTGCGTCAGGATCTCTTTTATGCGCTGCCCTTCTATGTCTTGGATGCGAATGCCAACATATTTAGCGTTGTTCACACCAAAAGCAACACGGGTTCCATCGGGTGCCCAAGAAGGAGCAGACAGGTAAGTGTAGGTCCGTTGCCTGCGTTCAATTGGGACACGGGCAATAGCACCCAAACCGCTGCCATCACTATTGATGCGGTAGACGATGTCCAGTTTCCCAGTTTGAGAGGAGTCACGTCTTCTGAATACCAAACGGTTGGATGTCGGCGAAAAGGCAGGGCCATCTCCATGTACTAACTGCTTGATCCTTCCGAATTTCCAGTCCACTGTGTAAATAAAACGTTCACCATTTTCGTCAACTTCAAATGCAACCAGCCTACTATCAAGGGACCAGGAGACGTGCGGATTATAAAAATTTCCGGTATAGAATTTTCGTGCCCGTTCTCCCTTCCGATCCATAATCCACAGCTCATTCGCACGCCAATATCTGCCACCCAAATCCTCTCTTCTCAAAAATGCAATGAACTCTCCGTTCGGACTCCATCGAGGAAACTCGGCACCTTCAATCAATTGCATCCTATACGGGTCTGTCATCGGTTGATCTCCGTCACGACAGAAAACCGTATTGAGCATGATACTGTCTATCTCTTTGAACTCACCGAAAGCGAACTTGTTCATCCACCCCCGTACACCGTTCGGGAGTTCAATTTCATACCATCCGCCCGAAGCACTTACAATCGGCAAACGGACTCCATCATTGAGTTGTAACAACACAGATGTCCCTTCGCTGGCGGATGTTGTAATTCTGTCCTTTCTTGTATAAACCGGTGCCGCGTCATGTGTCACAATACCTTGTGGTCGAGTATCTGCTGCAGAATTCCCATTGGCGAGATTGGTCACCTCACTTGCATTTGTAAAGGCATAGACATTACCATCGCCGGAAGCAGCATAGAGAACCCCGTCGGAGATTGCAGGGGCAGCGTCTACAAAACCCTCCAGTTGATATGTCCAAGTTTCAGTTTGGGATGCTGCATCAAACGCGTGAATTTGTCCATTACGGGCACCGATATAGACGATGCCGTTCGCTGTCACAGGATAACTCTCGCTGCCACCCGTTTGACCTCGCCACAAATCCGCTTTGTGCTCCGGAAAGACAGGACGGAACACTCCTTTAGCGCATCCGTATTCGATACCATGAATACGAATCGTTCGCTCACGCATTGCTTCGAGATCACCTGTCCTTGCATTCAACAGATAGATTTTTGAAGGGAACGCACCGATGTAGACTCTATTGTTCAAAACGATCGGTGGCGCGTCCATCCAACTTTTCGATTTGAACTCCCACAGTTTTTCACCGGTTTTCGCGTCTAACGCGTAAACTTTGTTGTTTCTCGCGCTAAAGTAGACCCTATTCCCCAGGACCGCCGCAGAATAACGGATAGCATCTCCGGCATCAAAGACCCACTTGATACCCCACTGCTTTGCATCCAGGGCATACAACTTGCCATCAGTCGATCCGATATACACAATGCCATTCGCAATCACTGGGGAAGCGTGGAGGGGGCCACCGGTTTTGAATTTCCACAATAGTTCTAAGGGAGGGGTAATGTTTTTGTCGGGGCTAATCCCAGAAAAGCCAAGATTATGCATGAACATGTGCCAATCTTCAGCACGAGGGGGTGGGACAGGTTCTGTTTCTTCAGGAGCCGCTGGCTGCTGCCGTGCTGTCGGCTGCTGCGTCTGCTTTTTCTGTTGTGAATCGCATCCCCACACAAGGAGAAGTGCAAGTAGGATGATAAATTTTTTGGCGCAGTTCATAAGCGAAAATTGATAATAGAAAAGTCTATTCCAGAGATACACATTGATCCTTTCACGAAAACCTTAGATTGCGGATAGGGATTGAGGCTATGGGAAAACCATACCTATTAGGTTAGCACATTATCGGAAAGATTGCAAATGAAATAAAGTCTGCCCGATAGCACTCCTATTGGTAAGGTCGCCTAACCGCACCGGATGTCGTTAGGAAATCATCCTATCCATCTTTTGTCATCTTCGGATATTCTCCCTTGCTTGCTCGTGTATCGGCAATTCTAAAATCTACGTGGCATTTTCTGAAGAAAACCGAATCGGTTTGCAACGAAATACAAATGAACGAAGCGTCTATCCACCAAATTTTATATTTTTTTCAAGCGAAACCATATCGGTTTTAATGAAGTACCGATGCTTAAAGACTACGAAGAACCTATTTTCTAAACTCCGCAAAAATTACGAAAAATTTGAATTTAGGGCAAATTTGTGTTAAAATTTAACTTT
This sequence comes from Candidatus Poribacteria bacterium, assembly GCA_007571305.1. Classification (GTDB taxonomy): domain Bacteria; phylum Poribacteria; class WGA-4E; order WGA-4E; family WGA-3G; genus WGA-3G. The sequence continues at coordinate 96,192 of RKRR01000153.1, read as the reverse complement.
TACAATACAACACCATTTTAATCTTAAGCAGTAAAAAAATATGAACACTTCAGAGTCTCGCAATCCGAGGATTGCTTCCAAATTAGGCGAAGTAGACCCGCAAATTGTTGAAATCACCGCCAATGATCTGAAACGACAGCAAGATTCTCTCATGCTGATCCCATCCGAGAACTACGCAAGTCGTGCTGTTATGGAAATTCAGGGCAGTGTCCTCGCAAATAAATACGCTGAGGGCTACCCCGGCGAGCGTTACTATAACGGATGCCAATTTATGGACGATGTCGAATCGCTCGCGATTGAACGCGCAAAAGCACTCTTCGGTGCTGAGCACATCAATGTCCAACCCCATGCTGGTTCTCAAGCGAACATGGCAGTTTATCATGCCCTGCTCGAACCCGGTGCTACGATTCTCGGTATGTCCCTCAGTCAAGGTGGACATCTCACTCACGGGGCTGGTGTCAATTTCTCGGGAAGTTATTATAATATTGTTGCTTACGGTGTGGATGCCGAAACCGAGCGGATCGATATGGAAGAGATCGCACGTCTTGCCAAGGAGCACCGTCCGAAACTCATCGTTGTCGGGGCGACAGCCTATCCTCGGCACTTCGACTTTGCGGCATGGCGGGAGGTCGCTGATTCCGTAGGAGCATACTTGCTCGCGGATATAGCCCATATTGCTGGACTTATCGCCGGCGGCGTGCATCCAGACCCCGTTCCTTACAGTGACGTAATTACCACAACGACACACAAGACGTTACGCGGTCCTCGCGGTGCCATGATTATGTGCAAAGCTGAATATGCAGATAAGATTGATCGGGCTGTATTTCCGGGCTTACAAGGCGGTCCCTTCCTCCATACAATCGCTGCCAGGGCGGTTGCATTCAAAGAAGCAAGTGAACCTGCTTTTAAAACATATCAGGCACAGATCGTTAAAAATGCTAAGGCACTCGCGGCACGGTTAATTGAAAACGGTTTCCGATTGGTGAGCGGTGGCACCGACAATCATCTGATGCTCATAGATCTTACCTCCAAATATGAGAAACTGAGTGGACGACAAGCCGCCGACCATTTGGAAGATGCTGGAATCATTGTCAATAAAAATACCATTCCTTTCGACAAGCGGAAACCGAAAACGACAAGTGGTCTACGCCTCGGGACACCGATGATTACGACACGCGGGATGAAAGAGGATGAGATGGTTCTCGTCGCCGATTTCATTGCGGAAACGCTTGAAAATAGGCAGAAAGCCTCTATCAAACGTCAAATTCGAGGAAAAGTCAAGGAACTCTGCGCGCAATACCCAATTTACGAATATCTAAATTCATAGACATACGTCGTGTGTCTGAACCGGAGCATCGGAAAATTGGATTACAAAGCCGCACTCGCCTACGTTGAAGGGTTTATTGACTATGAAAGGAGTCCTGATTTTTCACGGCAGGCGCGGCTCTATAATTTAGATAGGATTTCCCTGCTCCTAAAATTGCTCGGCAATCCACATAATAAACTGCGGGTTGTCCATATTGCAGGAAGCAAAGGCAAAGGCTCTACCGCTGCACTCATAGCGTCGGTACTTACGCATGCAGGGTATAAAACAGGTTTATTTACATCTCCACATCTCATCACGCCGCGGGAACGGTGCCGCATTGACGGTGCGTTAATTTCAAAGTCAGATGTTGCTTACTATATTGAGAAACTCAAACCCGTAATTGAGACTGTTTCCACTTCCGAATTCGGACGCGTTTCGTTTTTTGAAATATATACAGCACTCGCTTTTTCCTATTTTGCCGACAAAGGAACAGACTTTGCTGTTATTGAGGTCGGTTTAGGGGGTAGACTCGATGCAACGAACGTCGTTACGCCTGTTGTAACCGTTGTTACACCGATCGGTTTAGAGCATACCACGATCTTGGGGGAAACATATACCGAGATAGCAAAAGAGAAAGCCGAAATCATTAAACAGGGATGTCCCTTGGCACTCGCACCACAACACCCGGAAGCTCGAACGGTATTTGAGAAGGTGGCAAGCGGGCGCAAAGCATCTATCGTTGAATCTAAGGATTTGGTCGTGCAAGATTCTTGTACCCCAAACCCGCGTCTCGTCCGAGATGTCAATGGTATGCCTATAGCACAGCAATTTGATATGGAAACGGATTCTGAGAGTTATCCGCAACTCACCATGCCGCTCCTTGGACATCATCAGTTTATAAACGCGACGACTGCTGTTGCGGCGATTGAATGCCTGAAGCAGAGGGGATACAGAGTTCCGAAAACCAGTGTTTATACCGGATTTAAGAAAGTACAATGGCACGGTCGCATCCAACGCATTAAGTCTTCACCGATTGTCGTCCTTGATGGAGCGCATTCTCCTGCCTCAATGGAGGCACTCTGCAGCACGCTCCGTCAGAGCTTTCGTTACAGTCGGGTGACGTTTATTGTTAGCCTCATGAGAGATAAAAATCTTACACCAATTGGTAGTGTTATTTCACAAACAGCAGATTTCGTGATTACTACACAGGTTCTCAATAACCCGCGTGTGATGCCCGCTGAGGAAATACAGCGTGCCTGGAAGAGTATGTTTGATAAAATTACCGTGTGTTCAACACCGGAGGAAGCAATTACAAAGGCATTATCCGAGGCATCACCGACAGATTTAATCTGTGTTACAGGTTCGCTCTATCTCGTCGGTCAGGCACTTGAAACATTTAATTTAGATATTTCAGCGGAAGATAGCATTGGAATTGCTCCTTCTCAATGAAAGAGCACAAGCCTGTAACCAGTACAGGCATCGCATCAAAACCCAGGTGTCCTACAAAAAGGGTGCAGGGTTTCGCAATGTAATACAAGGAACGGATTTCGTCTCTCCTCAGACGAAATCTAGTGTTTCTTCAACTCGAACACGGAAAACCTTAAAGTCTTAAACTTCGTTATTTATCCGAAAGGAAAAATTTAAAAAAATGCGTGATATCATCTATAAGAAACGGTGGCTAAATTGGAAGACACTTCTGATATCCCTGCCCGTTCTGAATTTAGCCACCACGGCTTTCGCCCAAACAGACTCCCCTCCCGCTGTGCCCCCGGTATGGTGGATTGCCCCCATCGGCTCACTCATCGCTTTGGGATTTGCTTATCATTTTTACCGATCCGTGATGAAACAGGATGAAGGGAACGAAACAATGCGCGACATCGCGCAATCTGTCCGTGAAGGCGCGATGGCATATATCAGACAACAGTACAAAGTTGTAGGCATCGTTTTTGTTGTCCTCTGTCTCATTTTTATTTTCATGGCTTTCGTCCTTGATGCCCAAAACAAGGTTATCCCATTCGCTTTTCTCACAGGTGGTTTTTTCTCAGGACTCTGCGGTTTCCTCGGCATGAAAACCGCTACAAACGCCTCCGCACGCACGACAAGTGCAGCGATGCAAGGGCTCAACGCCGGTTTAAAGGTCTCCTTCCGTGCTGGGGCAGTCATGGGATTGATCGTTGTTGGATTTGCGCTCCTTGACATTACCGGCTGGTTCCTCATTCTCTATTACCTCTTCCCAAAAATACTGCCCGGATTCTTAGAAGTGAACCCTCTGCCGCAAATTACTGTAATTATGCTGAGTTTCGGCATGGGTGCCTCAACACAGGCACTCTTCGCCCGTGTTGGCGGTGGCATCTATACGAAAGCAGCGGATGTTGGTGCGGATCTGGTCGGGAAAGTTGAAGCCGGAATTCCGGAGGACGATCCACGGAACCCCGCTGCTATAGCAGATAACGTCGGTGATAACGTCGGCGATGTCGCAGGCATGGGAGCGGATCTCTATGAATCCTATGCGGGATCTATTCTCGCGACCGCTGCCCTCGGTGTTGCGGCTGTAGCAGCGAAAGATCACAGTAACCTCGTTGACCAGTTGAAATACCTCTCGGCACCGATGATTATCGCCGGTATCGGCGTGCTTCTCTCGATTTTGGGTATCTATATGGTGCGGACAAAAGAGGGCGCGTCGATGAAGCAGTTGATGGGTTCACTTAACTTCGGCATTAACGGCAGTGCTATCGGCATTGCTGTCTTGTCGCTGCCAGTGCTTATCTACCTTGATCTTCCGAACAAGTGGCAGGTGTGGGGCGCAATTATCGCTGGACTTGTGGCAGGCTTAGTTATCGGCAAAGTTACCGAAATCTTTACCTCTCACGATTACGCTCCAACTCGTGCCATTGCCAAGCAGGCACAAACCGGACCCGCAACGGTGATTATTGAAGGCATTGCTGTCGGTATGGAATCAACAGCGATTCCAGTCATAACGATTGTTGTTGCAGTTGCTGTCAGTTATTACCTCCCCGGTGGAGCGACCGAACCACTGATGGGGCTTTACGGTGTCGGTATCGCTGCTGTTGGTATGCTGGCGACGCTCGGTATTACTCTCGCTACAGATGCATACGGACCCATCGCAGACAACGCTGGTGGAAACGCCGAGATGGCAAAACTGGATAAAAATGTCCGAGAACGCACGGATCAGTTGGACGCACTTGGTAACACAACAGCCGCAACTGGCAAAGGGTTTGCAATCGGTTCAGCCGCCTTAACAGCACTCGCACTCTTAGCCGCTTACTTAGAAGAAATCCGTTACGGATTGATCCACCTAGCAGGCAAGGATACGTTGGACATTGACGGTGAAGGCACAGTCGAGACGCTGAAGGTCACCGTCAGTCAATTCATGGATTACTATAACGTTACCCTGATGAATCCACAAGTCCTCATCGGATTGTTCATCGGTGCGGTGATGGCGTTCTATTTCTGTGCATTGACGATGAAAGCCGTAGGGCGTGCTGCTGGAGCCATGGTTGCAGAAGTCCGTCGCCAATTCCGAGAGAAACCCGGCATTATGAGGGGCGAAGAGAAACCGGATTACGCACGATGTGTCGAAATCTCAACAGTTGGTGCACAACGGGAAATGATCTTTCCATCACTCATTGCTATTATTGTGCCAGTCGCTGTCGGATTGGTTTTTGATGTCGGTGGTGTATTAGGATTGCTCGCCGGTGGATTGGCAACCGGGTTTGTTCTCGCGATTATGATGGCAAATGCCGGTGGTGCATGGGACAACGCTAAGAAATTTATTGAAGAAGGTAGTCACAAAGACGAATACGGTGAAAAGGGCTCCGATCAGCATAAAGCTACCGTTGTCGGTGATACCGTCGGAGACCCCTTCAAAGACACCTCCGGTCCCTCGCTCAACATTTTGATTAAGTTGATGTCTATGGTGTCTGTCGTGTTTGCCGGTCTTATCGCGAAGTACGGCGGTATGTTGAACGATTGGCTGGGCATGTAGGAGATAGGCAACGCAGGAAGCAGGCACCATCATTTCAAGACTGAAAGACGCGCCAGATGGAGAACTTATCTACGAATTTGCAATGTAGTTGCGATTTCTAAATTTCGGTGTTGTTGGGAAGCCAATTTACCTTTTGTAGGAGAACAGAAACAAATGTCCAATAAGTTGAAACCCCGGAGTTATGCGATCACTGACGGACCAGACCGCGCCGCCGCACGCACCATGCTCATGTTTGGAGATGACGGACTGTCACCTGAAGATCTTGACAAACCGATTATCGGGGTTGCGAATACTTGGATCGAAATAGGTCCTTGTAACTTTCATCTGAGACGGCTTGCCGCTAAGGTCAAAGAGGGTATCCGCGATGCAGGTGGTACGCCTCTTGAATTCAACACTGTGAGTATCTCTGATGGCATCACGATGGGCACCGAAGGCATGAAAACTTCGCTCATCAGCCGAGAAATCATCGCAGATTCCATCGAGTTGGTTTCTATCGGCAACATGTTTGATGCTGTCGTAACACTCTGTGGATGCGACAAGACCGTCCCTGGCACCGTCATGGCCTTGGCACGGTTAGATATTCCATCGCTCACCCTCTACGGCGGCTCAATCATGCCGGGTAAGTTTCAGGGACGCGATGTCACCATTCAAGACGTGTTTGAGGCGGTCGGGCAACACGCAGAAGGCCGAATCACGGTTGAGGAACTTGATGACCTCATTCGTAAGGGATGTCCGGGGCCTGGGGCGTGTGGCGGACAGTTTACTGCCAATACAATGGCGACAGCCGTTGAAATGTTGGGTATCGCTCCGATGGGAAGTGGTAGTGTTCCCGCTGTTGTAGATGACAAGGATGATGAGGCGTATAAAGCCGGGCAGCTCCTCGTAGATATGCTCGCTGTTGACCGGAGACCGAGCCAAATTATCACCCGTAAGTCGCTTGAGAATGCAATTACCTCTGTCGCCGCGACCGGAGGCTCTACCAATGGGGTTCTCCATCTCCTCGCCATCGCACACGAGGCACAGATTCCTCTAACCCTTGAGGACTTCCACGTTATTAGTCAAAGAACACCCGTGTTAGCAGACCTAAAACCCGGTGGGCAGTTTGTTGCCAACGATCTCTATGAAGCGGGCGGTATTCCCTTCTTAGCGAAACGTTTGGTAGAAGCGGGGTTGCTCCACACCGACGAACTCACCGTCACCGGCCGAACTATCGGTGAAGAGGCAAATGCAGCTACCGAAACCACGGGGCAACGGGTCGTCAGACCTGTAGATGCACCTCTCAAACCAACGGGCGGTTTCGCTATCTTGAGGGGCAATCTCGCTCCGGATGGGTGTGTCATCAAGTTAGCTGGGCAGGATAAAACCCTCCATAGGGGTCCTGCGCGTATCTTTGACCGTGAGGAGGACACCTTCGCAGCCATTAAAGGTGGGGAGATTAAACCCGGAGACGTTGTCGTTATTCGTTATGAAGGCCCTACCGGGGGGCCTGGGATGCGCGAGATGTTAGGCGTAACGGCAGCAATCGTCGGAGCAGGTTTGAGCGAAGATGTCGCTCTCTTAACCGATGGTAGATTTTCGGGTGCGACACACGGTTTCATGATTTGTCATGTCGCGCCTGAAGCAGCGAAAGGCGGTCCCATCGCCATCCTCCAAGAGGGGGACGAAATCGTGATTGATGCCAAGGAACGACGACTCGATGTCGAACTTTCCGAAGCTGAAATTCAAGAGCGTTTTGAGCAGTGGACTCCCCCTGAACCGCGCTATGCTCGCGGAGTCATGGCGAAGTATGCCAATTCGGTTGCTTCTGCTTCTGAAGGTGCTGTGACAGGATAGAAGTTAGCTTACTCCTATTCGTAAGGGCAGGTCTCTGTGCCTGCCTTTTTCTTTTTTTGCGACATGACTCCATGTCCATTTCGCGTGAAAAAATGTTGTAAAATCTCTCCTGATTTGTTAGAATAACCTAAGTTACTAAGGACATAATTTTAGAGATGCATCTGCTATTTTTTATTAGAAAACGCTCAGGATCTGCAGCATTTCGTAGCGTAGGCCGGTAGTTTCCTGGGTCCAAAGCTGCACAACCTAACAGGTTATGCTACAAGGCAGCAACTTGGGTTAGAATAACCTCCATGAATAAACAGAAACCCATTATTCTCAACCAAGCGGAACTCGCCTGGGATAGCAAGGAATTTTAAGATGTCATCCAACCCCTCAGATGCTAACCCCATCATATCCAACACCGATGCGAGCCTGATAGACATCGGCGATGGCATTGTTCGACTTGAACTGCATAGTAAATTGAACATCATAGAGGACGGGACACTGGAGATATTCAACACAGCACTCGACGAGGTAGAAAGCAATTATGCAGGCATGATTATCGCGACGGAAGCGAAAAATTTTTCGGTGGGACTCAATCTGATTCTTCTATTAGAGCATGCCAAGAACAAAGATTGGGACGCTATCTCGGCAACAGTCCAGAAACTTCAATCTGTTTGCACACGACTTCGGACGGTATCAAAGCCCGTCGTCGCGGCGACAGCAGGTATGGCACTCGGTGGGGGGTGCGAACTCACATTCGGTGCTGATGCAGTGCAAGCCTTCACTGAGAGTTACCTCGGTCTCGTTGAACTCCGCGTTGGGCTTATTCCTGTTGGTGGTGGCACTAAAGAAATGGCATTTCGATGCCTGGAAGAACAGTCTCCAACTGCCCCGATTCAGACGTTATTTCCCTATATAAATAGAGTTTTTGATACACTCTGTGAATCCAAGGTTTCACAGAACGCGACAGACGCAGTGGAACTCGGTTACCTTCGTCGCACCGATGCCGTTTCATCGGATCCAGAGGCGCATTTTGAGGATGCCAAGCAACTTGTCCTTTCACTGCACAAAGCAGATTATCAGCCACCCGAACCGCCACAGATATTTGTGCTTGGTGAAGAGGGTATTGCTCGACTCAACCTACAAACACACCTACTCCGACAGTCAGGCGTGATCGACGATTATACGCAGCACCTCGCCAACAAATTAGCATTTGTTCTCTGTGGTGGCACGTTTTCAACCCCACAATTCGTCACCGAACAATACCTGCTTGACCTCGAGCACGAGACATTCCTCAGTCTTTGTGGACAGCCGGAAACCCATGCCCGGATAGCAGCAACGCTCCAGAAGGGTAGAAAATAATGCAAACAACACCAAACGTGGTTATCGTATCTGCGGCACGGACAGCCGTCGGAAAAGCGGGAAGAGGAGCACTCAAAAACACACGTCCAGATGAACTCACTGCGGCTGCCCTCCGTGGAGTTGTTGAGCAACTTTCACACTTCGATCTGGATGCCATCGACGATGTCATCATCGGATGTGCCACACATGAGGGACCGCAGGGTTACAACGTCGCTCGTATTGCCAGTTTACGCGCAGGGTTTCCTGTTTCCATCCCTGCTCTGACAATCAATCGATTCTGTGCATCTGGTTTAGAAACGATAGCAATGGGAGCGGAGCAGATTCTATCCGGGCGTGCTGAAGTGGTCATTGCTGGAGGTGTAGAGAGTATGAGTCAAGTACCGTTTGGTGCCAACCTTTCGCCGAACCCTACGCTCATAGCACACACCCCTGATGCATACCTCAGCATGGGATTGACTGCCGAAAACTTGGCGCGAAAGTATGATATATCTCGCGGCGCACAAGACACTTATGCCTATGAAAGCCATCGCAAAGCAATCGCAGCGATTGAGGCAGGTAGATTCAAAGAAGAGATCGTGCCTCTGACAATAGAAGAAACGCACTTCGACTCGGAAAATACGTCCGAAACTACCTGTGCTGTGTTTGATACGGATGAAGGACCCCGCCGAGATACATCGCCAGAAGCGTTGGCATCTCTTAAACCTGTTTTTCATGTAGACGGCACCGTAACCGCTGGCAATGCTTCCCAAATGAGTGATGGTGCTGCCGCTGTTGTCCTCATGTCCGAGGAGCGAGCGAACACAGGAGGTTACGATCCGTTAGCTCGTTTCGTCAGTTACGCTACAGCGGGCGTTGCTCCCGAAATCATGGGAATCGGACCGGTCCCCGCAATTCCGAAAGCACTTGCGACCGCTGGGTTAACTTTAGCCGATATAGATGTCATAGAATTAAACGAAGCGTTTGCTGTGCAAGCTCTCGCCGTAATTCAAGAGGCGCAATTACCACCTGAAAAGGTTAACGTCAATGGGGGTGCAGTTGCCTTAGGGCACCCGCTCGGTTGCACAGGTACAAAACTCACCGTAAGTCTGATTAATGAGATGCGGCGGCAAAATCATCAATACGGCATGGTAACGATGTGTGTCGGGGGTGGCATGGGTGCCGCCGGTATTTTCATCTCGCAGTTTTGATCAGGATTTTTCCGGACAATATTGTGCTTTATTTATGCCGACTCTATATCAGGTAAGTTTATTTTAATAAGTAGGGAGGCCCCTAATGTATGAAAACCGTACACTTGTGCGCGGCGATAACCTTGAAGAGATGCGGAAGAATTTTCCTGATGAATGCATTGATTTAATCGCCACCGATCCGCCCTTCAATTCCAAGCGCGACTATTTTGTTCCGTTCCGTGACGAACACGGACGAGAACCTGATACCCTTGTTAGAGCATTTACCGATACTTGGAGATGGGGCGATGCTGCAGAAGATGCCTACGAGGAATTGATGGTCGAAGTCGGTGGGAAGGTAGGAGATACCATTCAAGGGCTACGGCAATTCCTGAACGAAACGCCTATGATGGCATATCTTGTGATGATGGGTGTCAGAATTGTGGAAATGCACCGGATACTCAAAAACACCGGCAGCCTTTACCTACACTGCGATCCGACAGCCAGCCACTACCTCAAAATCATTTTAGACGCTGTTTTTGACGCTCGGAACTTCATGAACGAGATTGTATGGGCATATCACCGATGGACAGGTGCGACAAAGCATTTTCAAAGGATGCATGACATCATTTTGTTTTCTACAAAAGACAGAAATTTAAGTGAATTCAACATACTAACAGAACCTTATAGTGAAAAGTCCAAACACAAAGGGAAACGGAAAACAGCTGTGCAAAGTAATGGAATTCTAGAGCAGACTTACACAGGTGACACCCGTCGAGAAAAGGCCATGCGAGATGTGTGGGAAATTTCTTATCTCAATTCACAAGCGAAAGAACGAGTGAGTTATCCTACTCAAAAACCGATTGAACTTTACAAACGCATAGTAGCAGCCTCGTCAAACGCAGGGGACCTTATCCTTGACCCGTTTTGCGGCTGTGGGACAACACTAATGGCAGCAGAAGAACTAAACAGAGAGTGGATCGGGATCGACTTAACCTATCTTGCTATCGGAGCAGTCGAACAGCAATTCGAGAGGTTGTTTCCACAACACCGGGATACCGTCAATATTACTGGGACACCAGAAAATGTAGAACAAGCATTAGAACTTGCACGTACCGATCCTAGAAGTTTTGAGGAGTGGTGCGTTACTCACGTGCTGAAATTCAAATCTAATGCGAAAAGAGTAGCAGACGGTGGGATAGATGGTACCTTCAGATTTCCGATCGGGAGGGTAAGAGGCAGGCGGGCGTACGGGAAAGCCGTCGCACAGGTAAAAGGCGGAAACTATACGATCGGGTACATTCGTGATTTCCGCACTGCCATGCAGAATGTCGAGGCGGATTTAGGCATTTTCGTCGTCACGACACCGCCGACAGACGGCATGCGGACAGAAGCAGCACGCGCTGGAACATACCGACACCCGTTTTTGGAAATGGAAGCCCCACGTCTACAGATTTACGAGGTTCATGACTATTTTAGAGATATTTTACCAAGACTGCCTTTTGGTGAAAGAGCAGTGCTATAAATGCTGATTCAGACATTGGATACTATACATTGAGGTATATAAATATGCAAACTCATCTCTATCTCTCCATAGCAGGAGAAAACAGAATCGCCATTTACACATTGGATGCAGCCAGTGGTGGCATTGAATTTCAGGAAAATATTGGTGTCAGCGGTTCTCCGGGTCCGTTAACACTTTCACTATGCGGTAACTATCTCTATGCTGGGCTACGATCCAGTCGTGAAATCGCGAGTTTCCGTATCGATGAAAAGACCAAACATCTCACCCACTTGCGAACAGTCCAATTGGATGCCGATACCTGTTATATTGCTACTGACAAAACCGGTAATTTTCTGCTTTCCGCCTATTACGGTGCTGGTAAAGTCACTGTGCATACCATCGGCGACGATAAAACTGTACAAGGCGAACCACTACAGACTATTGAGACCGACATACACGCACACTGCATCGAAACAGATGCCTCAAACCGATTTGCGTTTGTACCGCATACCGTGCCTCGGAATGCTATCTATCAGTTTCAATTCGATGAAGACACAGGCACTCTCACACAAAATCCTATAGGAAACCTCAATCCAGGTGCCCCTATTGGACCACGCCACGTCCTTTTTCACCCAAACACACCCATCCTTTACGCCTCAAATGAACAAGGATCAAGCGTCTCCGCATACACGCTTCGGACAGAAGATGCCCCGGGAACCTTGGTAGATTTACAAGAAGATTTGTCTACGCTTCCCGCGAATTTTGAAGGAGAGAACACCTGTGCACAGATTCACGTTGATCCGCAGGGAAAATATCTCTATGTTTCCAATCGGGGACATGACAGCATCGCAGCATTCGCAATCGACGAAGGGAGCGGGAAACTCAGTCCTGTCGGGCATCAATTAACCGAACCTACGCCTCGCGTTTTTAACATCGATGCAACCGGCACTCTTCTCTTTGTCGGTGGTCAAGGATCAGGAAAACTCGCTACCTATCGCATCAATCGTGAAAGCGGAGCGTTAACACCGATTGGCAACTATTCAGTTGGGGAAAGCCCAATGTGGGTGCTTTTTGTATAGAGAGAGGAAAATGGCACGACGCGGAATTTTTGTTACATTTGAAGGCATAGAAGGGTCAGGTAAGACGACGCAATCAGAACGTTTGGCAACCGCGCTGGGACCGGACGTTGTGCTCACCCGTGAACCTGGTGGTACGCACATTTCTGAACGGATACGCGACATTTTTCTGGCATCGGACGACATAACACCCATGACAGAACTGCTTCTCATTGCCGCTGCACGCACACAACACGTAGATGAACTGATACGCCCGGCGTTAGACGCAAATAGGACTGTCATCTGTGACAGGTTTATTGATGCCTCGGTGGCTTATCAAGGCTATCGCGGCGGCATTGACCTTTCGTTTATTCACCAATTAAATCACATTGCTACTGGCGGTTTAACCCCTGACATCACCTTTATCCTTGACCTACCTCCAGAGATGGGGGTATCACGCCAGCAACACGCAGAGATAGTTCGCGACCGGCTGGACAAAGAATCGTTGGAATCTCACCGAAAGGTTCGCACAGGATACCTATCCGTCGCGAAGGCGAACCCACATCGGATCAAATTGATAGACGCTACACAGTCGTCAGATGCTATTCACGCCGAGGTTTTCGCAGAATATCAAGATTACACATGGTAGGTAAGGGCTCCGGACGGAGACTGTTAGCACCGCAGAAATTAAAGGTGTCTGCCTGTTAGTATGTGGGAGCGATCTCTAAATCACCATGGATTCTCTCGTCTTGGAGGAAAAAGTGCAGAATTCAATTATTGGGCATGAGCAGATTATCGAGCAACTCCAGCGTACTGCCGCATCAGGCCGTATTGCCGGCGCGTATCTTTTCGTCGGACCGGCAGGAGTCGGCAAGGAGACGGTTGCCCACTATTTTGCACAATTAATCTTCTGTCAACAAGAGGCACAACCACCCACAGTTTGTGGAACATGCCTCGCCTGTCGAAAGGTAGATTCAGGGAACCATCCTGACCTACAGTTCATTCGACCTGAGGGTAGTTTCCTGAAAATAGGACAGATCCGAGAGTTACAAAGACAAGTTATCTATGAACCCCTCGAAGCTAGTCGGAAGATCTACATTTTGACAGATGTAGATCGGATGAATCCAGAAGCTGAGAACTGCTTGCTCAAGACGCTTGAGGAACCACCTGCTGCATCCGTTTTAATTTTGCTCACATCAAATGCTCAAGCCCTGCTCCCGACAACACGTTCCCGATGCCAAATTCTACAATTTCACCCGATGCCGACGCAGGAACTAGCAGAGATCCTGATGAATCGGTTTACGGTCGCACCAGAGCAAGCGACAGCACTCGCAATTGCAGCAAGAGGTTCAATCGGCACGGCACTCACGCAGCTTGAAAAAGGTGATTCATTCACAGAGAAAGTCCCAGAAATTTTGAGAGAGACAGATCGATTAGCCGCTTTCAGGCTTGCCGAAGACTTTAAAAATAATCCCGAAACTTTAGGCGAATTGGTCACGTGGTATCGAGACTTACTCCTCCTACAACAAGGCGCGCCCAACGAATTAATAACGCACATTTACTCCATTGACGAGCTTCGTGCCATTGTTCCATACTATTCTCGCTTGCGCATACAGCAAGCCATCCAAACCGTCTTTGACACCAAATCCCTCCTTGACAACACAAATACGAATGCTACTTTAGCTTTAGAGGTAATGTGTTTAAAGTTACTCAAAGCGTTTTAGAGAAACAGGTCTGTGCACTTATGGTCTCTGGCATGCCAGATTGCCTCGAAAGAGGCATTGCATTCTTTGGGGCTTTATGATATACTAATCCAAGTTGCCAGTTCTGTAGCATCACCTGTTAGGGTGTGCATCTTAAGCACGCAGACTCACGGTTTCCTACGCTACGAAATGCCTCCGAATTCAGCGAAAAATGGGAGGGATGCCTAAAATCTTGTGAATAGCAACTTGGGTTATACTATCTAAACCTGTTGTCGGTAGAACTACCACGAGTTGAAACCTATTACTCTGTTTTTGTTCGTCTCTCACGGTGATGCAATTCGGTTAGGTTTTCTTGAACCGATAACTGCTGTAAATATGAGACTTGAAGTTTCTGCGAGCCGCGAGCTTTTGGAGGCTGGAACCCACTATGGGAAAATAATATAGTCAATTGATCCATTGCCTGGGGAGATCATCCAGTGTTATGATGCAATTAGCCCTTGATTTTAACAGACCCAACGATTATACGATTGACCTCCCTACACATGTAGATGAGTTTTGGACAGCAAAACAACGCGCTGGACACTCCCTTCACGAAATTTCATATCGCGCCTGTTACAAACCGCAGTTACCAGCATATTTCATCAGAAAGTTTTGCAAGTCGGAATCTGTAATTTATGACCCGTTTATGGGACGCGGAACAACGTTGATAGAGGCACAACTGCACGGGCACCGTGTCATCGGCAATGATGTGAATCCGTTGTCTAAAATTCTCACTTACCCTCGGCTCAATCCACCGACGTTAGCAGAGATCGAAAAGCGGTTGCAGGAAATTAACCTCTCTATTCATGAAGAAATAGATAAAGAACTTCTTGTCTTCTTTCACGAAGACACACTACAAGAAATTTACGGATGGCGAAGCCATTTTCAACAGAAACAACTTAACACTGTTGATGCTTGGTTACAAATGGTCGCGTGTAGTCGCCTGACAGGACATTCATCCGGTTTTTTCTCAGTCTTCACGCTTCCACCGAACCTTGCGGCTTCAGTGGCTTCCCAACGGAAAATCAACGAGAAACGAAATCTGAAACCTGAATATCGGGATACGAAGACACTGATACACCGAAAATCCAAACAGTTGTTGAGGCACAATCTACCGGAGCATTTTTGGCAAGAGGACGCTCTGCTTCTCACTGAATCCGCCGACAGAACCTTCCAAATTGAGGATGAGTCGGTCGATTTGGTTGTCACTTCGCCTCCGTTTCTTGATACCATTGACTATATGCAAGACAACTGGTTACGGATGTGGTTTTGTGATATAGAGATTGAACAAGGTAAAATTTGGCAATTAAAGTCGCTGGAGGATTGGGTCGATCGAATGACAAATGTCCTTATAGAGCTGCGACGGATATTGAAACTCGGAGGCAGAATTGCATTTGAAGTGGGTGAAGTCAAAAATGGAACCGTTTTTTTGGAAAACGCTGTTGCCAAAGCATCATTGGATGCCGAACTTATCCCTGAAGAACTCCTGATTAACACACAACATTTCACAAAAACTGCGAATTGTTGGGGGATCTCCAATAACCAAAAAGGCACAAACAGCAATAGAATTGTTATTTTGAAAAAAGATTGAAAGTTTTTCAAAAACGCCTTGTCGTTTAATGAGGAGCAATCACACAAAATATTTACATACCGTTTTCTCATGGTATAATTTTAAAATTAGTCAACGAACCCTAAATCAGAACCTTAAAAAGGAAATACGATGAGTGCATTTTATGTTACCACGCCCATCTACTACGTAAACGGCGAACCACACGCAGGACACGCCTATACCACTATCGTCGCTGATGCTTTGGCGCGCTATCACCGTCTCAAAGGTAATGATGTTTTCTTCCTTACTGGTGTTGATGAACACGGTGCAAATATACATAAAGCCGCTGAAGATGCAGGTCTTGCCCCCCAAGATTATTGCGACAAAATGGCACCTATATTTATCGAACTTTGGAAACGGTTGAATATCTCGCACGACATTTTCATGCGGACGACAAGTGATATGCACAAGCGCGGCGCGGAGAAATTTCTCACTGCTCTTTACGACAGCGGCGATGTCTACAAAGGCTCTTATGAAGGACATTATTGCCGCCCGTGTGAGCGGTTTGTTCCTGAAAAAGAGTTGACAGACGAAAAGATCTGTCCGATTCATAAACTGCCTTTGGAATGGCTCGAAGAAGAGAACTATTTCTTTAGACTTTCCAAGTACCAAGATCGCTTACTCGAGCATTTCCACGAGAACCCAGACTTTGTCTACCCCGCAGCTCGACGTAATGAACTTTTGAGCGTACTCGATTCCGGATTGGAGGATATAAGCATATCCCGCTCTTCTGTCTCATGGGGCATCTCTTTACCATTCGATCCTGAGCATATCGTCTACGTCTGGATCGAAGCGTTGATGAATTATATGACAGCACTCGGTTATGAAATTGATAGCGATCAATACCATACTTTTTGGCCCGCTGATGTTCATATAATGGCAAAGGACATTACCCGTTTTCATGCCCTGATCTGGCCCGCAATGCTGATGGCGACTCACCTACCCCTTCCCAAGCAGGTCGTCGCGCACGGCTGGCTGACAAAGGATGGCGAGGCATTGAGCAAAACGCGGGGTATCGCCATTGATATGGACACGGACATCGAAACCTACGGATTGGATGCATTCCGTTATTACCTGCTGCGCGAATTCAGTTTCGGTAACGATGGCGATTACCGGCCTGCTCGTTTGCACGCGCGCTACAATGCCGATCTCGCGAACGACCTTGGGAACCTACTCAACCGTGTTCTCGGTTTAGTCAATAAGAACTTTGAAAGTATTCCTGAACCCACAACCTTCGGCGAATTTGACGATGAAATCACGGCGATGGCGCAGACGACAGTGGCTAAGTTAGATGAGCACATAAATTCTTTCGCGTTTGATACCGCATTGGAAACCGTCTGGGAATTTGTGAGGCGCATCAACCGGTATGTCCAACAGACACAGGTCTGGACGCTCGCAAAGCTTGAGACCAAATCGAGAATGGGCACAATCCTTTACAATAGTTTAGAGGCACTACGGTTCATTTCTGTCCTGATCTCGCCTTTTATTCCGGACACTGCTGAGAAGATTCAAAAACAGATCGGCTTGGCGGAATTTGATGCCGTTGCAGAATGGGGACGTTTACCTGTAGGGTTGGCAGTAGGTAGAGGGGAACCTATCTTTCCTCGTATAGATATCAAAAAACAGAAACAGAAACAGCCAAAAGAATCCACGCAACCGAAACAGAAGGAGGCAAATCTTGTTGCCTTTGCTGATTTCCAAAAATTAGATTTGCGGGTGGCGCGTATCCTCAGTGCTAAACCGATTGAAGGGGCTGATAGACTTCTCAAATTGGAGGTAGATCTCGGTACTGAAAAAAGGCAGATGGTCGCTGGAATTGCTGAACACTATAAACCTGAAACATTGGCGGGTAGACAGGTAATCGTCGTCGCGAATTTAGAACCCGCAACTATTCGCGGTGTTGAATCACACGGCATGGTTCTCGCGGGAAGCGGAGATTCCGTAGTTTTGGCAACCCTCGAAACAGAAATGCCCCTCGGCACACAGATAAGATAGTTGTCCAGTAGGAGGGGTTTTGGGGAGACACCCGGATGCGAAACAAATGCAGAATATAGAAAACATTCTTAAAACCCGCATTCAGAACAATGACGCAAACACCTTCCTCATCATTGTACCGACCGATTCCGCGCGTCTGAAACGTCAGCGCGAATTGGTCGGTTACCACCCAAACCGTGCAGTCGCTAATTTGCGCGTCTATACGGTCGGAAGTTTTATTCAAAGGTTACATAACCAAATCCGGCCGGCAAAATCATACATTTCCCAAGGAATCCAAAATCTCTGGCTTCACGAAATTGTGAACTCGCAATCAGATGATCCCGATGCTCACCCTTACGATGCATTTCGACCAAATTTAAACATTTCTGTACCGGATAGCACACTTTCTGTCATTGTAGATAAAATTAACCACTTTAAAGAACGTGGTGAGGCAGCTGAGAACATTACAGCAAATAATCCAACCCAGGTTGACCTTGAACGCATTTATAGCCATTATGAAACTAAACTTGAAGGGGGTTGGGTAGATGAACAGGGAAAACATCTGCAGCTCGCCAACAGTTTCGAGCCAGCGTTTCTGCGAAGCACATTTCCGCGAGTTAACCTTGTTGTTGTTGAAGGGTTTACAGTACTTTCTATAGCCGACACCAAACTCTTAACACGCATTGCCGAAATGCCCGATATAGAGATGTGGTTTCGTACCGATTATGTTCCAGAAAACCGAGCACTCTATAAAAATATTGGCGACCTCGTCTCGCGATTTACCGACGCGAAAGCCATTATCGACCCCGACTATGAGCGGGATCCCGATCGACACAAACATTTTGCCGAAAACCTGTTCAAAACGGAGCCCCTCACCACAACTTCAGTGGTCAATTCTAAGATTAAAATGTTGAGACCTGCTGATAGATCTGAAGAGGTAGAGCAGATCGCGTCCCTGATCCAAAAACATGTTTCACAAAAGCACTGCAAACTGAGTGACATCTGTGTTACCTATTACAGTGTCGGATCTTACCACCAGCGCATTGCTGAGACCTTCCCCGCCTATGGGATCCCCTATTTACTGATAGAAAATGTGCCGTTAACAAAGTCAGAAGTCGTCAAATCTATCTTTTCTCGTCTCTCATCAGATCGAACGCCCTTAGGCGATGCCTATTTCTCTGAGGTTGAACCGGTGGCATCACCCACACGTATGTTCCATCCCAACGAGTTTCAGGGATATGTTGACGACCTACTCAAAAAAGGTGAGGTCGTCCAACGCATTCTAAACTCGATGTTAAAAAAAAGTAGTGAAATTGTTGAAAACGAGATGGAGGCGTACCGCCTATTCAAGGGGATCGTTACGGAATTCTGTAACGTTTTAAGATCGGAGGGGGAAGGATCGTATCCCCTCCGTGAATATGTTGACAAACTCCTTCGCATTGCGAGACATACAAATTATCGCAATAGAGCATCGACAAAGGGTGAGGCTGTCAAGATTGTACAACTCGGTGAACTCAGAAGCATGGCGTTTGATACTGTTTTTTTAGGCGATTTTGTAGAGGGTAGGTTTCCAGCAAATTATCGTCCAGATCCGTTGTTACCAGAAACCCCTTACCGCACCGAAGAAGAGCAATTACACGATGACCGCTTCATATTCTATCGAGTCCTCAAATCTTTTCGGGAACGTCTCTATCTTCTCACGCCAAAGCGCGAACGTGAAGCGGAACTGATCCCGTCCCCTTTTCTCGGTCAATTAAAGGCGATCGCCACTGTTGAAGAGATGGAGGTTCCGAATCCGTCGCAGGGGAGTGTAACCGGTTTCCTCAGTCGGTACGGTGATCACGTATGGACATCTCCTGTCTCTTCCGATGGAGAATTCCCATCCGAAATTGCAGAGATGCGTCCCCTCATAAACCATGTCGTTAAGGTTGAAAAAAGTCGAGAAAAGACACATGAGCATTTGGCTTATGAAGGGATACTAACGGCTGAAACGCTGTCTACTGCCAGTCAAAAGCGTTTGGAAAATCGGCGACAGTGTACCTATTCCGTCACGGAATTGGAAACTTATGCCAAATGCCCATTTCAGTATTTTGTCAATGAAGTGCTGAGGTTCAGTACGAAAGATGAGGAAACAGAGGACGAATTATCCGGTAGTGAAAAAGGTTCCTTACTCCATAGTGTCATCTTTGAATTTCACAACAATCGTCGCAACCAAAGCCTGCCGCTTATCGGACAATGTGACGAGGAAGCCTTTAAAGACGCAGAAACGCAATTAAATGCACTGCTCAATCGGAAAGCGGAAGAACAGCGTAATCGGCGGAAGGAGAAACTTATTAGTGAGAACAATCTTTTTTGGGAAACGGACATAGACAAGTTGAGGGTCGCATTGCGCAAGTGGCTAACAGCAGAACGTGCCAATGATTTGTCTACTATGCCTCGTTACTTTGAAGTTAACTTTGGGCAATCGAATGAACCATCAGATCCAGAACTCAGTTGTGATAAATCAATTTGCATCTGCGGCGTGCAGATGAAAGGTAAAATCGACCGCATTGACATCGGCATTGATATTGATTCCTTTAATATTATAGACTATAAAACCGGCGGCTCCACTATTAGAATGCGCGATATTCTTGAGGGACGGAGCCTGCAACTCCCGGTCTACCTTCAAATTGCCGCAAAATTACTGGATGAACGAGAGGAAGCACAATTAGACTCGGCAGCAGGTCTCTATCAGAAAATCAGATTGGATCAATGTACAGTTGAACTCGGTATCGGAACGAAATCCCAAAATGGAATTGTCTATGAAAATTACAACGGGACAGACTGGCGATCCGTTAATTCAAGAAACGGTCAACTGTTGGATGATGCAGTCTTTGATGCTCTACTTGTGCGCGTCAGTGGTTACGTTCAACAGTACGTAGACAGCATATCTAACGGTACCTTTCCCCTCATCACGCGTGTTGAGACATTTGTCAATTCTGAAACAGAAGGGGATACACCCATCACGCCGAGAAATAAGACGGAACCCTGCAATTACTGTCGTTATCAGCGCGTCTGCCGTGTCGGTGCAATCTCTGAAGTAACTCCGTCAGACGACTAACACCGCTTAAAGTTCCCGCTCGTGAGGTTTAAAATCTAACCCTTCAGAAAAAACTTGCACACTTCTGCCGAATCTGCTATACTTTCTCGAAATCTTAAGCACGTTGCTTGCACATCCGTTAGCTTGCAACCTGCAAGCACATCTTGAAAAGATAAAACAGGAGGCTATTTTTAAATGGCACATACATTACCCGCGCTCCCTTATGCCCACGATGCTTTGGAGCCCCATATTGATACACAAACGATGGAAATCCATCACGGTAAACACCATCAAGCCTATATCACCAACCTCAATACTGCTTTAGAGGGACTCGGTGGTGTCGCAGACATGGATATTCACGACTTGCTCAGTAATCTTGATCAGGTCCCGGAAGACAAACGTCAAGCTGTTATCAACAACGGCGGCGGACATGCCAATCATTCGCTCTTCTGGTCTATCATGAGCCCCAATGGCGGTGAACCCGGCGGAGAGATAGCAGCTGCGATAACCTCTACCTTCGGATCACTTGAGGCAGCGAAAGAACAATTTGTTACTGCTGCAACTACACGTTTCGGTTCCGGTTGGGCCTGGCTTGTTCTCGGCGACAGTGGCTTGGAAATCTACTCCACAGCGAATCAGGACAGCCCGATCATGCAGGGACATACCCCGCTTCTCGGTATCGATGTTTGGGAACATGCCTATTATCTGAAATATCAGAACCTACGCCCAGCTTACGTTGAGGCATGGACAAACGTTATCAACTGGACTCGAGTCAACGAGCTCTATATAGCAAACGCCTAACTTGCCTTAACACGCTTTAGATGTTGGTAGGGTAGGAGTGAAGCACGTTTCAAACCTACCCTCTACTTTCTAAAGTAACACACTTGCTTCGCTGTGCTGTCCGCTCAAAAGGACACGGTTCAATTAAATTTCTTGACATCTCTGTTCAGATGTGTTATACTTAAAATGTAACATATAATTCCTTTTAGCACGCCCATGAAACTTCATTAAAATGGTGTGCGTAATTAACAACTCAATAGATTACCTAAAAAGCGTTGAAGGGGAGGAGTAAGTCGTCCGGGCTTGCAAGAGAAGGAGGTTCATAGGCTGAGAGATCTCCTCAAGTTCCCACGACCCAAGGTCGCCCTGGAGTTGCTAATCTGAACGGTCTGTAAGACATCAGTAGGATTAGTCGGTGTGATGCCCGTTAGCGCATCCCAAAGAGTGCCTTTTCTCTTTTGCAGTCTAATGCCTTGAATGAAAGTGAGAAAGGGAATTGGAGTGGTACCACGGTAAGGCAAGTGTAAATGCCCTTCTCGTCTCCATGTTCGGAACGAGAAGGTTTTTTTAATTTTAACGACTCCCGTAGGGACGACCCCTACAACTTATGAGGAAAATTGGCATGGAACTTTCAGGAGCGCAAATCCTTATTGACAGTCTCAAACGGGAAGGTGTCGAATATATTTTTGGTGTGAACGGTGGCGCGGCAATGCCGATTTTCGATGCTCTGTACAGTGAGACCGAGATCAAATTGATTCCGATGCGGCATGAGCAAGGGGCTTCCCACGCCGCTGATGGCTACGCACGCGCCACTGGAGATGTCGGGGTCGCACTCGCAACTTCCGGTCCTGGCGCGACCAACCTCGTCACTGGCATCGCAACCGCTTATATGGATTCGATTCCGATGGTCGCTATCACTGGACAGGTTTTTACCCACTATATCGGCAGTGATGCCTTCCAAGAGTGTGATGTTATCGGCGTAACACGTCCGATCTGTAAGCATAGTTACCTTATCAAAGATTCCGACGAGATAGCAGATGTCGTCGCTGAGGCATTCCATCTCGCGAAGACAGGGAAACCCGGTCCTGTCGTTATTGACATTGCCAAAGACGCACAGCTGCACGAAGCACTGTTTCAATATCCAGAAACAGTGGACATCCGGAGCTACAAACCTCAAGTTCACGGTGATCCGGTGCAAATAGCGAAGGCGGCGGCATTGATTAAGGAAGCGAAACGCCCTATACTTTATGCGGGTGGTGGTGTCGTACTCGCCAACGCCAGTGAAGAACTGCGACAACTTACGCTCAAAACCCAGATCCCGATTACCGTTACATTGATGGGGCTTGGCGCATTTCCCGAAACACATCCTTTGGCAATGGAGATGCCCGGAATGCACGGCTCTTGTTGCGCAAATTACGCTTTCACCGACTCAGACCTTGTTATTGCTATCGGTGCGAGGTTCGATGACCGCGTTACTGGTGATCTCAGCAAATTCGCACCGAACGCTAAAAAAATCCACATCGATATCGACGCCTCTTGTATCGGAAAAAATGTACCGGTAGATGTTCCCATCGTTGGTGATGCCAAGAGTGTTCTCACTGAACTCAACAAACAGGTCAGTATCGTGGACATAGATCCATGGCGCGACCAGATTCAGGAGTGGAAACAGAAGTACCCATTTGAATACGAGCAAAAAGCCGACAAAGTGATGCCCCAATACGTCATTGAGCAGGTCTACGAACACTACAACGATGCGATTGTCGTCGCGGATGTCGGACAGCACCAGATGTGGGCGGCGCAATACTTCAAATTCACCGAACCCCGGCAATGGCTCAACTCCGGTGGTCTCGGTACAATGGGCTTCAGTCTCCCAGCCGCAATCGGGGCACAACTTGGATGTCCGGACAAAACCGTCGTCAATATCAACGGTGATGGCTCCTACATCATGACAATCCAAGAATTGGTGCCGGCGGTTACCATGAAACTACCGCTAAAGATTTTCATTATCAACAATATGTATTTGGGAATGGTACGCCAATGGCAGGAATTGTTCCACGGCAAACGTTATTCCGCTGTTGATTATCATGACAATCCCGATTTTGCCCTCCTCGCGCAGGCATTCGGTGCGACAGGCTTACGGGTTGAACACACCGAAGATGTTGTGCCTGCATTACAGAAGGCGAAAGGGGTTACCGACGGTCCTGTCGTCATTGACTTTATTGTTGATGAAGAGGAGAATGTGTTCCCCATGGTGCCAGCCGGGGCCGGGCTTGGAGATGTTATCCGCGGGTTATCTTAACGACTTTTTAACTATTTTAACCCAAGTTGCCAGTTCTGTAGCATAACCTGTTAGGGTGTGCATCTTCGGACGCAGGAGACCTACGGTTTCCTACGCTACGAAACGCTGTGGATCCTGAACGCTTTTCAATGAAAAATGGGACAGGATGCCTAAAATCTTGTGAGTAGCAACTTGCGTTATCTTAACGACTTTTTAACTATTTCAGGACTTACGCAATTTTGACCATAGGACGTTTTGTGAGAGGGAGATCCAAAAAGCACAAATGTTCTCATGGCACAACCTAATAGGTTATGCTACAAAAGAGCAGCAGGCGTAAGTCCTATATTTTAATGGTTGTCGGTTATGAGGTGCTTTGCTTGGGTGTTCCTCAATTTCCCTCATTTAACGAATCCCTCTTTAACTGATAACCGATAACTGAAAGCCTGCGCAGCAGGTGATCCAAAAACTACAAAAGAATGAATCCAGAAGAACGACATATCTTTTCCGTTTTGGTCGAAAACCGATTTGGAGTTCTTGCACGTGTTGCAGGACTCTTCAGCGGACGCGGCTTTAATATCGACAGTCTCAACGTCGCCGAAACGCATGACAGGAGCATTTCACAGATAACCCTTGTTACGCACGGCGATACCCAAATTATTGAACAGATTTACCATCATCTCAACAGACTTATCGACGTTATTGAGGTAACAGACCTTTCCACCGAGACTCATGTTGAGCGAGAACTTGTGCTTATCAAGGTTGCTACCGATGATCCTCAAAAACGCACCGAGGTTCTACAAGTCGCGGAGGTCTTTCGTGGACGGGTTATAGACATGAAGCCTGCTTCACTTGTTCTCGAAATTACAGGCGATGAGGGTAAACTGAAAGCGGCAATTGATATTTTCAATACGTACGGCATCCTTGAATTAGCACGGACCGGCAAAATAGCGATGCTCCGCGGCTCTGAAAAATAGAATACAGTTATCGGGACGTTCCGCTGCGCTCCACTTCAGTTATCGGTTATCAGTTGAATGTGTAGCGGGTAAAAGGGTTCGATCTGCTACAAATGAGTTACTGACAACTGATAACCTAAAAAGGAACAGACGTTATGGCAACAATTTATTACGATAGTGATGCCAATTTTGATTTATTGAAAGAGCGCACCGTCGCTGTTGTTGGTTACGGTGCACAGGGACGCGCCCAGTCGCTAAACCTTAAGGACAGTGGTGCCAATGTTGTCGTCGGGTTATATGAAGGCAGTCGCTCAAAAGCCCGGGCGGAAGCAGAAGGTTTGACTGTCAAAACCGTTGAAGAAGCCGCAGCAATAGCAGATATCGTTCAGATTCTCATCCCTGATGAACGTCATGCCGCTGTTTATCGTGATCAGGTCGCG
Source organism: Candidatus Poribacteria bacterium (assembly GCA_007571305.1). Taxonomy (GTDB): domain Bacteria; phylum Poribacteria; class WGA-4E; order WGA-4E; family WGA-3G; genus WGA-3G. Next base: position 71,123 of record RKRR01000153.1, on the reverse strand, counting down.
CCAAACATGCAGTCGGGGAATATGCTCCTCGTCTCACACGGGTTCAGCGTCCATTTCGGGCAGATTGTGCCTGCTAGTGACATCGACGTTGCAATGATTGCACCGAAAGGACCAGGGTCTCTCGTCCGTGAGGTGTTTGAAGGTGGCGGCGGCGTGCCGTGTCTCATTGCCATACATCAAGATACCACAGGGCTCGCGCGCGATGTCGCGCTTGCTTATGCAAGAGGTATCGGAGGCACGCGTGCCGGTGTTATTGAAACTACATTTCGCGAGGAAACCGAAACCGATCTCTTCGGCGAACAAGCTGTTTTATGTGGTGGAACCGCTGCACTCATCAAAGCCGCTTTTGATACACTCGTCGAAGCAGGATACCAACCTGAAATGGCTTACTTTGAATGCCTACACGAGCTCAAGTTGATTGTTGACCTCATTTACACGGGCGGATTGAGCAAGATGCGCAACGATGTCAGCAATACCGCTGAATACGGCGACTTGACACGGGGGCCTCAGCTGATTGACGACAGTGTCCGGGATAAGATGCGTCAGATCCTGAAGGATGTTCAGGGCGGAGTCTTCGCACGGGAGTGGGTCTTGGAAAATGAGGCGAATCAACCCGTACTCGGTGCACTCCGGCGACAGGAAGAGGAATTGCAGATTGAGGAAGTCGGCAAGAATCTACGGAGCATGATGAGTTGGCTTGACGAGTAGAAGAGCCTTTCTCCAGTCAAGGTAGGTGCGGTTTCAACCGGGATCCCCATCCGTTACTGGGAAGGGGCACCGATCAGATGGGTTTATCCAACAGAACAAGTACTTTCTTCATACGAGAGTGCCTTCCAGAAGAAGCGGAGGCACTTCTCGTATTGTGGCAAGCCACAGGAACATCTCCGAGCGTCACGGACACTGTCGCAGACCTCCAACGCACAATAGAGAGTAGCGCGTTGGTGCTGGTTGCTGAGGCGGATCGACGCATCGTCGGCTCCTTGATTGCTACTTTCGATGGGTGGCGTGGGAACATGTACCGCATCGCAGTTCATCCTGACTACCGACGACGAGGGATTGGACGAGACTTAGTCGAAGAAGGCGAAAGGGGTCTGACAAAACAGGGGGCGAAACGCATCACAGCACTCGTGGAAGAAAAGTATCCGTGGGCGACTGCATTCTGGTCGAATGTCGGGTATGAGATAGAGCCTGGGATCGTCCGGTTCTTCCGCAATCCTTAGAGAGGGATAAGGACTTATCTCAACACAGTTCTCGGCTTCTTGTTTAACAGTACTTAGGACTTACGCATGTTGCTCTTTTGTAGCATAGGCTGTTAGCCTGTGCCGCGAGGACTCCTGTGTTTTTTGGGGTTTCCTCTCACAAAGCGTCCTATGGTCGAAATTGCGTAAGTCCTGAGTACTGCTTAGCAAACGCTGCCTCTGAAGGTTTTCGCGGAGAATTCGATATGATAACGAAAACCAATTTTAAAAACTTACTCAAAACGCTGAGCTTCACGGAAGAAGGTAACACCTTCCAAAAATCAATTGGCGAAGCGGATCTAAAAGTTGACTTCGGCAAACAAAGCCTAATTTACCCCGAAGATAATGGACTCATCGTCAACCGACGCGACACATGCAATTTTTCACATCCAGAGAATTTCGTTGTGTTTGAATGTGTGCATCGGTTGCTGGAAAAAGGTTACAAACCCGAACATTTAGAACTGGAACCAACATGGAGAGTTGGGCACGGGGCAAGCGGTGGACGTGCTGATATACTGGTTAGTGACCATGAAAATAATCCCTTACTGATTATTGAGTGCAAAACAGCAGGCGAGGAATTTGAGAAGGCGTGGCAGAAGACCCAGCAAGATGGCGATCAGCTATTCAGTTACGCACAACAAATCCCGAAAGTACAATATCTGTGTCTCTACGCCTCTGACTTTGTAGGAAATAAGATCCGTATCGACCATAAGATTATTGCTCATCGGGATAGCGAACAAATTTTAGCACAAGCACAAGACGAAACATCGCATGCTTTTGCTGAAGCAACCGACGTTGCAGACCGCTACGCCGTTTGGCAGGATACCTACCAATTAGAGCATGCCGAAAGCGGTATTTTTGAAGGCAACGTCCAAGCCTACCAGATCGGTAAAAATAAGTACACCCTTGCTGATGACACCAAAGCCATTGATGCGAAGGATAAAGAGGGTAAATACCATGAATTCCGAACACTCCTCAGAAAACACAGCATTGCACGCCGCGAAACTGCTTTTGAGGTCTTGGTCAATCTATTTCTATGCAAACTGGTCGACGAAGAAGAAAACCAAACTGATTTGAAATTTTACTGGAAAGGGGCAACTTACGACAACTACTTCGATTTTGTCGATAGACTACAAGAACTCTATCAAAGGGGGATGCGTAAATTTCTCAATGAAGAAATCAGTTATATCAGTAACGAACAAATTGACAATGCATTCTGGACAGTCAAAAATGACCGTAACGCCACCAAGCAACAGATTCAACGTTATTTTACAGAACTTAAATTCTTTACCAACTCCGCTTTCTCCTTTCTGGATACGCACAACAAAGAGTTGTTCGAAAAAAACGCTGAAGTACTCTCGGAAGTCGTGCAAATGTGGCAAAGGTTACGGCTCAAAACAGATGCCCCGAATCAATTCTTGGGGGACATGTTTGAGATGTTTCTCGACGACGGTATCAAACAGTCCGAAGGGCAGTTTTTCACACCGCTGCCGATTTGTAAGTTTATTGTGGCCTCCTTGCCACTTACTAAAAAAATTGAAGCCAATCCCGAACCAATTAAAGCCATTGATTACGCCTGTGGCTCAGGGCATTTTCTAAATGAATACGCCCATCAAATAAAGCCGTTGGTTGAAGCACAAAGCAAAGATGTCAATGACTATTACAATCACATCACCGGGGTTGAAAAAGAAGACCGTTTGGCAAAGGTCGCTAAAGTTGCCGCCTATATGCACGGACAAGCACAGATTAAGGTCCTGGATGCCGATGCACTCGCAGCCCACCCTGACATCCAGCAGGAAAACTACGATATCTTAGTGGCAAATCCACCCTTTGCAGTAGAAGGCTTTTTGCAAACTTTGGACGATGCAGAGAAAAAAACGTATAAACTCATCAAAGCCGCAGGTGAAAACAGCAACACCAATAACATTGAGTGCTTCTTCTTAGAGCGGATCCATCACTTGATGGCTCCTGAGGGTGTTGTCGGTGTAATTGCTCCCTTCAGCATTTTGGCTAATACGGATGCAGTTCATATTGCTACCCGTGAGATACTATTGCAATTTTTTGATCTCGTGAGCATCGCAGAACTTGGAAGCAGCACCTTTGGAAAGACAGGCACAAATACGGTGGTGCTCTTCTTAAGACGAAAAAGCCAAAGACCTGAAGTCTCCGAACACTATCGCAATCGCGTAGACGATTTTTTTGAAGGAGATCACAACAACGCAGCATACCGAGACGAATACCTGATTAAAGCCTATTGCAACCACATCGAAGTCCCTTACGAAGAATACACCAAACTCTTCGAGCCAACTAATATAGACCAACTGACCGAATTATTGCAGTCCAATATCTTCCATGACTACAAACAGACCTTTAGGCAAAGCACGAATATAAAAAATCTAAAAAAATCCAAGGTATTCAAAGAAAAAACACCAGCGGAACAATCCGCAGAATTAGCACAATATTTCATTGATTATCTGCACGAGAAGGAAAAAGAAAAACTCTACTACTTCATTCTCGCGCATGAACAGACTAGCAAAGTGCTAATTGTCAACGCACCGAACGCCAAAAAAGCACAGAAGCAATTTTTAGGCTACGAGTGGAGTACTCGTAAAGGTAGTGAAGGTATTAAATACGAGGGCGGTGAAACCGTCAACGATATTATGACACCGTTGTTCGACCCGAAAGACTTAGACAACGATAGAAAAATAAACACCGCTATAAAAAACAACTTTATCGGTGAAACTACCGATCCGCTCCCCGAGCACTGCCACTATGCCAAACTCACTGATATGTTGAATTTCAGCCGCGTAGATTTTGATAAAGTTCTTGGTCTAAACCCTAAACAGGATATTGATATTGAAACCCAATGGGAATTAGTAAAGTTAGGAGAGACGGTAGAAACAATTGAAAGTGGGAACAGACCTAAAGGCGGCGTTGGAAATATAGCAAGTGGCGCATGGAGTCTGGGAGGTGAACACATACACTCAACAAATGGAAAGGTTGACCTGACCACACCGAAATATGTCCCGTTAGATTTCTACCATGCAAGCACTAAAGGAGTACTACAACAATATGATATTTTGCTCTGCAAAGATGGAGCTTTAACCGGAAAAATTGCACTTTTGAGAGAGGAACTGAACAACGAGCCTGCAATGGTAAATGAACATGTTTTTCTCTTGAGGTGTGTAACTCGATTAAAACAGTCCTATATTTTTAATTTTCTCTTTTCCACAAACGGACAAAATTTAGTAAAACAAAACATTACAGGTTCTGCCCAGGGTGGCATAAATTCAACCAACCTTAGAGAAATAAAAATCCCGATTCCTCCACTCCAAATTCAACAGCAGATTGTTGATGAATGCGAAGCAGTAGATCAAGAAACCGACCAAGCCCTCCAAGTTATTACGGCAGCCAAACAGCAGATTGAAGAAAAACTACGAGCGATTGAAAATGCTAATCATGAAATGAAAAAATTAGAAGATATTGCAGAAAAACTTGTAGCTGGCGGGGATGTTCCGAAAGAAAATTTTTCACAAGTCAAAACCGATAAATTTAATATTCCAATTTTTGCTAACGGTGTTAAAGATAAAGGACTGTACGATATACCAATATTGCCAAAATAAAAAAAACAAGCATAACCATATCAGCAAGAGGAACCCTTGGATACACAGAAGTAAGAAATGAAAATTTTTATCCTATTGTGAGATTAATCGTTTTAACTCCGAATGTAGATTTAACTAATATTTTCTATTTAAAGCACATTATCGGTAGGCTTGATTTTACAGATAGCGGTTCAGTTATCCCTCAATTAACTGTACCAAAGGTAAGAAATTTACAAATTCCTGTCCCACCGCTTAATATTCAACAGAGGTTAGCAGCAGAAATTGAGCAATTAGAAACAGAAATTACCAAAGCCCAAACCGTGATTGATAACGCCACCGAGCGTAAAAATGAGATTCTCACAAAGTATCTATAGAAAAGCCCGGTAGGTGCGGTTTCCGAACCGCATCGGATCCGCCGCGAGGGCCTTCAGAGGCAGTATCTGCGAAACAAGAAATTGAGGACTTGGTTAGAATAAGTCCGGATAGAAGCTGGTTTGGTTAGGAAACTGAACCTACCGGGCTTGGGGACCGAGACAGTTATGTAAAATCCGGTTGAGTGTGGCTTGTAGCCACACCTGTCTACGAATAGCAAACCCACAAGGTGCGCTTTTTAAGCATGCCGATCCTTGCAGCGCGGTTAAAGAGGTCAACTATGAAATTCAAAGGACATCTACTGGACAATACCTTCAAAAGCGTCTATGGACTCGCAGTCGCCGATATAAACGGAAATGGACAACTTGACATCATCGCAGGCTCCACAGGCGAACCTATCATAGCTTGGTACGAGGCACCTCACTGGAAAAGACATCTTGTGACCGATCAGGGCAGCGGACACATCACTATCGCATCTTACGATCTCACCGGCAACGGCACTCCCGATCTCATTGTTGGGAGTGGTTTCAATCGAGGTGTGAACGCCGCAGGGGGATACCTCCAATGGCTTGAAGCACCAGCACAAGATGGGCAGAACTGGAAAAGCCATCACATCGTCGATGTCCCCTTCATCCACCGTATTGCCCTCGCGAACTTCTTTGGAAATGACTCAACGTCGTCTCCCTTTCTCATCGTTGCATCGATCCGCGGTGAGGACGGTAAACCCGGCGAATGGCATAGTCCCGGCTCACTCTGGTGCTACGAATTGTCGGATACCCCACAAGAGGCCTCCTCTTGGCAGTCCCACCTTCTTGACGATTCCCTCCACATCAATCACGGCTTGAGTATTAACGACGTTGACCAAGATGGACGCGATGATGTTCTGATTAGTTGCACGGAGGGGCTCATCTGGTATGAACCCCCTGTTGCACCGATGACAGACGATTGGGGCAAATGGATCATCAGTGATAGTGCGTGTAGCGACACATTCGCCGCAGACATCGATGGCGACGGCATCAACGAGATTTTAGCGATTGAGCCGTGGCACGGAAACAACCTCGTCTGGTATAAAGCCACTGGAGATCTACGTTCTGATCCGTGGCATCGCTACCTCATTGACGACACGCTCAATAGAGGACACTCCCTCGCCGCCGTTGACGTTGACGATGATGGCGTGCTTGAGATTATCTGTGGTTACAACGGCGAAGGCACGAGTCTGCATCTCTACCGCCCAGAAGATCTGACAAAAAATCAGTGGCGTAAAGAGACAATTGATCAAGGTGGTTTAGGTGTCGGACAGATGCATGTGTTGGACATGAACGGAAACGGCAGATTGGACATCGTTGCCAGTGGTCTCAGCACCGGCAACGTCAAATGGTATGAAAACCAACCCAGTTGAAAATGCTTGTAATCTTGTTATCTGCCTACTGACAAATCCAAAACAAGTAACTACGCCTCAATCGCTTCAACGTTAGCACGAGGTAAAATGGTCTGTTGACCGTCCTCAAGTTCAACGCGTAACACCCTCACCTGGGCTTCCGTCTCTAAATCCTGCAGCTCTACCGGCAATTCCGTGACGCGTCCCAACTTCCCAAAATACGGTTCTCGGATGATACGAACTGAACTGCCAATCTCCAGAATACCTTCCCCAGCATTACCCGTTGCATCTGATGATACTTCAGAAGTTTCTGGTGTGATGGGAATCAAGATTTCCGGGCGGACAACTCCCGCACGAATCTGTGTTGCCCCATTGATAGACGTTTTCCTGCCTTCACGTGCTTTCAGAAGCGTAAACGTATGCTCCGCCATCGCGATACTTCCAAACCCTTCCGTGATAACGAGTGTAATTCCGATCTCCTCAGATCCTGTAATCGCAACACCGAGTTCATAACCAAGAAACTCCCGCAAATCAGCGTCATCAATCCCACCGGCAATGATCCCTTTTACGCCCTGCTGAATCGCTTTTTGAATTGCACCAGTCGTGACCAGCGAACCGCCAACCAGAATGTCGTCCCGATGTTCGGGCAGGATATGTTCCGCAGCCAGTTCATCATTCGGAGAAGAAACCGCAACGGTCAAATTTCCTATCGTTTCGCCGCCGACCCCGAAGATACCTTGGATATAACTGCCGTAGGTCACTACTGTGACCCCTTCATTTGGAGCGATCTCCGTTACCATGCCATCCGTGTAAGCCTTGACTTCCACAGGAATCGGTGGTTCGCGGAGGATAACCTGTCCTGTGACATCAGACACGGCTTCGATGGTGCCATCAATCGGTGAACGCGCCTGCGACTTGAAGAGTCCGAAAAGCCCTTTCGTCGTGGCGATAATTTCATCTTTGACAATAGTTTCGCCGACAGGTTTGAGCATGTATTCTGTAATTTCTTCCGCTGGAACACTGAGCAGATTGGCAACATTCAGGAGTTGGACGTTGCCCGGTAGATCCGCCTTCGCAACGACATCTTCTGCCTGAACTGTTGCCCCGGTTTCGACGAGCACCTCACCTTCGAGCGGAAGCCGCCGTTCTTTTTCAATTGTCATCCCCTCGGTAACTTTAAGTCCGGGGGTATATGCATGCGCCATTAATTATTAACCTCAGTTTCAGAGTATCATCTGTCTCATGAATCATTTATATTGAATTAACCCAAGTTGCCAGTGATGTAGCATAACCTGTTAGGTTGTGCTGCGAATGTTATACTTTTCGCAATCTCTGTAGCATAACCTGTTAGGTTGTGCACATTGATGCACAGGAAACCGACGGTCTCCTATGCTACATATATGCACAGGGAACTAACGGTTTCCTATGCTACAAAGGTGGCAACTTGGGTTTGAATTATCAAAATGTGTAGGAAATTGTAACGTATCACTTGTAGGTATCCGTAGGTTATTCCGTTTTCTTTGCGTATATGGTAAAATGTAATCAGAATTCAAACGAGGTGAAACAACAATGGCAACCAAGGGCGTTGTTTACAGAACCGATAAAATCATGCCGACATGGGAGCAACTTGCTGAAATGGAGCGTGATCTTCAGTTTTACCCAAGTACCACTAAACATCCAAAGGTGCTAACGCAGAAACAGTTGGATGATTTCAACCGTTCCGGTTATGTCAAAGGTATCTCGATTTTCGAGGAAGACGAAATCGACGAACACCGGCAATACTTTGATGCTCTGTTAGCAAACGTCATGGCGGAAGGCGGAAGTAGTTACTCAATTATCTCCGCACACATGAAACACGGAAACGTCTATGACCTTCTCATGCACCCAAAGATCGTCACCTGTGTGAAGGACCTCATCGGCGAAAATATTATCGGTTGGGGTGCGCACTACTTCTGCAAAATGCCCCATGACTCGAAAATTGTCGGTTGGCACCAAGATGCGGGTTACTGGCCCCTGACCCCCTCAAAAACCGTTACTGTCTGGCTCGCGATCGACGATGCCACCGTTGAGAACGGCGCGATGCGTTTTGTCGCAGGCTCTCATCACTTAGGACACTTGACAGCCCGACACAGCACCCCCGACGAAAATAGCATCCTGGGTCAAATCGTTGAAAACGCAGAGCAGTACGGCACCCCTGTGGATGTTGAACTCAAAGCCGGTGAAATCTCTATCCACACCGATTTGTTGCTGCACGGTTCAAACGCCAACCCTTCGCCGAATCGACGCTGCGGCCTCACCTTACGGTACTGCACCTCTGATGTTCAAGCCTCCTATCGTTGGGACAGGGAAGGTGTCGTCGTGAGTGGAAAAGATAACAAGGGGCACTGGGGAAATCCGCCGCGTCCGATTGTCGATTAATCCAGCAACCGCGGAGATGCCGCAGTTTTACAATAATCTCTGATTATAGCCCATTCTCATCTAACAAGGAAGAAAGAAACTCATATTCCTGGGAGTGTAAGTTTTTGGCATTCCATTCCTTTGTAGGAGGGCTTTCCCGGTCGGGACTGCTTTTCGGGTTTATTTAACATCCACTCTCATAAACGCTAAGGAAGCCACCGTAAACAGGAATAATGCGAGCGAGACTAACAGCCCCAAATCCAATATTGCTCCACCGAAGGTAACACCGACAGTTAACCGTTCTGAAAACTTAGGGATGCTATTAGAAGGAACAGGTTTTTGGGATAGCCCCTCCTTTAGAAGATAAATGTGGTAACTGTCGTTGTCTCTTTTATCTTCCGATTTGATAAAGTCAATGAACTGTTGTTTATAGCGTCGCGCGCGTTGGACGAACCTTTTATGTCTGGCGAATCCTGTGCCAGATAGAGATTCTACAGCATACTTGTAGATAGCCGCCGGGGATAATCGCGTAATTTGTTGCGTAAATTCAACCTGTGCGAACTGTTTATTGAGATGTTCATCATTGATGCTGCTTTTGGCATCAGCATGTTCTTTTAGATAGTCAGCCCACATCCTTAACACCTCAATTTTAGGAGGCGTGTCGGAAGGCGAACCCATTCTGTAAAGTTTATCCCTTCCTTTGTAGCGATTATCAATTTCGTCTTCTTTTGTTTTCTCTATTCGCGAAATTTCGCTTCTTGAAGACACTTGCTGGGAGCCGCTTGCCAATACTCCCATCGTGTTTGGGATAAGCACCACAAACACGATCCAGACTAACAGCAAGGTCAGCAAACTACTTGACGAATGGGAAAATTGGCTTGAGATAAACAGTCCAAGCCATAAGAAGCCTGAGATGTAGACAGCGGACGTAACAAAGATTATCCCGATCCGTACCCATTCGCCTCCGCTCAGCGATATCAATCTTGACGCATTGACGATCATTAAATTCAGTAGTACACCAATAAACAATGGAATCAAGATAGTGAGAAATGCCCCTATGAATTTTCCCAGAAGCACAGTTGCCCGTGATACGGAATTGGACATGAGCAGGCTTAGCGTCCCCGTTTCCCGTTCTCCAGAGATCGTATCATAAGTGAACAAAATTGCCATGAAACTCATTACCAACCCAATGATAAACGTCCAATCCAATTCCGTGAAGCTTGGCAACGAATCGTTTTTTCGGGATGTATGCTGTGGGTACTGAAGCCACCAGTTTGCTGACCAAGAGTATCTGAAACTAAAATCAGGTGTTGTCATATCTATGCCATAGCCGCCACTTGAAGCCCCTTCAACCCGTTTGGGTAAGTTTTTATCCTCTCCCATTGCTATGAAGGTTAATGGACTTACCGGTTTGTATAGATATCCTGGACCTTTTACTGCAAGTTCGCTTAAATTACTGCTTTTTGTTTTGAGTGATTCGGCAGCCTGGTTAGTATCTTTGGAATATTCCGCGATCCTTTGCGGGTATTGACTACTCACAAATATCATGGCATTCAGCACCATCAGTGCTATTACCAGAATCAACGTGAGTGCAAATCGAAAACGCGTCAAATTATCAAGAATTTCTCGTTTTGTTATCTGCCAGATCATGTTGAATCCTTTGCCCAACCCTGAACCCCGACTATACAACGTCGTAACGTAGGAATGAGATGAATGCGCTCATAAAGAACAGCATGTTTAATACAGTGAGTATCATAATGTCCAATGAGGCGCGTTGCAGACTGTTGCTGAGGTCTTCACCCTGTTCGTTAAATCTTGGAATTCTGCTCAAGTCAATGGGGTCTCCGAATTCAGTCGTAAACCATCTGTGTGAAGAAAATATTTTTTCATCTCTTAGATAATCGATCCATTCACGACGATATTGTCGGGTCTGTTCCATAAATCGCCAGAAGTTTCTCAAATCTGTGTCTGCAAGAATTGCAGCAGCATTGTAATAAACCACTGCGGGAGATATACGGGATATGTTCAACGCCAATAGAGATTGTCGGTTCGGATTCTTGTCGAGATATTCTTTGCGTATTTGCCATATCTGATCGGCGTATTGGGTTCGGAGATTTTCTTTGAATCCATAACATTCTTCGGCAAAAGGCACACCATCTTTGTTCTCAAAACCACTTACTTGAACTGTTTCACCACTATCGTAGGAGTTGATACCTGAACGAGCACCGACACCGCCAAAATTGGCGTGATCGAGTGGTCCCTCAACCCCCCGTTTCCCATAATAGTTTTTCACTTCGGCTTCATATTGCTTCCACCGATCACGCGCCTGCTCTTTATACGGTTCCTCCGGCTGTATCGGACTTGCATGTTTCACCAATAAAACTGTCAGATTGGGAACGATAAGCACAAAAAGCACCCAGACGCACATAGTGAACATGAGCGTGATAGAGGGGCGATCAGTTAGAGTAGAAAGAAAAAGTCCAATGAGAAAAAAAAGGGAAACATAAAACATAGATAGCAGAAAGATTAACAATATCCGTCCCCAATCTGAACCACTTAAGGAGACATAAGGAGAAAACTGTATCACCAACAAACCAGCAACGAAACTCGCAATAAGCGGAAGCGAAATAGATACCATCCCAGCGATATATTTGCCCAGCAGCAGCGTAGGTCTCGGCACCGCGCAAGAGAGTGCTAATCTCAAGGTCCCGGCTTCCTTTTCTCGCGATATCGCGTCGTGGGAGAAAAGCAGTGCCAGCAGGCTCATCACCACTTGGCAGATAACTGTGAAGTCAATAGAGGAAAAGATGTCCAGGTAGGGGTTATCAGACCCATGGTGTGCGGCAACTGCAGGAACATATCCATGTGCCACCGGCACTGTATTTCCTTTTCGTTTATCCACACCTTCGTTGAAAATGCTAAGTAGTTTCGGACTTCTATCACACTTTAACAGGTGAGTGAGTCCGAATTCAGAGTATCTCGTTACCTGACCTATTTTCTCTTCATTTTCTCGGAGAGCCGTTTGGTAACTTTGGAGCCTATCTTCGTAACCATTGGTCAGAACAAAAAGATTTGTCACAATCAGAGAAAAATAAATGAGGAACCCCAGCAGAAATCTGAAACTCAAGATATTTGATGTGATTTCCCTTCTAACAATCGTCCAAAGCATCGCGTTGGCTCCGGTCACAACGAGTATAGATAATTTTGGAGTCTACGTTTCTTCTCTAAATAGGTGCTGTCAGGATTAAAAGTTTTCAGTGACGCGCCACTTCTCAATCACCGTTTCATTGAGAGAAACACTGTGATACTTGTATATGTACGTAGAACCGATCTGCAAAGGAAGGTATTCTTCTGTTTTGTTCGGAACTCTATATTCAAATAACTCTGCCTCTGTCGTGCGACCGTTGGCGTGCTCATAGCGCATTCTCACGACTCCAACTCCCTCGGCAAACCACAAATAGCGCGTCCCGTTGACAAATGGACTCTCTCTTTTAGAGTCCTGTTCATACGGTTTCCCATTAGTAGTCATAAGTAGATTATTTTGGAGGTGTGGTGGCGTGTCAATAATGACACTTTTGTGCTTGAGGCAGGTCGGGAAAACTCCAACAGAAACTTCTACTTGCTCATATCCTTCTAAGGCCGTTTTTGCATGTGAGTGCCAGAATCCTTCTTGGATCCACGTATCACCTATAACCGAAGGGAGTCTAAGGAGGAAGGGGGTAATAGTCATTCCCAACAAAGGCGTTGTGACTGGTTCGCCCTTATTGTGTTCTTCCCAACCGTAGCTGGACAGTCTCAAAGACACATCGGTTTTTACTAAGGAAGCACCCCCTTCTCTAAATTGCCTGCCGTTCTCAGTAGTGGCTTCAATACATATTCTAATTTTACGTTCGGTTTTAACTATCTCACTCAGTGTCGCGAAAGATTGGAAATCGTCGAGAGCAGATTGTCCCAGAGATTCGTTCTTTTTTAGCCGATTCCGAGCTCGATTGAGCCGACTTTTCACAGTGTTGGGCGGCACACCTAAAAAATTCGCTATGTCTTCACAGAGCATTCCATCGAAATAGTGGAGGGTTATGACGGTCCGTTCATGTTCCGATAATTTGGCAAGCCATTTTTTAATGATCTCGCGTAGTTCTTGTGATACCTCATTCGCTTGCACTCCGACGAGATATCCGGAGTACGGATCATTCCGTCTCGTGGTCCTACTTATATTCTCGGAAAGTTGGATATTCAAGTGCTCCTCACGAAACCATGCCAGACAAAGACGGGTAGCAATGGCGTTGATCCATCCAGAAAATCGCTGTGGATCCTTCAAAACATCAAGTTTCTGGTGGGCTTTCAGAAAGGTCTCCTGCGTAATATCTTGAGCAATGTGAAAGTCTCCAATTGTGCGCCACGCAAGCTCGTGAACCTGTTTTCTGTATTTTTCCACCAACGTCGCGAAGGCTATTTCGTCGCCTGCAAGGGTATAGCAAACCAAAGCAACATCATCGTTTCTCATCAGGATCTCCTATTGATACGCTGAAATTTGAGTTTCACTTCTTAGTACTCATCCAGTTTCTGACACAGTGACGCGAATCAATAGGTGAAGGTTGCACAATTCTGTATTGGGTGATCCAACGTACCAAAAACACCCATAACAGCAAAAAAGTGAGGAATTCAGCTTTAAGCAGTATCCAAAAACGCAATAAGTAGATATGGGATTTCGTTATCGTTTCGTCGTTTTTACGAATCGTTGACCATTGATAACTAAAGATTCTCAGTAGGTGTGGTTTCCGAACCGCACCCATAAATCCCAAAACTACTTATTCCGCTTTTCTTTCGGCATCGCTCCTTAGACCCGAGACTTTTTTTGGTGATGCCACACTTGCCGAGGGCGTAGCGGATGCCTTCTTGAGAAACACCGAAGACTTCCGCTCGCTCCGCAAGCGTCTGATCCGGGAAGTCGGCAACATGCTTTCGGAGAACTTCAGAGTCAAGAAGTCGCGGTTTTCGGGGCCCCGGTTTCTCGTAAATCAAGGGGTCTTGAGCGGCTAACCAGTGATAGATAGTCGTTCTTGATGAAACCTGCGGAAAACTTCGACTTTCCTGCCATCCGCATCTATGAAGTCAAGCACGCGTTTGCGTCCATCTATAGAATATCTCATAAGACTTATACCCCACCACAACTCTCATAAAATGTCAACTTATTTTCCACATTGACTATATTTTACCATGTAATCTTTGCTACCCATCCAGAAGAGGCATCGCAATAGATGAAATTGTCATCGTAAATGGATAATCCGTGCGGTTCAGGACAATCTTCAGGAACCTCAATCACATCAAGCGGTGTGCCGTCTTTGAGATCGAGTTTGACAATGACCCTATCAGAGGTATGGGTTGACCAAAGTCCATCTTCAACTCGAATCATGCCGTGTCCACGGCCATGAGGCAAGGGAAGCGTCTTTTGGATAGACCAGTCTGAAATTCTGACCTTATGTGTAACCTGATTCTTGAGGGTCTGGACCCAGAGGTGTCCTTCATCGTAGTGGTCATATTCTATGCCGTGTGTGCCGCCCCCATCGGGTATCGGGTAACGTCCAAGGGTTTCGCCGGTAGCGGGATCAACTTTGAAAACCTCACCTGTCTCGGCATCCGTATCTCGGAGGGGACGCCAGCGTTCTCCAGATCCGTTTGCGGCTAACCAGAGCGCGCCATCTCCATACGTCATACCGCTTGTATTAGAGGATTCGCTCGGAATGTCACGGATGAGTTTCGGCACGACGTAGTCTGGATCCGATGAAATTTCAACTAAGGCGACTCTGTCGGTAATCTGGTCAACGATCCACAAACCTTCGTCTGTGACCTGTAAGCCGTTCGGCACCGAGTAGGGCGACCTGAAGAGTTTTTCAATTTTCGTTATCATATTCAGACTCCTTTTTAGTGTCTATCTACTTGTGCTAAAGAAGATTTTAGCCACTTTAGATATTCGGATTTCCTTTCATTACCGGGAAAAGATTTGTGAAGGTCATTCGTGGGCAGATGTTGGACAAATTCCAACTTTGGTGTCAGCATCAGGGAGTCCACCGGATATACAAAATGCTCTTGGAGTTTTTTCCCTAACATAGCGGCAGCAGCTCCTTTGGCACTGTTCTGCAGTTCGGGTAATTCCCGCAGTAGAACCCAAATATTGACAAAGTGCGTGTTGAGTAACTTGATGACTTTAGATGAAGAGAGCGGACCCGTTCTCAAAATTTTACCTGACCCTCAGCACGATTCACCATCAAGTGCACCAAATAAAACTAACGCATGGATAGGACGATTTATAACTGTCGCGAGTTCAACGGCATTTTCAATTGGGACCCACTCAATTTTAGCAAACTTATAGAACGCAGTCGCTAACTTTTTACGGGCTTTTTCTTCAGTGATAGCTGTTTCCCATGCTATCTCGCGTATAGGTATACTTGATAAAGTGAAGAGTTCCATGCGAGGAATGAAAGCCATATCTGCTGCTCCGAACGCATTAACATCTACATTGCTATTGCGTGACGGAAGAAACAGAGAAAATTCGACAACCGTTTCTTCCTTTCGATTCAATATCAGTCGTCCTGCAAACTGCGCTGGCAACAAACGGATACCGGACGCATCCAATTCTGTAAGTCCTATCAATAATATTCTTCTGGAACAATTCCTAACCGTGACTTGAGTTTTTCCGGTTCAAGAAAGTAGCCGCATTTTATGTTCCCACTCCGACGCGAGAGATAAGGTTGTGTGGATCCTTCAATTTCGTCATCAATTGCTTTTAAGTGAGAGTACACCGCGATATGAATTTCCCGTAACCGCTTTTGATCACGCGGGGAATACTGACCGTTGGGCTGCCTCCGCTTTCGAATCTCTAATCTTTCCTGATACAAGTGAGTTGCCTTCTCAAAGTGATTATTGACAAGTTGTGTTAACGCTTTTACTTCGGGAGTTTGATCAACAAACACATCAGGGGGGACAGCCTCACGGACCGAAGCGTCTGTGTTGTCCTTGCCATGTTCCCCAGGTGGGGATGCCCCTCTGAAAGTTTCCCGTGATGCCCAATGCTTCCGAACATATGGGAGAGGGTGTCCCGGTGGTTTATCACAAGGAGAGTGAGTGACAGCGCGCCAATCAAAATGATACTAAAAAGATAAGGAAATTTCATATCAACCTTCTGAACTTCGACGAAATACCTACGGTTGCGTGTCGTTATCGTCCGAATGGGACGCGGCGTTTATCCCACGACGGATTAACGTCATCTGGTGTTCCGAGGCATCTTCGTAGTGCGTTGTCAATTCCTCGTCAAAATGGTAGAGTCCTAATGTCCGCGCGTCGGGTGTAAAAGATCTCATTGGAAGCGTATATTGGTGACCCGGGGCGTAGCGAAGCCCTTGACTAATTCTC
Organism: Candidatus Poribacteria bacterium; assembly: GCA_007571305.1. Taxonomy (GTDB): domain Bacteria; phylum Poribacteria; class WGA-4E; order WGA-4E; family WGA-3G; genus WGA-3G. The sequence continues at coordinate 54,726 of RKRR01000153.1, read as the reverse complement.
AGTTCGTCAATATACACGCCTGTAGCCTGGAGAGTTCTCTGATCTTTTGGAAACCCGGTTTCTGTCAAAAGGGGGCTCCCACCGATGACGAGTTTGTTGTTGGCAAATACTAAAGGTTCGCCGAGACTTTTTCCTGTGATACGCCCGTTACTCCCGAGAGCCACCCCACGGTCAATGATTGCCACGTAGTGCACCCACTGTTTCGCGGGGAGATGTGCAGTCACCATACCGCAAGAATCATTTGCACTCATGGCAAGGATGTCCCCGATAGAGTCACGAACCCCATCAGAGTTACTATCTCTATGTGTACCGAGAATCGTCCACGTGAAACGGTTTGTTTGTCCCACAATGGAGAAAGCGTTTTGGATGCTCGGTGGTTCCTCTATGTATACCCACGCTTCAAGGGTGAGAGGTTCTAACGCCTCTGGGAACCAAGAAGTTCCGCTTTCGACGGGGCGGATATTCCTATTGAGTTCAAGCCAGCCACCGCCGGCTGGCGACGGTTCATGGGGCTTTGCGAATAAAGATGAGGGACCCATCAAAACCCCGGCGATAATCGCAAAGAAAATATGATGAAAAAATCTCATGGCGGCTGTCGTTATCCTTGATCAAAAACGTGGCTATCAGCAATCATGAAAACGTTTTCTACGATGAGATGTCCGTGAGTGGCATCAAGGACCTCCCCTATTTGTCCAAAAAGCATACGTGCCACGAAAAATATCCCGCATTTTATTGCTTCGGCAAATTAACCTGATTTTTCAAACTAGATCCGAGGACCGCTTCATATTTCTGGAACCCTGTTGGTACAGTCCCTAATTCTCGTTGAAAAACATCGGGAGAATAATACTGGGTCAATCCAAGCCTGCCCGAAGGATGCTGAAACAGTTTGACTTCAATGGCACCAGGCACTTTTTCGCCGATACGCCGCAGGATCTCATAGCGTTCATACTTAATCTCGTCGAGACGCGCTTTATCTTCTGGAGACTGGGTAAAACCCGTACGTCCATTTGATAGACGCAAATATTTGCGGCGCTTGCGAATTCTAGATCTTTCATCAAGCAAGTCTACTGCTCGTTCAAAGTGAGAATTTATGAATTTTATCGTCTGCTCGTTCGTAGGAGCCTCGGACTTATCTGCAGGGGCTTTAGAGGATTCATCAGGGAAGGCTTCCATATTCGTTTCAAAGATATCCTCCGTGTCCACGATAGGGCGTTCCGCGGTCGTATCAAAGACCGTGGCGGACACATCACCAGGGGCTTCTACTTCTATCGGAAGTGCTTGCGTTTGTATGAAGGGGCCTGTTGCTGGTGGCACTGTGTCTGAGCCTACCGATACCGTATCTGTCTTGCGTTGGGATGTCGGCATAGGGTCTATGGCCTTGTAAATCACAATCGGTTCCGGGGGGTGCTGTGTCTGTAGCAAGTAGAGCCCTGTGGCAACAATCGCTATGAGCACCACAGACACCGATAACCAGTATTTTCGGATAAACATCTGTTCGTTTTCGCCTCCTGTGTTTCCCGCGTGTCTCTATCGCTGTCCCACAGCGATACAGGTGATGGATGGACACGGCAGGCGTTGTGTTTGGGGTAACCATAAACCCCGTGAGATTGATAAATAACGTGAGTTTGATAAATATTTGTCTATTTTTTCAACAAAGAGACCCTTTTGGTATAATGAAGTAAATCCGTTTCATTTTCTTCACCCAAAGGAGTTCTCTGATGGGTATTGTATCGCTTTTCTGCAAGGTAGACGACTTTTTTCTTCTCTATGAAGCACATATCCGTAGATACTGCCTTCCCAGCAAGGCGGCTTCTGAAATCCGGGGGCATCCGAGAAGCCTCCACCCGAGCGAAGTCATGACGCTCCTGATCGCTTTTCATCAAAGTAACTATCGGACACTGAAACACTGATTAGCTCCCAATGTGCTTGCACTTGCACACTCGCTGTATTGCTAAGGGCACTACTGAAGTCTAACATTGTTTATCTTTTATATTAGGACGATTTAGTAAACTCCTACGACGACGCTTTCTTGGAGTTCCGTGAGCAGGCGGAGGTTTTCGACGCCGTCCCAAGGGTATTCCGGAATCGGTTTCGCGCGTTCAGCTTCGTCACGTTCCAAGAAACGCGGCATGAAAAATTCTTTCGTCAGCGTCGTGAGCATAACACGCCCGGTTTCGCCGTAACCGACAAGTTCCTCTGGATTTTCTGGGTTAACCAGTTCAATAACAGCACGCGGTTGTGGCGGATAATAGATAATAGCATAATTATCTGCTGGATTGAAGGGTTTACAAGCAGCTAATCCCATCAGTGTATTGCCGTAGGTAGGGATAAAATCAATGCCTGGTACGAGTTCCTCACGGGCAAAACGGTGGAATTGCGCATCCATCTCGGTACCTCCACAAAAGATACCTTTAATACCAACCTTCGATAAGGAAATTTTTTCACACAATGCCTCCAACAGTTTCGGCGTGGTAAAGAGGCATTGAACGTTTTCATGGGCGCGCAGCACGTTGAGAGCTTGTCCGATAACATGGTTCTTATAGGTGTCCAACTCCTCATTTTTCCCGTAACGTACGAGTTGATTCACCCAACGCGGATCGAGGTCCACATGGAAACAGATACCGCCACGATGCTGGGCGAGATGCTCAACAGCAAGTCGTAAACGGCGGGGGCCTGTCGGACCCAACATGAGCCAATCGCTACCGGGCGGAAATCCTTCATCGGAAAGCGATTCACTGAATATTTCATAATCAATGTGAAAATCACGAACACTGATTCTCGATTTAGGGATACCCGTCGAACCGCCTGTTTCGAAGACATAAATCGGATCATTAGCGTAAGCCTTTGGCACCCAACGCCGCACCGGTCCACCGCGGAGCCATTCGTCCTCGAAATGTCCGAGACACTTGAGGTCCGCATAACCTCCAATTTCTTTACGCGGGTCGAAGTCGAGGTTCTCTGCAAACTCCAACCAAAACGGACAGCCTGTCTCCGGATTAAAATGCCAGTGCACAATGTCCTGTACGTGTGCATCAAGTTTCATTTGGGCTTTCGCAATTTTTTCAGAGAGATTCATTTCGGTAAAAGCCTTCTTGCATCAATTCTGAGCCGGTTAATCATCTTATGTCTTCTGTCCTACCATGTTTGCCAAAATACCAAGGATTTTGTCACACCGCTCAATTTGGTACACAGACATATCAATGTACAGTTTCTTGCCCTTCAATTTGAGGAATCGCCAAAGAACACCAGTGGTAGTTGTTCCATAGACGCACGGAATGTCATTTTTCTCTTCAGCGTTAAAATGTTGTGCGGCTACCATCTCCGCGACGCACTGTCCGAGCCCAACTTCCAAATTATCATTCTTTGCCTCAACAAGGACAATAACAGGTGCCTCCAGATCAAACTGGATAGGTGAAAGGCTAACAACGAAATCACATACCCCAGTTAAGTTGGCATCAGGATCAACGTTAAAATCAATACCTGAAAAAAGACTGATGCGACGCTTAAAGTGCTCACGGAGTTCAATAAGAACATTGGCGACAATCATTTCTGACTTCGCTTTTTCGGTGCTGATAGCGGTCGCTAAAGGTATATTTCGATCTAAGACATCTGTGAGGAGTTTGCTCGGAGCGAGTGGTTCCACATCAGAGAAAATACCTGGAATATCCACTTCCTCAAGGTCAAATTGTGTCCGTACTGTCTTTAAGGTAAAATTACTGTACGCCATCTGATGTTCCTGCCCGGGATTGGTGATGTATGCGTACTTCACCTGTCTCTACATCCCTGTCTTTTGCCTCTAATTTGCCTGGTGCTATTTGCTCACCTTGCAAAATTTTCCACACTTTTTCGATGCACATATTTAAAGATTTGGTGTATCCTGTGTGATTTTCGGTGCAAAGATGCACATTCTCATAGGTGATGCGACAAACTGGCAACTTGGGTTTTAATATTCCGACACTTACTCTTTTCCTTCTATCGCAATAAGCGTATTACGGGTTACGATGTAAAGCACACCATCCTTTGCCACAGGTGTCGTATAGACAGCACTCCCCATATTGGTTTCAAACAGGACTTGCTTCGTTTTCCCTGTCTTTAGCACTACAACATCACCGTCCTCATCACCAAGGTAGACCTTACCGTCTACAACATAAGGCGATCCCCAGATTGCAGCGAAAGTGTCATGCGTCCAATAAAGGTCTCCTGTGTTCACATCCAAGCAATAAAGAAATCCACTCAGATCCGAAATGTAGAGTAGCCCATCAGCGATGGCTACAGTGGACATTGTACGATTGAATTGTTCATCGCCGAAGTGCCAAATGCCCGCGGTTTCGGTAATATCACCGGTTTGTGAGGCATCAATACACCAGAGATGCCCCACGCCTTCGCCGTGCTCCGGGTCTTGTCCGACAGCGACAAAGACTTTGTCATCATAGACGACAGGGGTTGAGATGATATTGTTTCGGGTGCCGCGTCCACCGAGTTCCCAAACGGAATCTTTGGGGTTGCAGTCGAACTGCCAGATAATATCGCCCGTTTCCGGTGCAAAGGCGTAAACCCAACCGTCGCCCCCGGGGATGATAACCTGTGGAACACCATTGATAACGCCGTAGGCGGGGTTCGACCACTGCCCGTGTAGTATATTTTCACCGGGTGAGGCATCTTCCCATACGAGTTCACCTGTGTTTTTATTGAGAGCAATAAAGGATGGAGCGTCGGGTGAGGGGATATGGATATGTCCCTCATCAACGCCGTTGCTCGTTTCCAAAAAGATGAGATCTCCCACAACAAGCGGTGAGCAGGTCGCAAGGTTATGCGGAAAAACATCCAGCTCATCCATCATGTCATAGCTCCAGATGATGTCGGCATCAATCTCGCTTGTTTCTGTTTCTTCGGTAAAGGGACCGTCGTTTTCACCATCAAGGAAGGCTTCAGTGTCAACACAGACGACTTCACAACGGTTGGAGATGTAGTAGAGTCGGTCACCTTCAATGAACGGCGTGGAGCAAATCCCCTGTAGGGGCCAGTCGTTAACACGTCCCGAAGTAAGCTTGGTATGGGTGGCTTGCCATAGAAATTTGCCATCGGATTCGTTAAACGCCATGATGACCCCGCGGTCGCCGGTCAATTTAGGATTGTAAAGTGCTTTGTTGTTTGTTCCGACAAAGACCTTTCCACCGATGATAAGCGGTCCAGCGTAACTTTGGGAACCGAGTTCCGCTGTCCATTTAATATTCTCGCCGGTTTCCATATCCCAACGCCCAGGGATATTCGTTTCATCGGATATCATGTTTCGGCTTAACGTGCCGCCCCATAAAGCGAACTCTTTCTCCGCTGAAGCAATGGATACCGCAAAAATGAGTAACAGTGCAAGGTTTAGGATGTAGATATATTGAGATTTCCAAAAAAGTTTCAATTGAATGGCTCCTTCTTTAATAGTTGTCAGCCTTCAGTAGTCCGTTAAAGGGTTGTGGCGGTTCCAGTATCCTTGAATGCCACAATAATCTCTTCACTGAAAACCGATAACCACTAATACCATACTTTTAGGTTGTCGTAATAAATTTCAGTTGCGGAGTAACCGTAGATACCGGGGCTTCCCTCGCGATTCGGTAGGGGATCTTCGGCAGTAATCGTCCATGCTGCGGGTTCAGATTCACCAGTTTTCCATACTTTTCCACGGATGATGGCTTTGTCATCCATAATTTCTACCATCATTTTCATTGTATACCAAACATCCGTCTCCCACGGAAAATCGATTGTCTTCGCCATACGTAAATCGGATGCCCACGAACGGATCTGCAAACGTTGATGCCTGCCCTGCATATCCAATGTGTAGCGGTTGGCAATTAATCCCAAGTCCGGCAGTCTACGTTTATTTTTCGTTCCCATCAAGTCAACTTGAATTTGATAGTCCTTCATCGTTGAGGGACCGAGATAGACGTTGGACCGGTTTAAGCCGCGTTGGACAGGTGTTTTGACTAAGACCTTACCACCGTCCTTTTCACGCACAAAGAATTTGCCAGTCGCACCGATCCAGTGCGTGGGTATTTTTTCAAGTTCGATTGTCTCAAAATCCTCTGTCCACGGGAGCGGAGGAACAACACGGACGCGAGCCGTTGCCTTTATATCACCCGATTGAGCAGTGACCGTTCCTGCATGCGCCTCAGCACTTTTATCGGGTGTAAATGTGCCATCTTCAAATGCTCCAACTAAGCCGATGAGTCCCCATTCTATAGCACCGATTGCACTCGTCTGTTTTCCATCTGCATCGAAACCAATAACATTCAACTCAACGGGATCACCTGATGTAAGGGTTTCGGCGGGTGTAATCAGGAGTGAAACAGCAGGTGCAGTTGACATACTCATCAACTCCGGTGCCATTTCCTTGCTGGCACAACCGACAGAGAGGACGCACACCATCAAGATAACGTAAAGTGGGATACAATTTTTCATTATTCTTTCCTCCCGATACAGTAGAGGTTTTCCTCCGTGGTGAAATAGATGCGTCCGTCGGCAATAGCAGGTGATCCGTAGATTTCGACGTAGTGATCTTCCTCAGATCGACTTATCTCTTGGACACTCAGTGTCTGACACTCGCTTTCGTCGGGTTGAAGGATAATAAATCCGCCGTTGACTTCTGTGACGTAGAGTTTACCATCAGCCCAAGCAGGTGATCCTTTCCCAACTTTGCCGATATTGTGCATCCAGAGGAGCTCCCCTGTATCCGCACTGACAGCGTGAACATTCGCTGAATTATCCACAACATAGAGGTGTCCACCGTGAATTGTAGGGGACGCGTATCCGACGTTGACTGCATCATACCGCCAGAGTTCGTGGGTTTTGGTGACATCACCAGAACCGGTAGCGTCAATACAAACGACCCGCCCCATATCGGTACTATCTATATTTTCTTCGCTATGCGATGCATAGACTTTTGTGCCCGACACGATGACGGACGTATTAATACCACGTTGACTCAGCTTAAATCCCCAGACCATCTCACCGGTGCCTTGTTTCATGGCATAGATACCGCCATCGGCGTTGCCGCCGATGATGAGTGGTTGTCCGTTGATATCGACAACGACGGGTGTAGAATAGGTTGTGTCTAACGGTCTTCCGCCCGGAGTTGAAACCCAAATAAGTTCGCCGGTGCGTTTATCAAAAGCAAAATAGCGGTGGCGTGTCGCGGCTTGGTCGCCCCAACTCGAATTGAGATAGCTAATTACGACGAGGTCGCCTGCGATAATCGGTGTGTGGACGCGTCCTCCATAACCGGATATCCGTCCATACTCCTCCGTGAGTGAACGGGACCAGAGGATATCTCCATCTTCATTGAAACAGAAAAAGAGTCCTTGGACACCGTGTGCATAGATGTTCCCAGTTTCTGGATCACCAGCGAGACTCGTCCATCCAACTCGGTTGAAGGAGATGGTGGTATGAAAGACGTTGAATTGATAATTCCAGATCAGTTCGCCGGTTTCTGCATCGAAGCAGGCGATGCGTTCCTGTTCAGTGAGGTCTTTACCGACGCGTCCAATAACGTAGACTCTATCGTTAAGAACGATCGGTGTAGAACGCCCTATAAATTCTGCCTTCCAGAGAAGGTTCTCACCTTCGATCGACCAAGATGAGATTAACCCTGTCTCAACAGAGGTGCCGTCCTGATTTGGGCCTCGCCACGTTGGCCAATCGCCAGCAATGGCGGACATAGGAACGGCAACCAGAAAAAGGCAGACAAATAGCCGGCAAAAGATCGGTTTTCGATGGTGCAAATTTCTGCTCCTCCTCATGTATTTTATGTGTATCTGCAATTTTAAGACGAAAAAAAAGGGCTGAATGTTTAACGTAGCGTGCCTGTCAGAACACCTTATAGTACCACACTTATAAATCTGACAGCGCACCAGAGTATTTTGTTCCGTATATCTGTCAATATATCAGTATATCACTTCTGGTATTTTTGAGAAAGGTTTTAAATTGGGGAATGGTTGTCAGCAAATAGTTAATCAGTCGTCAGCAGCCAGAAGGCCCCTCTGAAAGCAGATAGATTTAGTGCTCTGTAGATGATAGAAGGTATATCTGGATAGAACTCTTTTTCAAGCGGAAGAAGTTTCTTAGGAATTGCGTTTTCATTTCCTCTTCAATACGGTCTCAATGTTGGTGTCAACATATTGGATTATGTCCCGGTTTCGGGAAAAGATATTGCCACACACAGAGACAGGGCCATTTGCCTCGATTTTCCGAGTGGATCCGCCTTATGTTCGGCAGTTTGGGGGTTTGTATCGTAACACCTCAATGTGCATCCAATTCACTCAGGATACGTTCTACGACCCGCTTTCGCTGTCCCTGAACTGCGGGTTGTTCCAATTCATAGACCTCATCCGAAATCAGATATTTATGGTTTTCAATGGGAAGGGAGTTGTGCGATGCATTATCAATATAGCGATTAAAAATAGTGTATCGGGGGTAGGATTCTGTCCAGCGTCTTCCGCCGTGATAGAGTGCTTCTGTAAAGATGACACAATCACCAGCGTTGACAGGGACGTTTATAACCGTAGGTGGTCCATCGTAAATTGAGAGGTCGTCAGGTGGATCAAAGTTGCGCTTATGGCTTCCGGGTAGACAGACGAACCCTGTTCCCGGTGGCACATCTACCAAGGAGATAGCAGCATTAAGGAAACCCGCACGAGGGCCTGACGCGTCAACACTATAATCTTGACCGGAGGCATGGAAGTGGATATCATCAGAGGTTTTGTAATTCTTCGTCAATGCGCAATCAACGAGACAGGGAGTTCCTCGCGTCAGGGCGATAATCACCCGCAGAATCTCTCGGTTAAGCACAAGCCGTTGGAAGACGGGATCGCCGTATTGGATATGATTAATCCAATGGGCAATCGTCGGGGAATGATTACCTGTTCGAGAGGTAGAGGTGAGCGGTGGAGGAAGCTCATCCAAGGGTGTGTCGTGCCATTGGTTACCGAGTTCAATCATTTTCTCAACATCTTCAGGCAGCACAACTTTACGAAGGATTATGAATCCGTGATGATCAAAGAACCAATTTTCTTCAGGTGTTAGCATTTTAATTTTTTACCTTGCGGAGAAACCACGTGCATCTGAACTCTAATAGATTTCGGCGTTCTAAAGATGTTTTATCCATCATCTTAAGAGCGTCTTGAGAGTTGCCCAAACAATAGGCAGTCTCTCGTCGGCTTGAACGGACAATCCGATTTTCGATTCAAAATTTCGGGTTACTTCGTCTGCGGTGAGGGGTCGATCGTAAATGCGGACTTCATCAATGACACCCGGAAAAAACCGCTCAACGTTGCCTCTATTGTTCGCTGCGCCAATATAAACCGGCTCTACAAACGGAATAAAGGTGTCGAGATTTTTTACAGCACCTTCGATAACCTCTTGTGGTTCACCATCCATATAGATACTGACCTCGGACTCGCCGGCATCTACAATTGCGAAGACGATATGGTGCCATTTGCCATCCGACAAGGCGAACTCAATCTCAACAGCGATAGCGTTGCATCCCGCAGGCGATTTCTGACGGACGTAGTAGTGGACGATATCCTCAGCAAGCGGGAAACCTGCTTTCGCACTCCGGTTGACATCGATTGCCCACGCCATATTACACCCCTGATCGAGCACTTTGAAAAGGGTGGTCCAATCCTTTTTGAAATCGGTTTTAACCCAGGCCTCGAAGGTAGATGCCCCGATCTGCTCCCCAAAATTACCGAGGTTTGTCAAGTTGACATAATCGTCCGAACCATCAAATTCAAGAGCTTCCCCGACCTGTCCACCGACGATCTTCGGAGCACCGACGATTTTCCCATCATTTTCACCCCAGACATCTTTGACTGTGTCTCCTATAATGTCCTGTCGGTCAAACGTCCAATAACTCACGAGTCCATCTGTCACTACCGGTTCTGTGTGTCCAGCGTGGGAGAATATAGCAATCGTTAACGTGAATAAAAGGAGATAGTTTAGCCGTTTCATAGTGCTTTCCTCTTTGCGAAATCGAGTATATTTCCGCATCTATGGGAGGTTTTTGGTATAGTTTCGAGACTTCCAAAGCAGGGCTTCAAAAGCAGTAAGACAATTATAGCACCTCTGATAATTTCTTACCAAATTTATTCCAATGCCAAGTTCACGCTTGCACACTACACCGAAAACTGGTAAAATGCATCTCACATCGTGTTGCAAACCATGCCGACTTCTCATGGCAAGTTTTCGCTTGCAAACTATGCGAAAAGGGAGAAAAAAGAACTATGCCGAAAATGACAGGTGCGAAATTTATTGCTGATACCGTACATGGATATGGAATTACTCATGTTTTTTTTATGCCCTATATCGGACCACGGGCTTTAATGGAGATGGAAAATCTCGGGATTAAGCGGGTCCAGACGCACGGTGAGAAAGCCGCAGCGTATATGGCTGACGCTTACGCCCGTGTGAATCGTGCTCCCAGTCTCTGCATGGCGCAATCCGTCGGAGCCGTGAACCTCGCCGCGGGGCTACAAGATGCCTATCTCGCTTGTTCACCGGTGATTGCAATTACCGGCAAGGAAAACCAAATCAATCAACAACGGCATGCCTACCAAGAGGTAGATCACATCAATCCGTTTTCTGCTGTTACGAAGTATAGTGCATACGTGGCGACCCCCGAACAACTGCCCTTCTATATACGTCAAGCCTTCCGTGCAGCGACAACAGGAACACCGGGCCCTGCGCATCTCGATTTTGAAGGCATCGCGGGATCGTCGGTTATCGATCGGGAAGGGGTACTTGAGATAATCATTGAAGAGGCGTTCACCCAATTGCCACCTTTCCGACCAGAAGCAGAAGCAGAAAAGGTAACGGAAGCCCTCAGACTCCTCTCCGATGCGGAACGACCCATCATTGTGGCAGGCGGTGGCGTAACCGCTTCAGACGCGCGAGCAGAACTTGTCGAGTTGGCAGAGACACTCTCTATTCCAGTGGCAACTTCTCTGAACGCCAAGGCAATGTTCCCCAGTGACCATCCACTGGCAGTCGGGACTCCCGGTTCATACTCGCGGGCGTGCGCCAACCAAGCAGTGTACGAAGCTGACCTTGTATTCTTTATTGGAAGCCATACCGGGGGACAAGTAACCAACGGATACAAGATTCCATCACAAGGCACACCGATCATACAACTCGATATTAACCCAGATGAACTGGGACGGAATTATCCGATTCAGTTAGGGATGCAGGGAGATGTCCGGAACACACTCCGCCGTATGCTTGAAGCGTCAGATACCGCCGAGCCGCGGACTAAATGGGTGAGCCGCGTCCAAGAGTTAGTGAAAAACTGGAAAGACGATGTCAGCGAGAAAGTGAACTCCGAAAGGTTACCGATGCTACCAGAACGGCTGTGTCGTGAACTGACAGACTATCTCCCATCAGATTCTATCCTTGTATCCGACACAGGGCATTCAGGCATCTGGACCGGGACGATGATCGATTTTAAACACCCCGATCAGAGTTTCATCCGTTGTTCAGGTTCGTTGGGATGGGGACTCCCCGCGGCGATGGGGGCGAAGTGCGCGCAACCCGATAGGCCGGTTATCTGTTTCACAGGCGATGGTGGTATCTGGTATCACATGACTGAACTAGACACAGCAATGAAGTCTGAGATTAACGCTGTCATTGTTGTGAACAATAATCACTCATTGAACCAAGAACAGGGTGGCGTTGAGTCCGTCTATGGTGGACGGACAGCAGGTTCCGATGAATTGTGGCTGTTCCCAGATGCAGACTTCGCCAAGATGGCAGAATCTATGGGATGTCTTGGAATTACAGTCAACAAACCGAGTGAACTCGCAGGTGCACTGGATCAGGCACTCGATTCGGGACGACCGGCGGTCGTGGATGTGAAGACGCATGTGGAAGGGATTGCGCCGCGGACGTGGATGCCTTCGTAAAGGCGAATTATATGGTAGTGCGGGGAAATTGATTTTGACCTATTCCGAGATCAAAATCCTCGCACAATCTATCTATCTTGTAGTAGTGCCTAAGAAGTATTAGTTGAGCAACAAATATCCTGATATGAATTTAATGAAACCTAACCTATTCTTCAGTGTTGTTTTCCTGATCTTCTTTCAACACTGTTCCCAAGTATTGCTGCAAAACAGGAGATATATCCGTTTTTTCTCGACTTCGTTGCTGACGGAAACAAGTGGCTAAATCTCTACAGAAATCAAATAGTCTATCTGGATCGTTGGTGTACATCTTGTGAAAACGAAGTTTGTATTCAGCAATAAGCTTGTGTGGTAGGTTTGCGGTCTTTACGATCTCCTGCCAATTCGCTCGTCCTTGAATCAAGAAGTCTGCGTTACACCATCCCAAACGTCCGATCATCAAATCTGTCATGTACTGGGTAATTGCTTCAATGATCAGCCCATCACTGCTCGATACATTCCCCCCAACCCAGCAATGAAAAAGCTCATGAACAAAAAAGTGGTATGCAAGTTCCCGTTCTTGTTCGGTATAACCGTAGTTCTGCGGAAATTCACAAATAAATTTGACCTCTATGATAGAAGTTTGCTGGAAATGTATTTGTTTGCGTATCTCGGCTCGCGCACCTACGTTATTAGATTCACACATCCGATCTTCGACTTCAATAACAGTATCCAAACCCGGTCCCATAAGTTTCTCAAACTCTTGATGTGCTTGTTCCAATAATTCAAGTATCGTCTCAGGTCTCCATGGGCGGTTTGTTTCTGCTTTATAGACAAAGTGTTCTGAAGATGCAACCGCAATGTACTCTTTAGAATTCATTTATAAACCTTCGTCAATTTTCTGGCTAAAAACCTCCATTCCAGCGGAACCGTCTGCGATCCTTCGAATCTGCTTCTCAAAACCGGGCGGCGAGAGCGTCCATGTAATCCAGAGCGGTTCATCGCCTGTGTTGACGAAACGGTGTTCAACATTCGGTGGGAGATAGATGACTGTACCGGGTTTCAGATCAGCAACTTCATCACCGACAAACGCTTTCCCTTGTCCACCATAGACAAAAATAATTTCTTCGGATTCGCTATGGGAGTGGATAGGGATCTCGCTGTGCGGGTCAATCTCCTCTAACCCCATTGCAAAATGTTCGGTATTCGCGGTGTTTGGTTGGATGAGTGTGTACAGTGTCCGCGGTGCCTCGCCTTCAATACGGACAACCTCGGCATCCTCTCTGCGATAGATATGTTTCATTTTTTCTCCTTCGGATGGATAGTCTTTATAGTAGATTCAGTAATTACGTGGACATTTATAGCCTCGTATGAACTCTGAAGTTATCTGTTCTGACTGGCACAGCCTAACAGGCTATGCTACACGTGTGAATTTATTTTCGGATTTTACTATAAACGAACCCATAGGCGTATAGGCTCGCTTTCCTGAGTTGAAACTCTTCGTGTGATGGTGATACAGATCAATCATAATGGATATTTTCCGTTTACGCGTTGGGTTACAGCCCGCGCAACTCTTCAAATAGAGTTAACTGTTGAGGGTAATCTGTCGGAAGTGAACGGATTTCTTGATAACCCTCAAAGAAAACTGTCTTTTCATCTTCATGAAAATGGCGTGAAATCGTCAGAATATCTGAGAGATAATAACCGAACCCAAATTCGCGCACATCAATTGGGTAGGGCTGTCCATCAGAGATAATGATATTATGGGGTTCCAGATCCGAGTGAATTAATCCAAAAACATCCCGTCCTTCCCCCTGCTCTGCGACAAAACGTGAGAAGCTCGAACAAAACTCGGAAAGTTTTGTGCGCTCCTCTGGTGAAGCGTCCCTGTAATCATTTCGAAATGTTTTTTCAACTTTCGAGGTAACCCAATCTATGTCGTACCGAGGACGGGTGAACCAGTGTGGCAACTCCAACGTCTCGGACACAGCGTGCATGCGACCCACCAAGGTCCCAAGACTCCGAATGAGTGCCGGTGTTTTTTCTACGGCAGAGAGTGCATTGAGCGTTTCACCGGGAATCCAATCGTATACAGTCGCATAGCGCGAAGGTAGATCGTTTGGAGAGACACATTGAATCATTTCACCATCACGTCCAGGCACAGGCGAGAGGGTTTTGATACCTCCCATTTTCCAAAGTGCTTGTAACCAATAGACTTCAGAGCGAATTTCACGGACAGAAGTTCCAGCACGGTAGAGTCTCATTGTGAATCGAGCGTCCCCATCATCTAAGAAAAACAACATATTCGCAGTATCAAATCCAGCACCACTGATTCGGAATGAAACGTTATTCAATCCGGACGACACAACAGCGGCTTTTGCATAGTGCCAATCGGTGACGAGGTATTGTAAAATCTGCCTGTTATAAACTATCAGAATGCCGTTGTCGCACGCATATTGTGTTGACTCAGATATAAATGTGCGTTGTTCATCGTCGAGTGAATCAAGGAAATCGAGGATACTGGGATCGACCTGCAGGTGTGGCTCAGAGACTGCTTCAAGCCAATACCGTCTACATTTATCATGACAATCGATTCGGTAGACCGGTAGGGAGGGATCTCGGTACCACTCAGGAGAATTTTCGATAGCGTATTCAACCTGTGTCTGACAAAATGGACACGACATTTCCTCTGCCATGGTGGTGTTCCTCCAGAATACCGATTTTCAAGAGCTCTGGTTAAAACGAGGTTCAACCAATCGGAAGGTTAGCAAAAACCCTAACACAACGAGGGCAGAACAGGCGAAGAAAACAGGTTCAAAGGCGAATTGCTCAATCAATGCTCCAATCAAAGGTGAAACAAACAGAGGGATTGCTTGAAAAAGGCTCATCACGCCGAGATATTGAGGGTGTTTCTCCTGTGGTGCGATCTCAAGCGTATAGTTCGTGACGATACGGGCGGACACGGGTGTAAACCCGATAAGGGCAAAGATAATCCAGTAAAGTTGTGCCCCGGAAGGCATACGACTAATGCCGACCGCCAATAATGGCGTAAAAGCACTTATCAATATCAGAAGTCGTAGCACGGATCGGTTCCCCGATCGGTCTGCGATGTTGCCCATGACACCGGCACCGACAGCGTTGGAGGCATTTTGTGCAACTATTAACGTGACGAAACCGGAAGAGGCGAGTCCTAATGTCCGCTTCCCGAAAACCGCATAGTGTGGAAAAAGGGGCCAGATAGAGTAAAACAGTAGAATAACGATTGCAAATCGCCGAAAATTTCTATCATGTCTCAACAAGAGGAGGGCATCACCGAGAAATTTGAAAAAAGGTGCCGTGCCTTCTGGCCGTGAAGGGAGTTCCTTAAACCCAAAACTGATAAAAGCGGCGATACCGAAGGCACCAGCCGTTACACCAAAGATCACCGCATAGCGCGGGGCACTCTCAGCAAGCCAGCGCGGCATGAGGTAAATGGCAAGCGCGATCGACAGTGAACAACCGATGACATTGGAATAGGCGAGGAGTCTGCCCCGTTTCTCGGGACTGATGAGTTTTCCTTGTAGCGTTCCGTTAGCCAGATGATTGCACCCAACCATGAGCCAGTGCACGGTACACAGGAGAAGGAAAATAGCAACGATTACATTCGCTGACCAGTTTGTAAGCCCTAATATCAGGGACAATACACACCACGGAACAGTAAATCCGAACCCTGTGAGTATAAAGAACCTTTGTTTTTTGGGCATCCGCGCAACACGTTGCGCGACGAGAAACTGAGGCAGGCTTTGCCCGATCCTTAGAATAAGCGGCAGTAACCCGCGGATGGTTCCTGACGAGGTATAAATATCAATAAACGCAGGAATAACTACAGACTCGGCTTTGAACATCCAACCGAGACGCATCAGAATCTGGTTCAGAGCGAATACAACTAAATTGCGTTTTTCAGACGGATAGGCTTCTTCCGAACTGGCATCCATTTGATCAGGTGTGCTCTTATCCATTAAAAACCCTATCCGTTGTTACCAAGTTGTCTCGTTCACGCATTTCAGTATCGGCGTTAAGGTGTCAGTGCGCCTTCTTCGAGCCGTTGTGCGCCGTATTTTTCCATATCTATTCGCGCGTCCGATGCTAAGGTCTCTTGTTCGGAGAGTGCTTCTGCAACCCGATGGAATCGCCCAACGTCTCTCAACCCCATAATTGTGAGGTTCACACTCTTGTGACTAAGCACATAGCGATAGAATTGTTCTGGAGATGGTGCCTCTGAGTTCCCAAAAAGTCTGTCATTCCGCGAGGCATTCATAATGACGACACCCGTATTGTGTTTGTCGGCAGCAGGAAAAACTGTATCCTCCGGTGTCTTCATCGCACAATTGTACCAACAGAGGACAGTGTCGAAAAATCCCGTGTCAACGGCGTGTTGGATCTGGTGCCAATCGTGTCCAGTAACACCGATGAAGCGGATAAGTCCTTCATCTCGCGCCTCCTGAGCCATCTCCAGTGCGCCACCCGGTGCCAGGGCTCGGTCGCGCTCCTCTTGCGTGTTCAGGTGATGTAATTGGTAGATGTCAATGTGATGGACATTCAACATCCGTAGAGACGTTTCAAGTTCTGTCCGCGCGCCTTTTGCATCACGTTTATTAGTTTTTGTCGCGAGAATCAATCGATCGCGTTGCCCTTTTATGGCGGCTCCGATAACTTTTTCGTCTTCACCATCTCTGTATGCGCGCGCCGTATCCATATAATTGACACCGGCATCAATAGCCTTGCGGTAACCGTCAGCGGATTCGCAATACGCGCCACCGATACCGAGCCGGGTAACTTTCAATCCTGTGCGACCTAAGACTGTTTTCGGAATCTCATAAGCCATGATGTTCACCTCCATGGCTATCAGCATTGCCCCGCAGGTTCCCCAGAGAGGCCTGCATCAATCGGCTTTCGACTAGCTCTATTTCAGTTTCCTGACTGGCGACTGGTAGAAACCATAGGAAGAGTATATGCTATTTCTATGTAAGAGTCAACCTTCTCTCAAAATGCGGATGTGTTAACATTTCTGACGCGACAATCGTTTTCGGCAGATATAGCACTCCGCTGGAGTGCCAGAACTATCCATCATCAAAGGGCAGGTGCCATCTCCCATGCTTGAACGGATTGGAAATGTGCTTGCCCACCACGGCTCACCAACCGAACATCGGTACTATCAGGGCGCGTCGGATAGACCCGCTGTGTAATACACTGCCTACCGTTCGCGAACACTTCAACTACAGACTTATCAACATAGATACGGAGTTGGAGCGTCTCTTTATCCTTCAGGGCGAAAGGTGCGCATTGTGCATCGACAAACTGTTCTGATTCTGGTAACTTCGCAGTGCCGCCCGGGTCCCGGTAGTGTGGGTACCGAATGGCTTCGTTTAAAGTGGAACGACTGACCTCAATTTTCAACGTTCTCTCTGCCGGAACATACAGAACCTCTGTTTGTTCGGCTTGGTCGGGCGAGCAGAGCAATTGAACGCCTACCTCGCCTGCATCGTTGGGATCAATTTCGACATCTAATTCAAGGCAGTTCCCCTGAATTTCTTCTAAGTTCATCTCCTCGTCAGCATTCAGTGTTATATTTTCACGCACCTTCGGGTTCATCCGTAGGCATTCCAGTTCCGGCACAGGCTCAATTTTCAAACTACCATCACTTGCGAGGGAAAGGGTACGCGGTAGGGTCATAACTCCTGACCAACCGGCGGCACGTTCCTGTTCGGTGCCGCGAATTTCCCGGATCCAATCGAAAAAGATACGGCGTCCTTGAGCATCTAACAGCGAGCGAGGCCCACCAAGGAGACCACCTTCCCAACTCATCCGTCCATAACTTTCGACATAATACCGTTCGTTTTCAAATCTGCCGAGGTAATACTGCGTACCTTGCCAATGGCTACAAAACAGTAGCATGTGCTTATCGCCCAACGGATAAAAATCGGGAACCGCGCAGTCCTCTTCAGCGTCTGTCCACTCGCGCCGCGATTGATAAAAGGAGCGCACAAATTTCCATGCCACAAGGTCAGACGACTTAAACAGCCCAGTCCCGTCCCCAATCTGTCCCGGTATCGTGTTTCCGATGAGTGCATAATATGTATCGCCTTCCAACCAGGCACAGGGATCATACACAATATATTCACCGTGTCCTTTCTCACCGGGGGCAGGGACTGGAATCACTGGGTTGGCTGGATGCTTGTCCCACATGATGAGCAAATCATCATCGCTTGTTGCGATACATGTTCCATCTGGAACTCCATGATAGATGAACGTCGGTACACCCTCTCGACTCACAAGTGCACCGCCACTAAAGCATCCGTTCCGGTCAGGTCCGTCAAGATCGGGCGTTAAAACGATTGGATGATGCACCCAATGCACGAGATCCACACTCGATGCGTGTCCCCATTGCATCCATTTCCAATAACCGCCTTCGGGATTGTGTTGATAGAAGATATGGTATCGTCCCTTCCAAAAGATGGAACCGTTGATATCGTTCATCCAACCGAACGGCGGCGTGAAGTGATAACGAGGTCGATATGGGTCGTCCGTATACATTCTATCCAATACGCGTGCGGAGTGGATGAGTGCTTCGGTCTTTTCAATGGCTATGTGCATGATTTTGTTATTCCTTATGGCGAAACAGGTCTTTTTCGTTCACCCGTATTTTCCACATGGATCCGTAAAAATCTGTAGAGGCAACCCTTGAGTGACACAAAACCGTCAACGCGGAGTTTTGCCAGTGCCATGGCGATCGTATTGTGGAGGTTATATCCATCCATCCTCAATCATTAACGTTAAGGGCGATTCCATCTCTTCAAGGGGTAGATGAATCCGTCGTCGTTTCCGAGACGATTCATAAATCGCCATGAGGAGTTCGTGAGTCGCGTATCCCTGATGACCACTGGAGCGATGTTCCCTATCTTCTTCAATGGTGGCAATCATGTCTCGCACAGGATTGCTTTCTGAAGGGAGTTCGGGTGTTACCCAATCTCCACCGGATTCTGAGGTGCGGTAACGGATAGCGGGGCCACCGGGGGCAGCGAGTTCGATTTCGCCTTCTGTTCCGTAGCAATAGATATGGTGATAGCCGGGGGCCGTGTCACTCCCCGATTCGATGATCGCCCGAACGTTGTCCTCAAACTTGAAGTAACCTATCGCAAAATCTTCGGAGTGCAGGTCGTATTTGGTAGGTGTGTCGATGCGTTCAATCTGACCGATTACCCAAGCGACGGGACAGTCACCATAGACATATCGCATCAGATCAACGGTGTGCGTGGCATTGTCTTTCAGGTCGCCTCCGCCACAGACACCGTGAATCCGAAAGATATCGCCGATCACACCCTCGGCAACCATCTGCCTTGCGGCTTCGTAGGGTGCGCTAAACCGGACTTGGTGGTCGATTGCCAATTTCACGCCGTGTTCTGAACAGGTTTCAAGCATCTCCCGCGCCTGTCCGAGGTTCTCTGCCATCGGCTTTTCAGATAGAATTCCTTTCACGCCCAATTTTGCAACCTCAATCGTTACTGGCGCATGCAGTTTCGGACGGGTACAAACGGACACCAAATCAATGTCTTCGGTTTCGAGCATCTCAATGTAATTGGTATACTGTTTTTCTACACCGTATTGTTCTCCGTATGCCTTTATCCGCTCCGCGTCGATGTCGGCAATCGCAATCAGAGAAGCCCTCGGTTCGTTCACATACCATCCGGCGTGCATGTGAGAAATACCACCACATCCAACTATTGCAACGTTGTAGGTTTTATCCATTGTAAACTCCTAAATACATTTCATCTATTGAGGTATTCGATAACCGCCTCCAACATAGAGCAACTGCCCTGCGAGCCAGCGTGCTTGCTCATAGCAAAGGAAAACCGTGACATCTGCCACATCTTCAGATCTACCCACCCTACCCAAGGGGGTGAATTTCGCGCGCGTTTTCTCATCCTTAGGTAGCACGAAACCTCTATGTACTACAAACAGGACAAAACATCTTGTAAATTTGAGATCGAATAGTCTGGTTGTTCGTCTACCGTTTTCGGTGTCAGAACATCCGACTTTCGATTGATGAAAACGCTTGTCATGCCTGCTCGGTTCGCACCAACGATGTCGTTTTCAACGGTATCACCGATAAGCATAGCTTCTCTCGGTGAAACACCAGCACGTTCACAAGCGACATTGAAGATTTCAACCTTCGGTTTTCTAACCCGGATTTCACCGGAAATTGTCAGTGATTGAATACGTTCGCTGAGACCAAGGTGTCGGACTTTAGAAAGTTGGCTGTCGGGATGTTCATCGTGTGCACCGTTTGTAATGATACCGACGTGGTACGCGTGTAGCATCTCAAGGACTGTGACATCCTCGTAAAGACGTAAACTCGTGAGGTACCGTGAACAGAAAAAGTCGCTTAATTTTTCCATAACCTTACCTATGGGTAGATCCAATTCTTTGAACAAACACTGGAAACGTGAGTCTCTCACATCTGCCATAGAACGTTTCCCTGCATCGAGTTGTCTAAAGAGTTCCTGATGGACCGTTCTCCATGCCTCTGCAAGTGCCTCTTCCGAAACATTTGGATACCGCTCGAGCAGAAGCTTAAATGTTTCTTTTTCGGCGACACCCCATGCCGTATCGGAGTCGCAGAGCGTGCCATCCAAATCAAAGAAGACTGCCTTAATCATTGTTTTTCTCTTTCGTCGCCTTCCAAAAATTCAACCAAAATTTTCTCGCTGATTGCCCGCGATGCGCCGTGTCCTTCGTCGATAACCTTGTAGTGGATCACGTCCCCGTTGAGGTAACTGAAGATTGCCAGGTTGCCATCAATCCTGCTGGGTTTGGACAACTTTTCCCCGTCGTATCCCATCTGCTTCGCCCAGAGAAAAATAGATTCTTCGGCATCAACAAAGCCTAACTTGCCATCTTTGGCAGGAATATGCTTTGAAAGACCGCCGCGATAAGGGACAAGGTCATCGGTGGTGCCCGAAATATTCATCAGACGCTTACCGGTCAGCGGTGTGGCAACAACTTGATACGTGTTGTCAGGGCCTTTGGTTTTGAAGTTCTTCCCGTCATGTTGATACACATTCAACGGACTGACTGCGCTCACATAATTTCGGAGATTCGGTAGCTTGCTTTCTATCGCCAACTGGTTCACCAAAGCGGCACCATTTGAATTCCCCATGACACTGAAATTGTCTTTCTGAATGTTGTCGTATGTAGAAAGTTTTTTAACGATCCCTTCAATGAATCCGAGATCGTCTGCTTGCGAATACTCCGACATAATGTTCCAACCCGTCTTGTATCCGTTGGGAAACACCATGACATATCTGGTCCCCATCGTCCTGTAACGCCTCATAAATTCATTCATTGCTCCCTTCGCATTTCCACCATGGCCATGCAGAAAAATGAAAACTGGGAACTTTTGCTGATCTGCACTCTCAGGGACGCTGACATAATAGAGCCGTTTAAACGTTGTCTCTTGTGACCACGATTGCGTGATATAATATACTCCGGATTTTAGTTGTTTTGCTGCACCCACGAGAGGGACGACACCCGTTATCAAAACAGTAGCCAATATCAATATGAGGATCTTCACTATACTTTCTCCAATTGAAGCCTCACAATCCCTATACTATCGAAAAGATGTACACGAATCCAAGAGCCACCCACATCCATGCAATCGTTTTCATCACGCGGCTTTTCCATCCTGTTTTCGTGAAGTTATATGCGATGTGATTGAAGAGTAACATCAGAGCGATCATGAGGTTGCCGTATTCGTCATAGACAAAATCTCGATACTTTAGCAGGTGATGAATGTTAAAGGCGAGCAGGCAAAGAATGAGTCCGAGCATACCGTATTTTCGGAGAGCATTTGGCACGGTTTCTCGTAAAAACCCTGTTTTTGCCGATGCTTTTTCAAAGGATTCCGGTAGGTCTGGATTCGTCTCCCGAAGCGTCTGCTGGCGTTCCTGTTCCTTTTTAATTTTTCCCTCAAGCTGCTGCTTCTCAGTATCGGTTAACTGTCTCATAAAAGTTACCACTCTTTCGAGGATTTAAGGGGCATAACAAAAGCCAAACACTTTTCATCGCGTTCCATCGGCTCGACAGCAAACCCGATAGAGAGTTTGAGATAGTGGTTTTCGGGATACTTCTCGCCACTGACAGATCGGACTTGGTAGCAGTCAAACAACTTTGCTTGCTGGATGGTATATTCTTGAAGTGCTGTGCCGATACCTTGCCGACGATATCCTTCCCTCACGCCAAACGCGAGGATTTTTGCCTCTTTTAGCGTTTTTCCATGCATTTCAATAGCAGGGTGTCCTCGGTCATGGGGCCCGATATCCCATATCACAAACATGAGGAATCCGACGATCATCCCATCCTGTTTCGCCGCCAAAAAATAACGTGAAAACCGCTCAAAATACGGGTTAAATGCCCAACCTTCCTGGTTTAAGTCATTGACGAGCGTGACAAACTCCTGCCAATCCGGATGGTCGGTTGTGAGTTCTTCAATGGTAAAGCGTGGTTGCTTGTTCATTATGTATTTCGTTCTCTTTGGGAAGAATGGTGTTTTTGTCTGGGCGTTTCCCTCGTCAATGGGAGAGAGCAGAAATAGGCAAAATTGAGGCAAGTTGCCCCTTTGTAGCATAATGTTTTAGATTGGGCATATCCGTGCCCAAACTGAAAGTGGAGGCCACAAATACCCTACGGATAATGAACACCCTTTCATGAAAAAGAGGATCTGCATATCTAAAATCTTGCAAGCAGCAACTTGGATTAACCTTACTTCAAAACCTTCATTGCTCCCCAAGTGAGTGCCAATTTCTGGGTCGGGTCGACAGCAAGCCCTTCCGCCTCGAGATTGTTTTCGATCTCCGCTTGGCTGAGACCGCGGTTGTAAAGGCGCAGTTCGTCAAGGATGCCGTGGTAGGGAAGTCCATCCGATTTTCTGGCACCCATCCAAAAGTTCTCTCCGTTATGTTTGAGAACACCCTCGAATTTTTTTTCATTATCAACTTCACCATTGATATAAATAATGGCTTCGGAACCGTCGTAGACACCAGCAACGTGATGCCATTTCCCTACATCGGGTTGGCCTACGCTGTGAAAGGGCCACGTCTCTAAGGCACCATTCCAGAGATTAAAATCAACCCGAGTTTGGTCCGACCACGCAATCACATAAGAATTATTTCCTGACCTCGATATACCCGCGATAATTGCCCAGCCGGGTTTATCAGGTTTTATCCACATCTCCAATGTAATCTGATCGCCAATGTCGGTTAAACGCTTATCTGCTCCACAATCAACATGCCCGCCACTAAATTTTAGGGCTTCACCCACTTTACCGTCAACGACCTCGACATTCCCATCCATGGTTCCATCGCTTGCACCGACAATGTCTTTAACCGTTTTCCCTGCGACCACATCCTCATTAAACGACCAGTAACTCACCAATCCATCGGTAATCGCCTGACGCGCGTGGCCTATACTTGTAGCCATTAAAACAACCCCTACAATGGCGATGACAATTATTTGTCCCAGAGTTCTGTTAATCATTTTGTCCCCCGTTTCGGCATTTTGAGATTTTCGACAAGATTAACCATCGTATTCGACGACGACATCATCACCGTCAATCTTGACAGGGTACGTCGCCACACGTAACGTCTCATCGACGAGACACTGCCCCGTGGCAATATCAAAGGTCCACTGATGCCACGGACAGCGCAGCACCTCGCCTAACCCCTCGACAGAGAGCGTTACGCCATGAATTGAGGGCGGGGCATCGGCGGCGAATCTACCGCTGAGTTCGCCTGTGCATAGGGGCCCCCGCCTATGCGGACAGATGTTACGGATGGCGTAAAATTTGCCATCAACGTTAAAGACACCAATACCCGCCTTCCCGCGGAACGGAACGATGATTTTGCGTTCCCCTGGTGGAATCTCTGATACTTTTCCGACAACAACACGTGCCATATTTTTAACTTACCTTGCCGAGAAACGACTGGTGTGTGAAACTTCAACTGCTTTTCTCATGAGTCGCCTGCGCCGTTGTTGCAGGTTTTCTAATTTACCTTGCGGGAAAATAAGATGCAACTAAACTCTCAACTGCTTTTCCCATGAGTCGCCTGCGCCGTTGTTGCAGGCTGCGACTTCGGGATTGGACTCTGGGATCCGTTGGTTTCTTTGACATCCAATCGAAGCATATCAAGCGCGTTTTGGGCAAAGATCCGACGGTGTAAGTCTTCCGAGAGTTTCGGGAAAACTGTTACCGGATCGTTCCAGTCGAAATGCGGGAAGTCTGAGCAGAATATGAGTGTTTCATCTGCGTGTAGCATTTCCAACATCTGGTACATCTGTTCCGGTTTCTCAGGTTCGTGCATCGGCTGTGACCCGACCCGGATGTGTTCACGGAAATACTCACTCGGTAACCGTTTAAGCCACGGTGTTTGGTCGCGTATTGCTTTCCAATCGGTATCCAGATGCCACATCACCGGCACCGCCCACATCTGCTGTGCTTCAATGAGTGCGAACTTGAAATTGGGAAATTTCTCAAAAACGCCTTCGCAGATTAGGGATGTCGCATGAGTGCTGGCGACATACGGACGGCTCATCCGGGATTCTATGTAGTAAGTGGGATGGCCAACTGGAGTAGGTACGTTTCGGTTCGCACCGCCGCCACCCCCGATGTGCGATATAACAGGCAATCCGTGCGCCTCACACGTTTCCCAGATAGGATGATAGAAACGGTTACCAAATGGACGACTCGATCCCATCGGCACCATAACGGCAACAGTGTCCTTGCGGTGTGCGAGTCTGTTAATCTCCTCCACGGCTTGCGGTGGATCGGATGGCGAAAC
This sequence comes from Candidatus Poribacteria bacterium, assembly GCA_007571305.1. Taxonomy (GTDB): domain Bacteria; phylum Poribacteria; class WGA-4E; order WGA-4E; family WGA-3G; genus WGA-3G. The sequence continues at coordinate 29,936 of RKRR01000153.1, read as the reverse complement.
GAGAATGGCGTTAACAACACGTTCATCCTTCTCAAGCCAATGTTCAATTGTCCAGTCATTAAAAGCTCGACAGAGGGCAGCTCCCCAGTCGGGATCAGGGACTCCAGCGTATCCATAGAACACAGGCGGCCCCGTCAGCACGGCGACATCAATATTCCAAACATCGAGGTGTTCATCTTGGAGGAACTCCAATGTGAAGTTGAAATCTCTGGGGTCCCCGCCGGCGTTTTTCGGTGTCGATTCGGTGGCTTCTTCGATCCGCTCTCTGATGTCTACACGATTGCTTCGAATCGGGATGTTGGGATACCCACCGAGATGTAGCCCCTGGTCAAGGAGATGTTCTTGATAAAACTTTGACAGGTAAGGTAACAATTGCGTAGGATGACGGAAATTGTGGTGTACATCACAATCGACAATAGCAATTCCGTCTTTCGGTTTCGCAGTCCAGCCGGGTGCGGTAACTGGAGTTGATCCAATTTGACGCATGCAAACGCCTCCTTTTTTCGTGGTTTCCAGTTTTGGGTTACGAGGTTTTCGTTTAACATCACCCTGTTGCCCGATAACCGACAACCATTGACTAATGACGGTATGCCTTGCCGATTAAGTTATTGGCAGCGCGGACAGGGCGGAAAAGGGTCTGCCGTTTCGCTGGCATCTCGGCTAACAACTTCGGATGCGGATCCCAATCGTGCCACTTGCTATTGACTGTGTTATAACAACTAAAAATGGCGAGTCGATCGTTTTCCTCGTTTGTCCATGTGTGCGTACTATGCGTCAACGCCTCCGTAAAAAAGAGAAGTGAACCAGCAGGACACTCATACGTATCCCAAATCAGGGAGTCTTGGCTTTGGATTGTGTCGGGTGCTGTGTAGACGGCTTTATGACTGGCTGTAATAAACAGGGTGCCGCCCTGCCGATATTTGACGGGGTTCAGTTCCCAGACGATGCGAGTCAAACCGCTATAGCCTCTGCCGGGGATACACCGATAGAGGTGCGAATCGCCGGGGAAACGGAGCATCCCGTTCCCGTTGTGAGGTCCAAAGTTTCCATCGCCCACTGTCCGGTAGAACAAGCTACACGATTCCATGCGGAAACCGTAGCATTCTTGGCTTGATAACGCCGGATGTGCAAGAAACTCGTTGAGAAAACCGATCACATTCGGATGGTCAGCGAGACGTTGCATGGGGCCGCCGAGTGGAGAACGTTCATGCTCTGGAATCGACTCGGGTTCGTGGCGGAGTTTGTACCCGAATTCTTGCATCTCCGCGAGCTCATCGCCCGATAACACACCCGGTACCAAAAGCCATCCGCGCATGTCAAAGAGATATTTCTGTTCTTGCGTTGGTGCAACAACAGGCGTACCATCGGAGGTTGTTCCCGTGAGTTGTTCGTTATCAAGATCAAGTGCCGCCCCGAGGTTCTTATCAACAATAAAAGGTTTGGTGTGATCCGTGCCATGTGCCATTTTTTAACTATTCGCTCCTGGAATGCCCACCCCTTCGTTTCGGGCAGGTTTTGGGAGGAATGGTTATCGGGTATCGGTTGTCGGTCGTCAGTAACAAGAGGCACACAATACGCCTAACATCGCTTCTTTAACCGAAAACTGATAACTCAAAGGTTTTTCATCAGAAAAACCGCCCTGAGAACCATCCCATTAACAAGTGATTTTGTTTTTCTATGCGGCTTTGGCGCGTTTGAGGGCATCCTCAGAAACGCTAAGCGTCTTTGCAACATCTTCATCGGTGTGCGACATAGACATGAACCAGATATGTCCCTCAGGCAGATATAAACCGCCATCTAAGGTTGCTTCGTAGAAGGTTTTATGGAACCGCTGCTGGCGTTCATCATCGCTGTCGGTACTTAAGCCGAAGTAAGGCATGGGGCCTATGCCACCGATGCGGGCATTTTCGATACCGAGACGCGCCACCATCTCTCTGTAACCATCCAATAACTTCTGTCCCTGTTTCCACATAAAGGCGACCCCATCTTTTGCCTCGAGTTCCTCAATTGTAGCAATTGCGGCGGCAACGAGCGATACTTCACCGTGGAAGGTTGCGGCTACCCAGACATCGCTCACCTCATCCATAATCTCTTTTTTCCCGACAACGATAGCCGTCGCGAACCCATTCGCGAGTGCTTTTCCGAAAACGGACATATCAGGAGTGACTCCGAAATATTCCTGTGCGCCCCCCAAAGAGTAGCGAAATCCCGTTTTGACTTCGTCAAAAATCATCAAGGCACCATTGGCATTGACGAGTGCTTTTGCCTCTTCGAGATAACCCTCTTTGGGAAGATCGTGTCCGGAAGGTTCCATAATCAAACAAGCGATTTCGTCAGGATGCGCTTTGAAGAGATCAACAAGTCCTTCAAGATCATTGAAGTCAATGCTGAGTGTAGCGGCGGCAGAACCCGATAAGTGCCCGCGGGCATGGCTACACCAATCGTGCCATCCGTGATAACCGGATCGAATCACCTTTTCCTTACCGGTATATGCGCGAGCGAACTTAATCGCGCCGGTTGTTGCATCCGATCCCCCAACAAAGTAAGCGACCCTATCAGCCGACGGGATAATCTGCACCAACTTTTCGGCGAGTTCCACCTCCAGGGTATGTCCGAAATTATAAACATTCCCCCGTTCAATGAGATGTTTCGTAACCGTATCAATCACAGTAGGATAGGCGTGTCCAAGGATCATGGGGCCGTATCCCATCAGATAATCGATATAATCGTTTCCATCAGCATCCCAAAAATGCGCGCCTTTCGCGCCTGCAATCATAATAGGCCTTGGTGGCTGGCTCCGTTTATGCGGTTGCCCACCACCGACCAAAGCAGCTCTGGCGCGCTTTTGCCATGCAAGCGATTTTTCAAAACTTCGTCCCATCCTGAAACCTCCAAATTTCGTATGTTGTGCGTTAAACCCCCTAATTTCAGCCATTTTAACATAAAAATGGATATGGTGGTAGAATTTCTTGAAAATTGTGAAATTTTATGAAATAATAGCGTAACGCAAACTTCTTTTACATAGGGCTTACAGCGAGTTTCACAATAGAAAAGGGGGAAAGATGGCAGAACACCTCTTGACAGATGCCCAGATGCGACATTTCATTGTGAACGGTTATGTGACCGTCACCACCACGTTGCCTGCGCAATTCCACGATGCAATCTACGAAAAGACGGTAACGGTTTTCGACAAGGAAGGCAATCCCGGTAATAATATGATACCGCGGATACCAGAAATTCAGCAAATCCTTGACGATCCGAACGTCAGCGGGGCTCTGACAAGCCTGCTTGGACCTGACTGCTACAAGCAACCGCACCGTCATCCACACTACAACCCTCCCGGTAGCAATGGACAAGGGATGCACCAAGACGGCGGAAAACGCTGGTCTCATCATACCCGCAGACTGCTGGTTTTCTATTATCCTCAAGATACACCCATCGAACTTGGACCCACCGGTGTGGTCCCGATGAGCCACTATTACAGCACGCGTGAAGGCGCAGAGATCTCACCGGAACAACCGATCATTGGAAGAGCAGGAACGGTTGCTTTCGCAAACTATGACTTGTGGCACCGTGCGATGCCTAATAGTAGCGAGAAGAAACGTTACATGATGAAGTTCCTCTACGCCCGGATGTCAGAGCCGCAGGAACCCACCTGGGCAAACAAAGAAACAGAGTGGGCAAATGGAATATCCGTGGGACCCACCGAGCATCAGAAAATGTTCCGACACCTTTGGAACTGGCATCGAGCCGTGGAAGATAGTGACGTACAGGGAACATCGGAAGGTGAATCACTGTCCAGTTTAATCAGCTCTCTCAACAGCACCTCAGAATCGACAGGATTGCAGGCGGCTTATGAAATGCCACGATTTGGTGAGAAGGCAGTGCCAGCCCTGGTGCAGTGCTTGCGAGATGAATCAGAGATGACGCGCCGAAATGCCTGTTACGCTCTCAACGCAGTCGGCACCCCTGCCGTTGATGCATTGCGGGATGCATTGACAGATTCCTGTGAACACGTGCGGGATAACGCCGTTGAAGCACTCGGGGATCTGGGAAATAAGGCAGAATCAGCGGCACCTGCTCTGGTGGAAAGGTTAGCGGATGCTTCAGGCTCTGTCCGGTCGCATACGGTAGAGGCGTTAGGAACAACGAGCCAATCGAGTCCGATTGCTGTCCCGGGGCTTGTGAAGGCGTTAGAGGATCCGCACGATGGTGCACGTCGAAATGCGGTATTTGCCTTAGCGCGGATTGGTCAGAACGCAACTGAGGCGGTTGAGGGGTTACAAAATGTGTTGTTCGATGGAAACCGTTATGTACGTGGTGACGCTGTCCATGCGCTGTACCGTATCGGTACACCCGCGGCAAGAACAGCACTCCTCCGTTACCTTGAGACAACCCGCTGGTGCCCTCTGACCTCAAAAGATAGCACGTTTTAATATTAGGATTTACGCACGCTGCGCTGCTGTAGCATCACCTGTTAGGTTGTGTCAGGGAACCGTGTGTTTTTTGTCAGTTCGCCCGTTCAGAGAACGGGTTATTGTCAAAATTGCGTAAGTCCTGAATATATCAGATAAACCCTTATATTTTATTTCAATGTTCGTGATCCCACCAGACTTTACCACAAGCGTTAACTGCTTTTACAAGGGCGGATATTGATATCCGCCCACTTTTTATAGTAGATTCCGTAATTACTTGGACATTCATGATGTCGTGCGAACTCTGAAGTTATAGGTTCTGACTGGCACAACCTAACAGGCGATGCTACACGCGTGAACCTGTTTTCGGATTTTACTATATATCAAATTCACCGAACCTGTGATGTCCCTCATCCTCGTATCCTGACACGGTTGCTCCAAGGGAATAGAAAACGCTCGTCCCATCCTACGTAAAGAATTCCTCGTTATGGGGTCGAACATCTACTTCAAACGTCCAAGCACTCCGCTCCTGCTGCACTAAAGCCCAATAGGTATTGGCAATCGCATCTGGCTCAAGGAGTGGTTCATTATCTGCGAGTCTATAACTTTGTCGTACGCCCGGCGTATCAATGACTCCGTCAACAATGACATGGGCGACATGGATACCATGCGGACCGACTTCGCGAGCAAGCGCCGATGCTAAGCCTCGCGTCGCATACTTGGCACTGCTGAACGCCAATGCACCTGCCCTACCACGGACAGCAGAGGTCGCACCTGTAAACAGAATACTTCCGCCGCCCTTTTTAAGCATCCCCGGAACAACCTGTTTTGAACAGAGGAACCCACCGAGCGTGCAGACCCGCCACGCGCCCTCAAACGCATCAGCAGTGAGGTCTGCGAAACTCCCCCATGCAGCGTTTGCGGCATGATTGACTAAGATGTCGGGATCACCGAGTTCTTCGCGAATGTAAGCGAAACTCCGTGCAACCTGATCAGCCTCAGTAATATCTGTCGGGATAGGTATGACTGTGCGTCCAGATTCTGCCAATCTTGTGGATAGATTTTTAATGTAGGCGGATGAACGAGAGAGCAATGCCACGTTGCATCCTTCGTTCACAAATTTACGAGCGAGTGCCGCCCCTAACCCGGGCCCCACACCAGCAATAACTGCTACTTGTTCCATATCAATTCCTTTTATTTTAATTCCAAGCTGCTACCTAACGAATTGAGAACGTTTGTACACGGTTTCCGAAGCACCTTTTTCCGCACAGGATCGGGTGTCATGTCTACGACAAGAAGTAACGTGGGTTTCATAGTAGGTGGTACAATTAACGATAAATTTGAATGGAAGGTAACGAAAGCATGGTTATCGGTATATCTCTTACCTCCATAAAGCACTGGAATTACGCCATATACCTCTAACGGAGAACATAGCAAGCCGATCCCACCATAAAAAAGAAAAAAGGCACGGTCAGAAACCGCGCCTCTGGAGTAGCTCACTCGTGCCTGAGTGCATCAATCGGATGGAGTTTTGCGGCTTTCCACGCCGGATACGCACCGAAAAAGACCCCTACTAACGCACTGACAATAAAAGAGGCTCCTGCATACATCACGGACACCACAGTTCGCCACCCCCAGATTGACGGCACCATCTCCGCTCCGATGAGACCAACGCCAATACCGACGAGCCCCCCGACGAGTGCAAGTGTCGTAGATTCAACAAGGAATTGAACGAGGATATCGACGCGCTGCGCACCAACGGCTTTTCGAAGTCCAATCTCTTTCGTTCGCTCCGTCACAGAGACCAGCATAATATTCATAATACCGATACCGCCGACAACAAGTGAAACAATAGCAATCCCTAAAATCATGTTGGTAAAGGTCTGGCTTGATTCCTCCAAAGTTTCCATGAATTCTGCTTGGTTGCGGACATGAAAATCAAGTTCCTTGTTTATCGGAATTTTGTGTTGTTTTCGGAGGAGTTCAGTTACCTCGGTCTCAGCCGTCTCAAGAAGTTTATCGTCATTGGCTTGTATACTAATGCTGGAGAGATACTCTTCTCCGAAAACGCGTTTCATAGCAGTGGTATACGGAATGAAAACTTGATCATCTGGATTTCGCCATCCGCTTGCCCCCTTCTCCTTCATAACCCCCAGGACATGGAAACCCACTCCCTTAATTTTGACGGTCTTACCAACCGGCTCTATGGTTTCAAAGAGGTTGTCAACAACGGTCTTACCAAGGACACATACGCGTTCACGGTATCGGATTTCACTATCAGTAAAAAATCGACCTTTCTCAACCGTAAAATTAGCCGTGACGAGATAAGCCGGAGATGTTCCGACGATAGTTGTGTTTGTATTTTTACTGAGGTACTTCACCTGGGCCCGACTACTGACTTCAGGTGTGACATAACCAAAACTCTGCCCGCGCTCCTCTAAAGCCGCCAGGTCCTGGACGGTGAGACTTCTCCGAGCGTCAGCAGATCCACGCCCCCGGAATCGACTTTGCCCTGGACGGACAGCGAGAATATTCGCTCCCAATGTCTGAATCCGTTCGGTGATGTCAGCTTTCGCACCTTCACCAATTGAGGTTGTCGTTATAATAGCACCGACACCAATAATCACACCTAACATCGTCAAAATGGACCGGAGTTTGTTTGCCAACAAGGCAGTTAGTGCATTTGTAAGACTCTCCAAGATACTCACAGCATGTCCTCCTCTGCGCAGTCACCTCTTCAATAGGACCCTCCACGCCTATAGTCAAATTGATAGAGCTACCGTCCTCTACCGCCACCGGTCATTCGACGCATTGTGGATGCTGGATTCTGCATCATGCGTCGCCGCCAATCTTCACCACCCCTACCACCACTAAAGCCGCCGATGGCGACGACATCGCCTTCAGTGAGTCCCGAGATAATTTCGATCTTGTCAAAACTACTGACTCCTGTTACGACAGGTTGCGGACGTCCGGGTTGACCGTCTTCACCGACAATTCTGACCATTTTCCTGCCCCGCATATCAAGGACTGCCTCGGCTGGCAGGGTGAGAATGTCCATTCTATTGACAGCTGAAATCTGGACGCTGGCGTTCATACCGGGTTTGAGGAAGGGGATCTTTGCATCTTCAGTCTCTGCGGCTTCGGGTTGTGTCGGTGCTTCTGCAATGGGTGCCTCCTCAAAAAATCCGCCGAAAAGCCCACCAAAACCGCCGTCTTCAGCCTCCTCTTCCTTCGCAATAGGTTGCTCCTGTGTCGGTTGCGCGGGTGTTTCCTGGGAGGTAGGTCTTGCCGTTTCCTCAGCATCGCTGCCTTCTGCTTGACGTTGCCGACGCATTTCCCGGAAACGTTGGCGTTGTTCATCAGTCATATTCGCCATATTAGGACGAGCACCGCCTTGCCATCTGCCGGTACCCCTCGCCATGCCTTGCCGTGTGCTTGTAACTTCCACATTTTTCAACTCGGAGGTTACCTCAAAGGTCGTCACGTTCTGAAGAGAGCGTCCTTGAGGGGCAATCTTCAAGACTTCGCCCTGAAACGGCGTATCGGGATAGGCTTCGACCGTGATGGTCACGGGTTGTCCTATCTCCACTTTACCGATGTCGGTTTCATCCACCTCTGTTACGACATAGACAGTGTCAAGGTCTGCCATTGTGACAAGCGTCTGCCCTTCTTCTGAGGCGATAGAGGAGAGACGTGAAGTAATTACCTGTCCTTCTTCAACCAGTTTTTCAAGAATGGTTCCAGAGATAGGAGCCTTGATGATCGTATCGTCATACTCAATTTGACGGAGTTCCAGCTGCGTTTCACTGCGTTTGACGGATGAACGTGAGGTCTCCAGATCGCGTTGCTTACGTTCAATCTGTTTTTGGTTCGCGTTTGCGAGTTTCAAAGACTCCTCGGCTTGTACAATCCGCTGCTGCTGAAGTTCAATGTCCATGTCTCGCGTGGCTTCAGCCTCTATTCTTTCTTTCGCGACTTCAAGGTTGAATTCTGCTTTTCTAATATCGGCCCTTGACAATTCAAGCTCAGCCTCTGTTGCTGGTTTCTCAACCAATTTCAGATTTTCAACAGCGGACTGATACCGCGCTGCTGCTGACTTAAGTTGTGCTTGTGAAGATTCCAATGCCGCTTGCGAAATGAGTTCTTTCTCGTAGAGCTGTTCATTCCTTTTATGCTCTGCCTTTACGAGCTCGTAGTTTGCCTCGTCCTGAGCCAAAGAAGCTTGCGCGCGCCTTCTATTTTCTTCTCTCACTTCATCAGAGGTTAGCAAACTATATCGAATTTGGGATATTTTGAGGCTATTTTCTGCATCCAACACGCCGCGGGCATTCGCTATCTTTTCAAGACGGATCTGTTCCTTCAGTTGGACGAGCCGCTGTCTGGCTTCAACGAGAGATTCCGTCGCCTGACGAATCTGGACTGCCGACTGCTCCTTCTGGAGTTCAAAGTCAATCTCTGCCTGCTGCAAACGAGCTTGCGCGGATCTCAAATCGGCTTCAGCCTGTTCCAAACTAATCTGAACGTAAGTGGTTTCAATCACTGCGATGATTTCATCCTTCTCAACATAATCACCTGCATCTACCCTGAGTTCCAAAATCTTTCCACTCGCTTTAGAACTGACTTTAACAATATTCAACGGTTTGATAGTGCCTGTAGCATCAATTGTTACAGCAATATCCCCGCGTTCCACTGTGGCAGTTTTTACTTCGGGCGCATCAGCACTGTCTTGACCATTCGTGTCCGTAAATACAATAAACCCTACGGCGACGGCTGCTCCGATCAACAGTATTGCACCAACGATTGTGATAATTTTCCATTTTCCCATCATGGAGATTCCCTCTGACCTAAAATATATGGTCTTCCATGCCACTTTCATTCACCAAAAAGTGCTTCATTGCTTAAGTTAGTCAGATACGCAAGAGAAAGGTTCGGATTTCTGCCGCATGTGACTGCTATAAACTCGGCATACTGACTGCGCTGTCTCGACGTTCATGCATGTTCTTTTCCATCGCTTCAGGATACCGATCTGGTAGATGTGAGACCTCATTGAGTTTCTGGAGCACTTCGCCCTCAAGTCTCCATCCAGATGCACCGAGATTATCGCGCAAATGTCCGGCATGTCTTGCGCCGACAATTACTGAAGTCATTGCCCGCTGTTCGAGTACCCACCGCAGGGCAACCTGTGCGGGGCTATGTCCAAGTTCATCAGAAACATCAAGGAGTGCCTGCAACGTTTCATCGGCATTTTCTGCGAAATAGCGTTCCGGGTATGCCCACCCTTCAGCTGATCGAGTCCCGCCTTGTGTGCGTTCCCCCGGTTTGTATTTGCCAGAGAGAAATCCACCGGCTAACGGGCTCCATACGACGATCCCGAGTCCTTTGAGTTCACAAAGCGGCACAATCTCCTGCTCTATATCTCGGACAACGAGACTGTATTGCGGTTGATAGCATGCAAAGCCGACCCAATTGTTTGTATCGCTGAGCCACAACGCTTCGGATAACCGCCACGCTTGATAGTTACTACATGCCGTATAACGCACCTTCCCTTGCTGAACGAGATCGTCTAAGGCACGAAGCATCTCCTCTAACGGCGTTTGTGTGTCAACGTGATGGATATAATAGATGTCTACATAGTCCATCTGCAGGCGTTTGAGGCTATCGTCAATCGCCTGCATGATATGGGCGCGAGACATCCCGGAATCGTTGGGACCGGTGCCCATTGGATTGAAAAACTTCGTCGCAACGACCGCATCACGTCGTCTGCCCTTCAGGGCTTTACCGAGGAGGACCTCGGATTCACCTTCGGCATAAGAGTTTGCCGTGTCAAAAAAGTTGACCCCGGCATCCAAAGCGAGGTCCACCATGCGGTTTGTTTCCGCTTCGTCGGCTCCATGACCAAAGGTCATCGTTCCTAAACAGATTTCGGATACCTTAATTCCGCTTTTCCCCAGTCTCCTATACTCCACGTTTTCCCTCCGTTTTATAGTTTACACACTGCCCAATGGGACTGCTCTTTGAGCAACTTCTAAAATAGCATCAAGCACCTCGGTAACTTCAGGGTCAATCTGATCTGCAGGGACATATTCGACTAAAGTATGGTAATTCGTTTTTTGCATGAGATTGGGTAACCTTAATTTTTTAAAGAAAGTTTCAAAAAGTCGATCTAGGAAATCGTCGGTCACTTTGATATCTGTTGACCAAGGTGATCCTCTACCGAGAGTTATTAGGGCACTTTCAATCTCTGTAATAGTTTCCTCAATTGTAGCCCCCCATAATGATGCGAACAATGGCCCCCCAGTTTGTTCATCCCCTTCAGCAAGCACCCAGTCAATTAGTACCTGTTTGTCGGCTATAATATAATTTTCAATCTCGCATTGTTTCCATGCGTATTCTATTAATTCAGGTTGCCTATGAAGTTCACCATCAATTTTATCAAAGAGGCAGAATCCTACCAAATCTAGCTTTGCCTCACGCAGGCCATAAAAATGCTCACGTGCTTTCTCTGATTGGTTACCAACATAGTGAACATAAGGTGCCTCCAATTCCTGTTTCGCTGGGTGATTAAGTTTCTGGGCAAATGCCTGTAGAATTGCGAGATCCGTCGAACCTTCAAGATAAAGAATCCACCCCATTTGCTGTGCTTGATAATACTGCTCGAAACCAATCGTCTGCAATGATTTTAATAACTGACTACCGCGATCGTCAATTCGATGTGGCACCCCAAGAAAGGCAATAACTACGTCGCGGTCTGCTACCTCATTGAGAATTACCTCAGAATGACTGGCAGCAACGATCTGACTGTCATGTTCCCTTGCTAATTCTGTAAGGACTTGATAAATCCGCCGTTGTCGAAGGATTTCAAGATGGGCATCTGGTTCGTCAAGAAGCAAGACAGAACCCGGATGTGCAGCAATATAAGTAAGGAGTAGTAGCGTTTGTTGCAAACCCCGTCCTGATGAAGAAAGATCGAGAGAAATACCAGATCCATCGCGATAATTCATCGTTATCTCTCCACGCTCTGGAATATAATCTGGTTTGTCAAGTTGCACACCAAAGAGTGCATTAATTTTTTCACAAAGTTTTTCCCACGTTGTGGGATCCGGATCTTGTGAAACCAGATAGCAGAGATTACGCAGCACTTCTGCTGTTCGTCCCTCTCCGATTCGGACATTAATTGCGCCTGGATCAAGGCGTAATTCATTAGAGGCGAGACCAGACATCGGTGGAAGAAATGCGACAGAGAGGTATGCTGCCTCTTCAGGAACAAGCATTCGTGCAGGGACTTTTCCATCTTCTTCCGAAGTTCTCAAGGGACGGCAATAAAAAGTTTCCTGATTAGCATAATCGAATTCCAAACCACATGTCCAGTCCTTCCCAGCTGTAACACCTTCAACAATAATATCTATTCGGACGTTTTTCGGGGCACGAACCTGTAGATTCCGCCAGAGTAATCGAGCATCTGGTACCGGGACAGAAATGAGATCGCGCCGGTTAATAACAACACCTGGGCACTTTTCCGGGTTCGCTCTCCCTTTGCGATTCTCGTTCCACCGTTCGAGTCCTATTTCCCATAAAGCGAGTGCTTGTAATGCTGTTGTCTTGCCTGAATTATTTGGACCTATGAAGACAACGGGATTCCCCAACTCAATCTCAACTTCACCAAAATTTTTGAAATTACGGCAAATCAGTTTTGTTAGCATCTTTTCTCCAAGGAAGCACCATGGGAGATATTAGAATTATTCGGACGTTCCAAAGAGGCGAGGTTAGAAACCTCGCCAGCGAAGGTGAGGACTTCGTTTAGCAAACAACTGTCCATACATTTCAGATTTCAACCGCTTCTACAGAACAGGAACGGTCTCACCTTCTGAACGGAGTCCTGCCTCATAAACCTTCATCACTTCCAAGGCGAACTCAAGCGAACCTTGCTCTGCGGGTTTTCCCTCCAGAATGCAGTCACAGAAATACCGCATCTCTTGATAGAAACCCTGTATGAAAAGCCCTTTGTTTTCAAGAGTGCCTAAACTGTTTTGTGGTTCCCAGACGATAGCCCCACCGTCAAAACCTTCAGGGACATAACTGGTGCTGCCGCTATAATTGAAGGGTATACCGCGCTGAAGTACGACACGTGTGCTATTCTGAATTTCGGCGTGACATCCATCACCGAAGAATTGATAAAGTTCAGAAGGTTGCCCGTGTCTCGCACCATCTGCCAAATGGAAGTTTCCGAGTGCTCCGCTTTCGTATTCCATGATACATGCACCACCACCCCGTTGTCCCCGACGGACAGTCACCGCTGAAACCTTCCCACCCACTGCGACAAACAGAGACAGCGGATGGCACCCGTTCTGGAGCCAATTCGTATGCTCTCTCTCACGTAGGACACGTTTCCCATCGCTTGGCATCTGCATCGGATAGATCCCCAAAATGCTGCGTAAGGGACCGTACGCATCGGTCGAGAAGATTTCGATAATCTTTTGCGTCGCAGGCATGAAAGCTTTCTTGAAACCGACAACTACGACGCGATCCTTCCGATGACGGATCATCTCTGAGACTTCGGCAGCAAACATTCCAGGGGGTTTTTCCATCCAGACGTGCATTCCTGCGTCTAATGCTTCGCAGGTCAATTCGGGATGGAGACGTGGCGGCGCGCAGAGAAAGATTGCATCTAATTCTTCGTTACGAAACATCTCTGCCATACTTGGATAGCACGCCTGAACACCGTATTGTTCGGCAGTGACGCGGGCGCGATGAATATTGAGATCGCACAATGCTTTGAGCCGAATCGGGAGAAATGTTAGCGTCGGCAATATATTGCGATAGCCGTGTGAACCGACACCGACAACAGCAACGTTCAGTCTTTTCTCAAATTCTCTCTGATAACTCATATTTTCAACTTACCTTGCGGCTTTTTAATTTGACCCTGCGGTTAAATAACGCCTGTTAGAACTATATACCCACCTAAGCCCTTGTTGCAGGCCCTGGGTTCTGTACAAATTATTAGGGACGCTGTTGGCTGACCAAAATCCGCGTGTAATGAAATAGAGAGCAGCAGAGAAACTCGTAAATTAAAACTTTACAGTTCAGGCACAAGAGTTACGGAAGCACGTCGTCAAGGAACGCATCTAAATCGCCTTTCATCTTGCGCAATTCCGCTTGGTCTATGTACATCATGTGTCCCGCCTGATAGTAAGCCATCGTGATGTTATCCTGCAGAGATTCATCAAGCCCCAAATGATTGAAAGTGTACTCTGATGCCAGAAACGGTGTTGCTAAGTCATAATAGCCGTTCGCAACATAAACTTTTAAAGCAGGATTCATGGTCATCGCAGTGCGAAGTGTATCTGCGACGTTGACGTATTCGTTCTGATGGTCACTGTAGTCCCATGGGTGCACGCGACGACTCAAGATTTCATAAGGGAGATCGGACTCAAATTCCAGCTCATCTCGGACATACGCATTGAGAGCGGCGGTATAAGCACCTTGCACGACCGCGGAACTCGGATCGTATTCATACGTTTCACCCGCTGAATCTCGATCGATTCCCTTGTATCGGCTATCAAAACGTCCAACCGTGCGACCTTCATCCCGAAGCAACTCCTTGCAAAACCGCATAATGTTAATCCGTATGTCTGTTCGCTCAATATATTCAGGTGTAAGTCCAGTATACCTCGCGAGTTGTTGAACAATATTGGCACGTTGATCTGGAGACACAGCACTGCCTTGCATCAAAGCGAGGGTGTAATCGCCCGTCGCGAAGACTCTCACTTTGTCCATGAAATCTTCAAATTCGGTATCAATTTCGCTTAACTTGTCATGATAACGTGCAGTCGCTGCATAGGTAGGTAGATAGAGGATATAAGGGAGATCGTTGCCGGGGGCAAATCGGATTGTCTGGAAGTTAAGCACGACCGAAACAAGCATGATGGCATTGAGATAAGCACCGTGCCGTCCCTGGAGATAACCCGCAAGTCCACCAGCCCGCGTTGTTCCATAACTTTCACCGATAAGGAGTTTGGGGGAGCCCCAACGTTTGTAGCGTCCTAAATAGAGCAGAATGAAATCGCCAACCGATTCAATATCCCGTTTGAAGCCGTGGAATTGTTTCGCCTCTTCACCAGGGACGGCTCTGCTGAATCCAGTACTGACAGGATCGATGAAGACGAGGTCTGTTTTGTCCAAAATAGAACATTCATTATTCGCCAATTGATATGGCGGATGTGGCAATTCGCCATCTTCGTCGGGTTTGACACACCGCGGTCCCAAGACACCTAAATGTAACCAGACTGACGAAGATCCCGGACCTCCGTTGAAGGAGAAGGTTATCGGCCGTTTGGATATATCCTCTACATCGTCACGTGTATAAGCAATAAAGAAAACAGAGGCTTTCGGCTTTTCACCCTCCTTATCGCTTTCCTCCTTCAGGACGAGCGTCCCTGCTGTAGCGGTGTACCGGATTTTCTCACCATTGATGGTAACGCTATGATGCGTAATCGAGAGTTTATCTTCAGGTATAGCGGGTTGTTTTTCTTCATCCGTGGTTTCTTCAGATTCTTTTTTTTCTTGACTCATATTGTGTTCCCCTTTGTTTTTTGAGTGGAAAGACTGGACGCAGAGTGCCTTACTCTGGTGAATCCTAAAAATATATGAACAGGTTTCGTAGCGGTTGGGAGACTCAATCCCAAACACGCCTCTATCGCGGTAGGCGAGGTTTCTAACCTCGTCGATGCCGTGTGGCAAAGTAATTCTAAAATCTACTCTAAATGCATTATAGCATATTTTGTGGAAACAGGTGTGACGAAAATGTCGGTGGGTATGTAGGATGGTACTTGTCTGAACTGTGGTTTATTGATTTTTGGGATTGGGGAGTCTCCCGAATCAGGATTATGGAATTATGGAATGTGCAATGAATCCAACTACTACGAACAACAGGATCGCGAGGAGGAAGAAATCCGCAAACACCCAAGCAAAAATCACACTCGCTCCTACAGAGGAAGTCGAGAATGGAAGTTTCCGCCTACGGAGGATGCGGTAGATTCCTGTTTAACCCAAGTTGCCAGTTCTGTAGCACAGGAAACCGGGGTTTCCTGTGCATAAATGTGCACAAACTGAAATGGACACTCCAAAAATACCCAAATACTGAAGGATTTTCGCTGAAAACAGCGTCTGTCGGTTTCCGAAAAATGTGTCCGCAGCAACTTGGGTTAAATTACTCCTTGACTACTGTTGTAAATGGAATGTGGATCACCCTGGCGTTTTGATGTTCATCTTCAACGGCACCGGTGATTGAATAGCCGTTTTCCATTTCTAAATCCGCTCCATCAAGCTTCACCAGAATCACTTTCTTCCCTTCAATAATTTGTGTCCACTTTAGACTTTTGTTCTTTCTATTGACAATTTTTAAATCGGACTTACCGATTTTCTCATCAAACTCAAGTCCTACATGATCTAAATCGACATCGACATTAATGTCTCCAGCCTGGATGTCGCCTTCCACAAGTTTCGGAGCTACTAAATCACGTGCCCCACCATGTGGTGGAACGGGTTCAGGTTGAGGCACCGGCTCTGGAACGGGGTCTGGCTCTGGCTGTACTGGGATATCAGGTTGTGCGCTCGCCTCAGTTTCAGGCTCTTCTATGATGGGAGGGACAGCAAAAAGGCTTTGTGTGCTATCGTCACTGCTTTCAGTGGAACAGCCTGCTATACAGATGAAAAGTAGGAATATGCATAAAATTTTGGTCATGTACCGCCTCCTTTAGCGAAAACTTATGCCGATATTGTAAACAACCTCCGAAGTCTCAAAAGAGAATTCCACACTGCCGATTATGTTCGTTGTCGGGGAAGCTTCTATTTCGACACCCGCTTCACCTGTGAATAGATTGTATGTATCATCGACGAAGATTTCGCGATCTGTTGATGTGTTCCGCCAGATATTTGAGTAGAATACACCGAAAAACGGGTTGAATTGCCATGCTGTCACTGTTTGAAGCTTGTAGAGAAACCCGACACCTCCGGTGAGCGTCATATTCACATAGTGTAATGCTCGACCGCCACTATGGATCTGTGTGTAGTGTGTTCGAAGCCCACCTCTCACAAAATAATCCAGAGTGTTCGCAGTGTCCAGAGCACCGGTGGTTGTTAATCGGAATTCGGCGGAGGGTGATGGCGGCACATCAATGGAATCTCGATTGGCAATATTCAAGAACGCAATGCCGGGAATAAAAGATACTTTCAACCGACGGTTGAAATGATAATCAAGGCTAGCTCTGATGTTTTGTGCTTGAAAGCGATGTTGATAACTCGCAGAGTTTTGTTGAAGTCTTGATGGCGGATCGTAGTACTGAAACCCTAATCCGATAGCACTTTTCCCAGCTGGTAACGCTTGGATTCCTGTCTGTGCTGATGCCGATGTAGAGAAAGTTACGAGAACAAAGGTGAGTACGAGACTTCTGGTGAAAATATTGGATGTCAAAACAGTATTCATATCTCCTAACATAATCTAAGCGTTTGCGGATACCCACAAGGGGTATCGCTATATTTTTTAGGGTTTTTTATCAAGTTTTAATTTTGGCTTGCAGCATCAAACCCCACGGGTGAAAAATGTTCAACAACTTACACTTATGGAAACATCTCAATGTGCTAACAAAAACAGCCCGCAACGTGCGATGCACGCGCAGGCGCGAAAAAACAGCAGCAGTAAACACTGATGCAACTATGTAAAATACATTTTGAAATATTATTACTTAACGTGTGTAAAGATGGGGGGGGGGGTAGAACGGTTCTTAATCGATGAGATCACAGCACAAATTACCCCTGAAACCGAGAGGTGGCATCGCGCAACTGCAATACACGCCACTACAGGCCGAAGTACACAGGACAACTGTCCCGCGATATTAAGATTGATAGGTCTATTTGGCATGCTAAGCTCCCTGAGTGAAAGTATTGTGACTGAGATATCTCCAGTGAGTCTGATAGCGAGGGGGCTGATGTCCCTCATCACGTTTAACTATCAGATGAAATGCTTCTGTCGAGCTCAGGTTATATTTATTTTACATTTTTTCCAGAGAATTGTCAAATAAAAAATTGACTTTTCTGGTCTACTTCTATCTGAAAATGTACACATCAAGGTACGCAAAGAATTTGACATAATCAGAGAATGTGCTATACTCCATATAAAGGAGACCTACAATGAAAAACCCGATCCGCTTAGGACTGATTGGCTGTGGCGGCATCGTGCAAATTACGCATGCTCGCGCTTATCACGCCCTCACAGACACTGTTCAGGTAACTGCCATCGCAGATGTCGTCCCAGAAAACCTGAAAAAAATCGGAGCTCTGTTCAACGTACCCACAGAAAGTCGATACACAGATTACCGCGATATGCTGGAACACGCAGCACTTGATGTCGTGACAATTGCCACACCTCACTCACTTCACGCCGAACAGGTCATCGAAGCCGCAAACGCAGGCGTAGCCGTTATCTCGGAAAAACCGATGGCAACAACGTTAGAAGAAGCGGATAGAATTCTGGAGTCAGTCCGCCGCAACGGTGTGCCTTATACAGTGGTGCATAACTATATTTTCACAGCAGGGATGCAAGCGGCACTGACGGAACTGGATGTCCTCGGCGAATCGCATTTCGGCCGAAGCGTCGGCATGGGGTTGAAACCGACAGACTTCTCAGCCGACCACCCAACGCCAGCGTTCGCGTGGCGTGCCAGCAAAGCGAAGGGCGGTGGATGTATCATCGACACGAGTTACCATGAAATCTACGCTGTCTGTACGCTGATGCGATCCCCGGTCCGTTATGTTGAGGCACGCGTGCAAACGTTACGACTTGATATTGACGTTGACGACATCGCGATGTTACTTTGTGAACATGAGAATGGGGCCGTCACGACGGTTTCTGGTGCCTGGTGTGTGCCTGGTACGGATTCCGGTTGGTGTGAGATGCATGCTGAAAATGGGTCTATACGCGTCCAACATCGTCACAACATGGCAAATGCGCTCCGTCGATTCACAAGAATAGACGGATGGAAGGAGTTAGAACTCGCTGGATTTGACGAGGCGGAACAGCAAGATGCCAGTGGACATGTCCGATACTTCACGGAGACCTTCAAGGCAATTGCTGCGGACACTGCACTACCGGTGCCTGCAGAGAAGGCGTATTACAACCTCGCAATCATAGAAGCCGCCCGTAAAGCGACAATAGAACGCCGCGCGATTGAGATTCCCGTGTTATAAGCAGATATTTTTCCAAATTTTATTAAATGACTTCTCTGGGGTAAAGATCAATAAAGGGCTTACCTACTACGAACCAATTACTTTTACAGAAATGGAAACGAAGAGAATGCATCCAGAACAAAACCCTGCAGAAATTGCTGCGAAACAAGATGCCAAAGCTGATACTAACAAACTTATTTGGATCGCCGCAGGCTTCCTTGGCAATATCATAGGAGTCCTCGTGGCATACATCCATCAACCGATACCACATCCCTCAAGGCTTTTTAAGAAATCTGAGGAATACAAGGCATTTTATTCATACACTTATAAAACCGAATCCCAAAGTGTCCAATGCACATTAGCACTCATCGGAATGGGGATACTCGTTGGTTTGCATATAATAATACAATTCGTGTTTTTTCATGGTCTAATGTCATCAAAACTGAAAGATTTAACGAGAGTGTTGCTGAACTAATGGGATCCCTCCATTTTTAGGATACAACACCCACGGCATAGAGGGTTCAGTTCTATAGTTTGTTGGAAATACCATCATTTCGTCAATCCCCTTGATTTATAGTAGATTCCGTAATGACTTGGACACTCATAGCGTCGTGTGAACGCTGAAGTTATCTGTTCTGATGGGCACAGCCTAACAGGCTATGCTACACGTGTGAACCTGTTTTCGGATTTTACTATAACAACGTTCTGAAAGGATACAAAATGAAACGCGGGCTGTCATTTCTCGGTTTGGTCGCTTTGATGTCTATACTGAACTTGAAACTGCCGTTGCAGTGTTGGGCACAGCAGAGCACAACACTTGTTGCTGCTAAATCGGACGCGGAATTTGATGCCGAGGATAACGTGAATACAACATTGTGGCTTGCTGCCGGGGGGATATTGGGACTGGCGGGTAATCTTCCGCTGGGTGTTGTTGCTATGGGTGGAGCTTATGTCTATCAACCTGTTCCGCCTGCCGAGCGACTTCTCGGCAAACCAGCGGATTATGTGAGTATCTATACTGATGCCTACAAAGCACGAGCGCGAAGACTCCAATTGGGTGCCGCGGCAAAAGGGGCACTCGGTGGGTCGGCGGCATTTTGCTTATTAGGGGTGCTTAAGATAAGGCCGTGGGCAGACTTCGTCTTCTGGTAATCCCACCACGGCGTAAGGTTGAAGTTTCTGGAGGACTTCAGCGAGGCAGTGACGAGCCCAAAGACTCGCCACCTAATAAAAACAGGACTTACGTAATTTTGATAATAACACGGTCTCTGAGAGGGCGAACCCATAAAAAACACAACCTAACAGGTTATGCTACAAAAGAGCAGCATGCGTAAGTCCTAAAAAAATAAGAATACTATCCACGCAAAAGGTGTCGCAACGCGTTCGCGATAATATCCTCTTCTCCGGCATTGAGAGTGTAAGCATTAATCACAATGGTTTCTTTACCGTGCGTGTTCACCTTGATACGCGGGGTACCAGCATCTAATTCGTTTGCGACCTGCGCAGCATCCTTGCCACTCATAGCGGTATCAAACGTAACATGTAGATTCGACAGTGTATGGCTTTTCTCTTGGTAGTGGACTTCGCACGAAACACCTTGCAGATTCTCAAGTCCTTCTGCAAGGATGGCATATCTCCCGTCCTGTTCCTTTGACCGCACCTCATGGTTCGTTGACAACCAGATATCGATAGCAGTCACCAACCCGATAATTTCCTGCCGGTCTACTTTCATACCACGTCCAACGGGTTTCGGTCCAATGAAACCGTGTGCCCGCACTGTTTCAATCAGCTCTTTTCTGCCACAGATGAACCCTGTAGAGTGAGGGGCATTAAAATACTTACCACCAAAGCAAACAAGATCAGCAGATTGGGCATTCCTCCGGAAGTAATCCAGCGGATAGATTTGAGCGGCAGCATCGGCAATGAGTGGTAAGCCATTCGCGTGTGCAATATCAATCGCTGTCTCCAAGGGGACGGCGTTGCCCTGATTCGGTTGGATAAGATAAGCGATTGCGGCTGTATTCTCGCCGATAGCCTCTTTCAACGCTACCTCAGTACAACCGTTTTCGTCCCCTACGGATATGAGTTTGCTTCCTGGAACCGTAAACGCACGATCATAGCCGTAGTGCTGGCTCCTCTGAAAAACGATTTCGTCCTTGAGTCCGGTGGTATCGGGAAGTTGTGCACACTTGTCAGGGTCGTTCCCTGTCATGACTGCTGCTGATGCTAAGACGAGTGCGGCATAACATCCCGCAGTGACATACGCGTCTTCAACCCCTAACTGTTCAGCAATGAATTGTCCCGATTTTTCTAGCAATTCCTCCATTTCGACGTAACTTTCATCCGCTTGGTGCATTGCGTCTCGGACGGTTGCAGACGGAGTGGATCCGCCTCGGACGGTCTGGTTACCGGTCGCATTAATGACGGGTCTTGCGCCGAGTTTTTTGTAGATATTTCCCCAACCTGTATTCGCCATGAGACAACCTCCTTACGTAGGGTTTCTCCATCACTCGAATGAGAAAGCGTTAACGGTTTCGAACAAGGAATCTCAGATCACTGTAACAGGAAACAGAGAATTGGTCAACAGGTTTTTCGCGGTGTCCAGAATTAGAGGATCGTCAATTCATCTTCTTCGCCACTTTCCTCCAGTACCGCCGCTAATTCTGATCCGACTGATCCGAACGCTTCGGATTGTGGGGATTCTGGATGTCCAGCGACAATCGGCACGCCGATGTCACCCGCAGTGCAGACTTCAGCATCAAGGGGAATTTGTCCTAAGAATGCGACTCCGAATCGTTCGCTCGTGTTTTTACCGCCATCTGCCCTAAATATCTCTGTCTTTTCACTACAGTGCGGACAGAGGAAGTAACTCATATTTTCAATGATGCCGAGGATAGGGACACTGAGACGTTCAAACATCGCAACGCCGCGTCGGACATCCGCAAGAGCAACATCTTGCGGGGTCGTAACAATGAGTGCGCCGGTGAGTGGAAGTGCCTGTGTTAAAGAGAGCGCGACATCGCCTGTCCCGGGTGGAAGATCAATAATGAGATAATCGAGTTCACCCCAGTCTACATCACCGAGAAGTTGGCGGATAGCACCGTGTAACATCGGTCCCCGCCAGATCATCGCCTGTTCTTCTGGGACCATAAATCCAATCGACATGAGTTTGATGTCGTGACGAACAAGCGGAATAATCTTACGTTCTGGGCTGGTCTTCGGTTGCTCTTGAATCCCCATCATCGTTGGGATACTAGGACCGTAGGCATCTGCATCCAGCAAGCCAACCGCTGCCCCTGTATTCGCCAAGGAGATCGCGAGATTGGTGGCGACAGTAGATTTTCCTACGCCTCCTTTTCCACTGGCAACCGCGATTTTATACTTGATATTCGGCAATGTTATATTCTGTTGCTGTTGCTGCTGGGGGGGTGTTGGTTGTCGGGGTTGCTGTCCTGAAATCTGTGAACCTGTAATTACCTTTAGGTCGGGATGTGCTTTCGTTGCAGAATCTGAGGGAGGTTCTGGCTGTTTTTTCTCGCCTTTTTTTAGAAATCTCATTTGCTCTCCTATGTTAATTTGGTTTTATTCGTGAAGTTTCACATATAGAGTCCTTAAGTAGCGTCGGTAGGCCCCGGGTTTCCTAGAAGACTCCCTCGCGTACCATAGATTTACCCAACTTCTTCACCACTGCCGGCTTCACCGGATCATTGTCATGGAGGAACCCTTCTCCCTTCTTCAGCTTAGCAACGGCAACACTGTCTAATTTAGCTAACTTTTTCGCACCCTCTAAAACTGATAGGTCGTTCCCGTAATAATCGAACCACGGGAGCCCTGAGGCTGTGTAATCCTGTGCTGTCTGTGGTTTGCCCGGCGGCTCACACCCCGTCAGGTGTACAAGTTGAACACTGTTGACAATATGCACAAAGCAACGCGACCGAATTGAGGTATCCCATGCATGGATGCCGTATTTATCTTTATATATCTCCTGGCGCATGAGCCCCCCTGGAGCCAAACCTATCTCTCTAACCGGAGCACTCACTACGAGTCCTACATCGCGGAGAACACGTTTCTGCATTTCATATATCTCTGCCTGCATGGGGTAGACAGCAATCTGAAGCCCGCCATGCTCCGCCTCTCCGGTCAATTGTTCCTCTGCCGTATAGCCCTGACCCAACGGCATTGCGACAAATTGCCGAACCAAGCCTTTTTCCACACAGAAACCATCAAGCCATGGCTGCCCTGGGACCACTAAATAGTCCTGAGGTGCTTTTGTGAGTTCGACCTTCCATCTCTGTCCGGTCACCGCGTTGATTTTGCCCGCCGCTATCTTGACAGCCATTGGATAGTCAGCGTGAAAATTAATCCACATCGCTTCTGTCTGATACATAGGTAAGAACACCCCACCATGTTCCTCCCAAGTATCTGGTAAGTGATTTAGGTAGTCGTCCACACGGTAGAGAGGAAATTTCCCAAGACCGGGCGGCAGCGGATATTCCCTATTATCGTCTGGAATGCGTAAGGTGCGCTGGAATTCAATTCGGAGTTCAGCATGTTTGTATATATTGGGGAACCGAAAAATTAGTTGATCATTCCTCAGTTCAATAGTCTTGCTTCTCTTCTTGGTACCGTTGGCCATTTTCGTAGTTCCTCTTTTTAAATTTGTGGAAGGAGTTGACTCAGTTATGCCGAAGTGGGCTTGTGTTTTACATACGAAAATTATAATACATAAGATTCTAAAAAGCAAATCTTTTGGCAGAAGTTGCGGGGGATTCAGTGTTTCCAAATCCCGGTTTCTTCCTATAAACACGCCTCTTTTCCCAATTATCCCCCATAACCGACAAAATGCCTAAGACTAAATGACCCTGGGGCCAGGTGATGCGCTTCGGTGTCGGAGAAATAAGCCTCACAAGGATTTTCATAACTTTTCGACATACACAGGGAACGTTTTCAAACGTGCAAAGCACGTTTTTCAGTTGACTCACAGCGTCCTGTAAGGTATCCTGATATGGTTTATCCTTATTCTCCTTTTGACAAGAGTTTTACCTACAAGGATGAATACATTCCAAGCAAAAACCGAATATACAATACACCGCACACGGCTATAGAAAAAACTAAGTAGCACAAGTCGTGTTATAATAAGGAGTTTTCCATGAACATTCTGATGTTACGCCATTCCGCTGGCTTTGAACATACTTACTTACCGAATGCAGAGGTCACACTAAAGGAAATTGGTGAGGCAAATGGTTGGAACGTCACCACAACGCACCGATGTGACCGAATTACCGCTGAAAATCTCGAAAACCAAGATATCCTCGCATTCGCGACGACGGGCAACCTTCCCTTTGATGACGCTCAAAAAGAGGCACTGTTGAGTTTCGTAAGGAACGGTAAAGCTTTTTTTGGCATCCACAACGCGACAGATACCTGCTACGACTGGCCCGAATACGGTGAGATGCTCGGGGGTTATTTCGCAGGACACCCGTGGCATCAAGAAGTGAACGTGATCGTAGAAGACGGGAACCATCCAGCAACTTGTATGTTGGGCAGCAGTTTCAAGGTTGTCGATGAAATCTACACGTTCAAAGATTGGGATCGCTCTAAAACACGGGTTCTGATGCGCTTGGACAACGATTCCATCGATCTATCTCGTGGTAACCGTGAGGACCATGACTACGCACTCGGTTGGTGCCATACCTACGGGAAAGGGCGCGTGATGTATACGGCACTGGGACACCCTGATGCCCTTTGGAGCGAAAAATGGTTCCACGAACACATCATAGGATGTCTTAAATGGGCAGGTGGATTGGAAGATTAGTTGCTCCGCACCTACGATAAATGTTTCTCCGTTAGGCGCGCTTCCGAAGCGCGCCTACTCAATTTTCTGTCAACTGGATATAACGCCAGTCGCTCGCAGAAGTGTTTCCTGTACCAACAGTTCATATGCTACTGGACGATCTGGCGGCTGTGTTCCGTTAAGGGTCGCTAAAAACGCATCAAGTTCGAGTTCATAGGTCCGTTGACGGCTCTCGCCATCTATCTCAACAATCTGCTCACCCTGCGAATATCCGTCCTTCGCTTCCTCTAAGCAGAGACGAATTTTCAACCCTGGTTCAAAGGGTTCAACGATGATAGCACTCCCTTTGCTGCCATAAACTTCAAATCGACGTGCAACGGGTCTCGGTTCCAAAGCGGAAATTGAGATGAATGCCATCGCCTTTTCAAATTCATACACAGTTAGGGTATTATCTTTGAAAGGTTCGAGCGAACCTCCATCGTTTCGGAGGAAAGAAGTAACCTTTTCCGGTCGTCCGAGAAGCCAAAGTACTTGGTCGAGTACATGTCCACCCAAATCAAAAAAGATACCACCGATGTGTTGACTGATACGGGCGCGTGACTCGTGAGGAATATTGGTTGACATGTGTGCGCGAACAGAAAAAATATCACCTAAGAATCCAGATTTCACCCACTCGGCAACCTGTTTAAACGCAGAGTGATACCGCAACATATAGCCCATCTGTACATGCAGGGATTTATCTTGGGCGGTATTGATGATGTGCTGCCACTGCTCCCAGTTTTCGCCAGCGGGTTTGTCGTACCAGACGTGTTTGCCAGCGTTCACAATCTGCTCCGTCTGATCCAAACTCTCAGCGTTGTTCCCTTCAGAAGCAATTGCTACGATAGTATCATCGTCCAACATTTCCGCGGCATCCGCAAACCAGTGAACATCAGCAAACGTCCCCCCGTTAGTTTGAAGTTTTTCGCGCTGTTGTGCGTCGGGTTCAAATACACCTGCGACTTCAACGTCAGGATTGACAAGCATTGCCTGCAATTTCCCACGCGCGTGTCCGTGCTTGGTTCCGTACTGTGCCATCCGTATTTTCGCCATACTTTACCTCTCGAAAAAATGTAGTGTTGTATGGTTATTATATGGACATGCAATTGAATGTCAAGGAAATATTTAGGATGCGCAAGTTTTTGACATTCAGCGGGATCGGTTATCCTATGGCTTTTGTGGCTGGAGTTTGTAACTCCGATTTATGATGTTTTCTATCGCCTCTTCACCTGCTCGTTCAAACCAAAACATGAATGAGGTTTACGGGTTCACTGCTTCAGTGCCCCCCACGTCACTTTTTTCCCATGTGGTATGACAGAGAGCACATCATCGCTGATCCAATCCATCGCGTAATCGTCCCCTGGCGTGTTCGTCAGGTTTACGATGTCACCGGTAACGAGATGGTAACTGTAGATGTCATACTTCTCTGCATTCGGATTGTTTTCATGCCACGGTTTCGCTGAAATCAAGAGGGGGTTGCTGCCCATAAAACACGCACTATGGATACGCCAAGCCTCCGGGGTTTCTACAACCTGCTGTCTGCCCGTTTCGATATGATGCATGACCGCTTTCCTTGAAAGCGTAACAAGTCGCCCCCCTCTTGACCGAATGTATCTTCATAATACACGACAGCTTGGCTGTCGGGAGCACAACGCGGGAGCCCGCGCCTCCGAGCGAAAAACTGCCGACGAGATAAGCAACGCCCGCACCGGAAGGATCGTAATCGAGGCGAGCTTTATATGTGATCTGCCTTCAAAAGCACATCATGTTGTTTTGCCACACGCGATCAGCGTGTGCATCTCTGTTGCTTGTTAGGGGATCCTATCCTGCCTGTCACGGTGAATTTTCCATACTTAAGATGTCTATTTACTTTTACGTTTCACCATAGTTGTTAGGCAAAATAGTGTTATTTTATCAAAGTGTGCAAAATATGCCAACAACTTTTTTATTTTACATTTGCCGCTTTTTTGCGGAGGTATGTGGTGAAAGGTTATTGATAAAAAAATATAGGGAGGTCAGGTGGTTGTAGCGAAATAACTCCTCGCAAGCCAGGAAAATATTCTTGCAAAACCCAGAACGGTGTAAGGCATCACTGTTGGTTTCACTGCGTTCAACCCAACCCACCGCTAACGGCTTAGAAAAATGGTGTAAAGAAATAGATAGAAAAGTTGACAAAAAAGAGCGAATGCTTTACAATATACGAAAAAACAGAGGTAGGACAGTGAATGCGAATTGCAATATGCAACGAAATGTTTGAAGATTGGAAAATCGAAGATGTTTTCACTTACGCTGCTGGACTCGGTTACGATGCAGTTGAGATTGCGCCGTTTACCTTGGCAGATTCGGTTTTAGACATCAGCGATACTGAACGGACACGTATCCGTAAAGCAGCGGAAGATGCGAAGATAGAGATTGCAGGGTTGCACTGGCTGCTCGTCTCGCCGCCGGGGTTGTACGTTAATCATCCGGATGCCGAGATTCGCGAGGAGACACGCGATTATTTCTTGGCATTGGTAAACCTTTGCGCGGATTTAGGAGGCGAGGTGATGGTTATTGGTTCACCGCAGCAACGGAATGTGATGGTGCCGCTCAGTTTTGAAGAGGCGTGGGAGTACGCACGAGCGACTTTTTCTGAAAGTGCCGCACTTGCAGGCGAAAGAGATGTAATGCTGTGCATGGAACCGTTGTCGAGCGATCAGACGAACTTCATCACGCACCCAGATAAAGCCGTTGAGATGGTGGAGGCTGTGAACCACCCGAATTTCCAGATGATCCTGGACGTGTGTAGTACCGCGAAAGAAGGGATCGATATGCCGACGCAGATACGTAAACACGCGTCACACGTCGCACATTTTCACTCCAATGACGACAACGGATACCTACCGGGTTCTGGTAATGTCAATTACCCACCGATTATTGAGGCACTCAAAGAGATTGACTATAAAGGGTATGTCTCGACAGAGGTTTTTGATTTCAAACCGGATCCGAAGACGATCGCAAAACGGAGCATTGAATTTGTGAAGTCGTTGCTGTAGGAGAGATTGATGGGCAAGACTATCCACGAGTGCTATACCGGCTATACGACACTTAGAAGCGAGATGGGTCGATGGTTGAAACAGAGCATGCTGCTGGATCCAGCGGGTCCGAACGATGGTGGTGAAGACGAAGCAAACTATGCGCTTGCGTGGTTTCCACACTATCTCATCACGGGCGATGCGGCTGTTCTGAAGCATTTCGATATGCTAAAGGCAGCCCTGTTCGGTTGGGTGAAACGCGATTGTTTCCACGGTTATGAACCGAAAGCGGAGGCACACCACGGACCGGAACCGTTCCTACTTTTCCTGCCGCGTTATATTGGGTTGGTGCCTGAAGATGCGGAAGCTATCAACATGTTGACAGATGCTGCAGAGCACATCGGCAATTGGGTACCCGAGATCCCGCCGTGGTATGACTATGATCGGGATGCGTTTGTCGGCTACAACATCGGCAGCCGAGACGTGACGAACGCTGAAAAAGACAGATATGAACTAGCAGAGCATTTCCGATTTATCCATATTGCGCTTGCGGCGTATCGTGTGACCGGTGAAGAACGCTACCTGACGTGGGCATTGCGATATGGGGCGAAGCGTGCAGAACGACTTGTCGATGCACCAGATCCGATGCCGCTGCTCTGGACACTTGATGGCGAAGGTCTTGATGAAGCCGCGGTCAACGCAAAAAACCTACATCGGTTGGTGGCGAGTTCGCACCATATTCCGGGAGATCCGCTTGCAGGTATTGAGGTACTATTGGCTTCAGGTGCCATCTATGCGCTGGGCGATCTCTATCTGCTATCTGGGGAAGATATATTTAAAACGGCGGCAAGACGAATTGTAGCACCACTTGTAACATCACTGAGCGATCCATTCAACGATCCGGCGGCGGCTGCATTGAGTTACTACCGTTGGACATTCGAGGACATTGGGTTTGACGAAGCGATCCGATCGGGGTTAGCGGACTTGCCTGATGAACCACCGGAGCTGCTGGCGTTGGTTTTTCCGCAAGAGAACCGCCGGCGGGAACCGGGTGTCGGCAAACGTGCGGATATGGCGTACTGGGGGGAGTGGTCTGATGATGGGTCGGTGAAACCCATTCGGGAACCGTCGACGGCTACGTTGACGCTTGGATATCAAGTCACAGGTGAGATCACGTATGCGCGGCGTGCGTTGCGGAATGCTGGGACGCGTTTGGGGATGGCGCGGCGTGTGTTGCGTGGCGGACGGGAACACGCGGATATGGGCGGCGCGGTCTGTTCGGTCGCGGCGGGACACGGACGGAATTGGGGGCAAGGTGCAGTTACGGCGTGCTACGGTCCGCTGCTTCTGGGGACGCGTGAGGTACAAGGTGCGGTTACACAACTTTTAGAGGTCCAACACGGCAATGGAAATAGTCATCCCCAGCAGCTTCTCTCTCTGGTGCGTCCTATTTTAGGAAGTCCGGATGGGAGTGCAGAAGTGGTTTTCTATAACGGGGGTGACGCACCCCTCACGTTTTCGTGGCGGCTCCGAGATGGAAACGAAGCATCTGCATGGCATGAGGAGACACTTTCAGGACACGGGGCACAAAAGCGGGTGTTGTAATACACGCTACTCACCAAAGTTTTGAGCAACGAGCGTTAGATCGAGAATGTTAACGGTGCCGTCGATGTTCACATCAGCCTCCGAATTCGTCTCGCCGAAATGCGACGCGACAAAGGTCAGGTCTAAGATGTTGATGACACCGTCTGCGTTCACATCATAAGGCTTCTCGGGTGTGACCAGCGTGAAGTGGGTTAATTCAAAGACGATATCTTGACCCGTTTCAAATTTAACGGGTCCGATGTCCGGCGCGAGCCACTGGTAGGAGGTAGAGCGGCTTGACCCCAAAGCAGCGGTGGTTTTTGTGCGTATTTTAATTTTCAGGCAGTTTTCAAATGTGCTTGTTGGTGTGACGACATCTTCTATCGCGACGACTTCGTTTACATTGGAGACTGTGACGTTGCCTACCAGATGGACATCTGTTTCTCCGAGTGTTTCCCATATTTCTCCGAGTTGAAGGGTCGGCGGGAAAAAGATAGCAGGGGGTGAGAATTCCATGCGCGACATACCGAACACATCACCGAGTTCTGCAACGATGTTATGAAGTTTCATCCCTTCCGTATTGACTTCAATAAGGAAGGTGTTTGTGTTTACCGAACTTGTCCCTAACACCTCTGTTATAATTTTAAGGGTGCGAAATTGTTCACCTTTGGAATCTTCTACGGGTGCCTCAAGTGTGTAAGTGATACGTTCAGCACCGTCTATGCTTTCCAATATCCAAGTATTCCCGATATCTACGGGATAGTAGTTCTGTGCAGATGTTGTGCTAACGAGCGCACAGAGCATCGCAGTGAGAAATACAGTATTTCTAATCATGTGATTCTCCTTCCGTATCGTAACATCCAAAAATAT
>RKRR01000172.1 GCA_007571305.1 Candidatus Poribacteria bacterium | reverse complement strand
GACCTGGGAACAGCCACCGACCCTTGATTTTGTGTTAGAGGTTGCGAGTCCGAGTACGTTTGAGAACGACTTCACGGTGAAGAAGGAGATTTACGCGAAAGTGCTTCGGGTCAAAGAGTATTACATCTATGATCCGTATTACGAGATTGAACCTGCTTTCACCGGTTTTCGTCTCGTGGGTGAAGCGTATGAAGAAATAGCGTTGATAGAGGGACGGCTTCCGTCTGAAGTCTTAGGTTTAGAGTTAGATGAACGTGAAGGAGTATTGCGGCTGTATGATCCTGCCGCCTCAGTGTGGTTGGAGCCGAATCGGGAGCGGGCTGATGCGGCGGAGGCACGCGTCGTCCAAGAGACCCATGCACGGCGAGCAGCAGAGGCACGCGCAGAGCAGGAAACGCAAGCACGCACACAAGAGACCCATGCACGGCGAGCAGCAGAGGCACGCGCAGAACAGGAAACGCAAGCAAGGCAAGAGGCTGAAGCCGAACTCGAAAAACTACGCACAGCACTGAAACACTTACAAGCCGCCGAATAGATAGGGTGAGTCGCATATTTGTAACGTAAACTGTGTATTTGCGCTTAAGGACACACAATCTGACAGATGATGCTACAAAATAGATATGATGAGAAGGGTTGTCCCCCGGTACAACTGCAAACGCAATAACCTCACATTATGTCCTGGAGAAATCTATGAAAATATGGAACAATTTTATCAAAATTACCTGTCTATTTACACTCATCATAGGCTATCAGAACGTTGAGGCACAACAAAACATCGCGCAACAGGCGTATGCTCTTCTCGATCATCATTGCATCGCCTGCCATGGCCCTGACGGTACCTTCACTGAGAACCTCGTCATTGACTCCGCGCAGGGTTTGATTAACTCAGGCGCAATCATCCCCAAAAAGCCAGGTGAATCCAAACTCTATACGCGGCTTCATGAAAAGGATCCTGCGAAGCGGATGCCCTTAGGGCAACCCCAACTTTCTCCTGCGGCGATTCGCACCATTGGCAGCTGGATCCAAGCCGGGGCACGGAGTTGGGACATTCAGCACGATGTCACCTTCATTCCAACGAGTCAGATGCTGACCGCGATGCAGGTACATCTCGAAAAACTCGATACATTTGATCGGCCCTATGTCCGTTATTTTACAATGACCCATCTCTACAATGCAGGCGTGGGACCTGACGCACTTGCTGCTTCTCGCGTCGCCCTCTCTAAGCTCGTGAACAGTCTCTCGTGGGGGTCTGAGATTATCAAACCAAAACCGGTTGAGGACACACGAGACACTATCTTCTACATTGACCTCCGGGATTACGAATGGGATACTCGTGAGGTCTGGACGGAGCTCGAGAACGTCTATCCTTATGCCATGGAGTTCGATGCCACGACGCAAGCAGGTCTATTGTCCATGTTGACTGATCTTCGCACGGAGATGACTTGTGAAGTGCCGTTTGTGTATGTAGATTGGTTTCTCGCCACGGCCTCCCTGCCCCCGCTTTATCATGACATCCTGGCACTGCCTGAAACGGAACAGGAACTTGAGCAAGAGTTAGGCATAGATGTTGCTCGAAATCTCCGGAGTGCACCGGGTGTTCGAGTGTGGCGTGCGGGCACCAACGATTCAGGGGTCTCCAATCACAACCGTGTGGTGGAGCGTCACACGTCTCGGTATGGTGCGTATTGGAAGAGTCACGACTTTGCAGGGAGCGCAGGTGCTCAGAATATCTTCACGCATCCGTTGTCTTTTGAACGTGATGGGGGCGAAGTCATCTTCAACCTGCCGAATGGCCTACAGGCATACTACATCTCAGATGGAGCGGGTAATCGGATAGATGTGGCACCAACAGATATCGTCTCCAACCCAGCGGCGAGCGATCCTGCGGTTCGGAACGGTCTATCGTGTATCGGTTGCCACACAGAAGGCATGAAAGAGATTGAAGATGATGTCCGATCTGTGATTGAGCAAACAGATACCCCCCCCGTACGATAAAGCCCATGCGTTGCGTTTGTATGTTCGCCAAGAAAATATGAATTCACTTCTGTCTCAAGATAGGGAACTTTACAAGGCGGCGTTGGCTGAGACTGGCGGTGCTTTTGGTGGGATTGAACCAGTGCATCGCCTCTATGAAGCGTTCCAGGAGCCGCTGGGTGCTGCGTCGGCTGCGGCTGCCGTGGGTTTAGAAACGGATGCGTTTCTGGATGAGATTCGTGAGAAGTCGAGTCTGCAAAACTTAGGTTTGGCGGGTTTGCTGAGGGGCGGCAACGTGAAACGCGATGTCTATGAGTCTAATTTTAGTGACATAATTTCGGCTCTCCAATCCGAAGACGTGCCTCGCGGCACGACTCGTGTTGTAAGCACCCCGACTCCGTTGACTCCCACAGGTTCTGTTCATATCCCCGACGTGAATCTACGTGCTGCTATTTCAGAAACACTCGGTAAGGCCCCCGGTGCTCCGATTACGTCAGCAGATATGGAGAGATTGACGCAAGTCGTTGCGGATGAGCGGAGTATCAGGAACTTGAATGGTTTGGAATATGCCACGGACCTGGAGCGGATAGAGTTTCGGCACAATGCGATATCTGATTTATCTCCCTTGGCTGGATTAGTGCGTCTGAATAACATCAAACTGCGTGGGAATAGGATTAGGGATGTTTCTCCGCTTGCGAACCTAATCAACGTAGATTGGTTGGGACTTGAAGAGAACGAGATAACAGATTTATCACCGCTCTCGGGTTTAGTGAAATTGAACGGGATCGGGATTGAGGGCAATCCTATATCGGATGTATCGCCGCTTGCTGGCATGCTAAGTTTAGAACACATCCGGGCATGGAATACGGGTATCACAGACTTCTCGGCATTGGCGAAACTACCGAGACTCCGCTGGATACAATTCAGCAGTAATGCTCCAATATCCGAGTTACCCTCAGTAAAAGGGTTAAAAACCCTCAGGACATTGGAGATCAATCATACCAATATCTCGGACATTTCTGGATTGTCGGAACTCACGCGGTTAACCTCACTAACGCTGTCCGATAACTTGATAGAAGATGTATCGCCATTAGCGAATTTAAAAAACTTGACCTATCTACATCTGGGTAACAATGTCATAGAGGATGTATCCCCCCTTGCGGGGTTAAATAAATTGGAGCACTTAATCCTGCATGATAATGCAATATCTGATTTTTCACCTTTGCGCGGGTTAGCTGACAAAGTATCTGTCAGGGCACGTAATAACCCGGGACATTTCCTGCAAGGCGGTCCAAAAATAACAGGGCCTTGGTTATGGGTGATTGCTTCAACGGGTGAAAGATCTGGCTCTAGAGCCGCTGCGTCTGGTATAGATTTCCTTGACCAAATGAGTAAAGGCACTGTGACAGAGTTGAAGATTGCTACCAACGGTGCCACTGAGGGAAACCCGGTTGGGGATAGCCAATGGACACTTCACAAACTTTCCGCGACCGGGGACAATAACCTTAATGATATGGCAAACGCTACTGGATTGGGGAGTGGAGACATAAATCATCATGTTGCATACGGATCAATTGTTTTGGATTCACCTCGTAAGCAGGAAACAAAAATGCAGGTTGGGAGCGACGATGCTATTAAGGTGTGGATTAACGGGCAATTGGTTCACTATAATCCGGTGGAGCGATGGGCTGGTGATTATCAAGATAAATTCTCTGTTACCCTGAAAGAGGGCCTAAATGTTTTATTGGTCGCTGTTTATGAGACACGGGGAGGTTGGAGTGGCTTTTTTGGGTTCGTTGCGGGCACCGAATATACAGTGTTACTTCAGGGTTCTAAGTTCTCTCTATCCACAGAAACTACACAAATTGATGTCGGCGCAACTTTTACCGTTTCCCTCAAGACAGTGGACATCACTGATTTAGCGGGATGGCAAGGTGATATTGTGTTCGATCCCGCTGTGCTAAAGGCAACCAGTGTCAGCGGAGGCAGCTTCTTGAAGCAAGGCGGCGGACAAATATTCTTTCGAAAAGGCACAATCGAGAATAAGCAAGGAAGAATCACCGGTATAAAAGCCGTGAGGGTCTCCAAGGGAGGAGTCAGCGGAGAAGGCCTGTTACTATCAGTGAAGTTCACCGCCAAAGCAGCTGGAGAAACCCGATTGCTCCTCCGTAATTTCCAAGCCGGTGCGAGCACGGGGGCGACACTCCCTTCTCCGCCTATTGAAACGTACATTGTCGTTGGTGGAGCGGACGCTTCGGCTTCACCCGCCTGGGATGTCAATGAAGACGGGATAACGGATGCAAAGGATGTCACACTGGTAACGCTTTCCCTCGGACAAGCACCGCCCGTCAACCCGCGCACAGATGTCAACGGAGACGGCATTGTTGATGGAGATGACATCGCGATTGTCGCAGCGCATCTCGGAGAGCAAAACGCCCCTGCTGCACCTCTGAACGCTGCCCTACTTCTCGGTTTCACGTTTGAAAACGTTGAACAAACACTTGACATCTTGCATGCAGCAGATGACGGTTCGCTAACCTTTCGTCGCGGCATCGCCAACCTTGAGCACCTCTTGGCAACTTTTGTGCCGGAGGAGACAGTTTTACTTCCCAACTACCCGAATCCGTTCAATCCGGAGACATGGTTCCCGTATCAACTCGCTGAAGCGTCTGATGTAACGTTGCACATCTACGCTGCGAATGGTGTTTTGATACACAGGTTAGATATAGGACATCAACCTGCAGGCATCTATCAGCATCGGAGTCGTGCGGCGTATTGGGATGGCAAGAATGCAGTCGGTGAACCTGTCGCGAGCGGTGTCTATTTCTATACGCTTACCGCAGGCGACTTCACTGCCACACGCAAAATGTTAATACGGAAATAAGATGAGGGCTTACGCAGGCTGCCTTCTGTAGTATAATCTGTTAGATTCTGCCACGAGAACATCTGGGTTTTTGTCGGTGGGTTTCCCTCTCAGAGCGTGTGTTCTTGTCAAAATTGCGTAAGTCCTGAAAATAATAATGTTTGATAACAACTGACAACTCATAAGGAGATAGCACGATGGAGAAAAATATAGGTGCTGCCCCAACACTCGTCTATCCCGAATCAGACGGAGAACCGATGGCGGAAACTCCAAGACATCAGCAAGTGATGATAGATTGCATGGATATCCTACGA
>RKRR01000121.1 GCA_007571305.1 Candidatus Poribacteria bacterium | reverse complement strand
TTCACGTAAGAAGCGTGCAGTGTGGGATGCTTGGACTTTCGAGACGTGTTCTGGGGTGCCCATGGCAACGACTTCTCCGCCACCCTTGCTGCTCTCTGGTCCCAAGTCGATAACCCAGTCTGCGGATTTGATAACGTCGAGGTTGTGTTCAACGGCGATAATTGTGTTGCCAGCATCCACAAGTCTGTTCAGGACCTTGAGGAGTTTCTGGATGTCGTCAAAGTGGAGTCCTGTCGTTGGCTCGTCCATGATATAGAGCGTTGAACCGGTTTGACGGCGTGCCAATTCTTTCGCAAGTTTGACGCGCTGCGCCTCACCACCGGAGAGTGTCGTTGCGGATTGTCCCAACTCTATATAACCGAGCCCGACATCTGCTAACATCTGAAGCGTCCGGCAGATGCGGGGACTTTCGTTGAAAAATGTAAGTGCTTCGTCTACTGTCATCTCTAAGACTTCAGCGATATTTTTTCCTTTGTAACGGATTTCAAGGGTTTCCATGCTATAGCCGGTGCTATTACACGTCTCACATGGCATCCACACATCAGGAAGGAAATGCATCTCGACACGATTGAAGCGGTGCCCCTCACAGACGTGACACTGCCCCTGTGCGAGGTTGAAACTGAACGCACCGATACTATACCCACGTATCTTGGCATCGTGTTGCTCAGCGAAAAGTTCACGGATTTTCGTGAACAGGTCGGTATAAGTCGCTGGATTGGAACGTGGCGTTTCTCCGATCGCCTTTTGGTCTACGTTAATGAGCCGTTTAATATGGCTAACACCGCGGATGGTTTCATATTCCGGCAGACCGTAGTCGTTATATATCGGTTCTCGGTGACCGTCACTCATATAGTGGGTGTAGAGCCTCTCTTTCGGATCGCCGGTTTTGATAGAACTACGACTTTCAAGAGCGGGTTTTAACGTGCCTTCAACGAGCGAACTTTTTCCACATCCCGAAACACCGGTTACGCAGGTGAGCGTTCCGAGTGGAATTTTGATATCAATGTTCTTGAGGTTGTTTGTTTTCACACCAAATATTGCTAATTGTTTTCCTATGCCTTTGCGCCGAGTTTTAGGAACAGGAATCTCTACTTCATTGGAAAGATAAGCTTGTGTCAAAGATTTTTTAATTTTACCTTGCGGGGCCATTTCGGGGAGTTGTGCTTTGACGTGCTTTTCCGTAGAGTCGCCCGCCACTTTGTTACGGGCTATCGGTTGTGAACTCATTACTGACTGCTGATCGCTGACTGCTGATCGTTGAAACGTATCCGGTGTGCCAATAGCGACAATTTCACCGCCGCCTTTGCCTGCTTGGGGCCCGAAGTCAATGACATGATCGGCGGCTAATATTGTATCGCGATCGTGTTCAACGACGAGGACACTGTTGCCGATATCGCGGAGTTCCTTGAGTGCCGCAATAAGGCATTCTTGGTCGCGCGGGTGTAAGCCGATGCTCGGTTCATCAAGAATATAAGTTACCCCAGTGAGACCACTACCGAGCTGGCTTGCGAGTTGGATTCTACGCATTTCGCCGCCGGAAAGCGTTGGTGCACCGCGATCTAACGCGAGATAGCCGAGACCAATATCTTCCAAGAACCGGAGCTTCGTTTGGATTTGGCGTAGGACTTCGGCCTCAAATTCAGGTGAAGTATGGATGTGAAGTGCCGGATGTGTGGCTCTTGAGGTTGATACTGCTGTTGTGTTGGGAAGATCGTTCTTATCGGTTTCCGCCTCCCTCGAAACAACTTCGGCTTCAATGCGATTTAACCGTGTGTCGAAGAACTGAACAATTTCGGTAATTGACGCTGCCATCAATTCGGAGAGAGTTATATCCTCGAATCTGACGCAGCCTGGAAAAGGTTTCAACCGTGTGCCGTGGCATTGGTTGCACGCATTATAGGGTGGGTGTATGTTCCTTCCGCGTCCATCACAGGAATCGCACGCCCCTATTTTGTTGTTAAAGGAGAAGTGACGTGGTGTCAGTTGCCCAAAGTTGTTGCCGCAAGAACGACACATCGCGTGTTCGCTAAGGAAATGCCGTTCTGTTGTTTTTCCACGTTCTCTTTTCTCAATGAGAACAAACCCGCCACTTTGAAGGAGTGCTAACTCCACTGCTTCCGTAAAGCGGCTTTTTTCTTCATCCACAAGTTCGACGCGGTCAATGACGATAAAGATTTCATGGTGAATGCCTTTACTCAGCTTCGGAGTTTCATCAAGTCGGTGAATTTCGCCATCAATTTGGACGCGCACAAAACCTGCTCTTTGCAATCGACGAAATACATCGGCGTAATCTTCATTCCCTTTCAAACCATACGCTGACTCACTTGCATTGACATCAATGATTTTACCCCTTGATACGCCTTCTTTACGTTCCGAAATAAGGAAGAAGTTGGTAAGAGGTGCGAGGACATCCACCCGTTGTTTGAGGAGGGTTTCAAAAACCTGCTCGGCTATTTCTTCTGCTGTCTGTGGTTGGACCTCCTCTTGGCAATCTGGACAGTAGGGCTTACCCCATCTGGCATAAAGCGTCCGGAGTCCATCGTGTATTTCCGTAATCGTTGCGACAGTGGATCTTGGGTTCTGCCCAGCATTGGCGTGTGAAATAGCAATCGCTGGCGAGAGTCCTTCTATTTTTGAGACTTTAGGTTTTTCCATCTGTCCTATGAATTGACGGGCGTAAGTACTGAGTGTTTCGATATAGCGGCGTTGTCCTTCGGCATAAACGGTATCAAGGGCAAGCGATGTTTTACCGGAGCCACTCACCCCGGTCAATGCAGTCATTTTTCGGTGGGGAATATCAATGTCAATACTTTTTAGATTATTTTCCGTAGCCCCTCTCACTGCAATGTTTTTCGTTTTTTCTTGTGGCTCGTTTAAGTGAATTGGTTGTTTCCCGTTCCGTTCGGAAGAAGAGGAGATATCGAAATCCCCGCGGAGTGCCCGACCCGTGTAAGATTCAGGTATGTCTGCGATCTGTTCAGGTGTTCCCACAGCAACGATAGTGCCACCATCAATACCGCCCTCAGGTCCCAAATCAATGAGGTAATCTGCGGAGTTAACGACTTCCAGATTATGTTCAACGACGACGACTGTGTTACCGTCGTCTACGAGCCGATGAAGTATCGTCAAAAGTTTATTTACATCGTCAAAGTGCAAACCAGTTGTGGGTTCGTCGAGGATATAGAGCGTTTTACCGGTACCGCGTTTGGAGAGTTCCCGGGAAAGCTTGATACGTTGTGCTTCGCCACCTGAGAGCGTAGGGGCGGGTTGTCCGAGTTTAATGTAATCCAAACCGACATCGTGGAGCAGTTTCAACCCTCTTGCGATCCTCGGAATATCGGCGAAATGTGCAAGTGCGGTATCAATATCCATTTCAAGGACTTCAGAGATGTTTTTCCCTTTGTATTTAATGGTGAGGGTTTCGCTGTTGAAGCGTTTTCCCTCACACACCTCACACTCCACCCAGACATCGGAGAGTAGTCCCATATCGACTTTTTTCGCGCCGTTCCCGTTACATGCTTCACATCTACCGCCAGCGACGTTGAAACTAAACCGTCCGGGTTTATAGCCTCGCAATTTCGCATCGGGCAATCCTGCATAGAGTGCGCGAATACCGTCGAAGACTTTTGTATAGGTTGCTGCGTTGGAGCGCGGTGTACGTCCGATAGGTGCCATGTCAATGTTGATAATTTTGTCTATGACATCGGAGATGGGAACGCTTTTCCCTTCAATGATGCCCTGAATATCGTCGTAGTCCCCCGGCACCGTCTTTGCTTTCATGAGGTCGCGGGCGAGCGCGCTGTAGAGAATATCGTGAATTAAGGAGCTCTTTCCAGAACCACTCACACCTGTTACACAGCAGAGCGTACCCAGAGGTATTTTAGGGTTGATACTCTGGAGATTGTTCTGGCGTGCGTTGCAGATTTGTACCCATCTCTCCCCTGTTGGTCGGCGGGATTCCGGTTGAACGATCGCTTTATCGCCTCGGAGATATTGGGCAGTGAGGGTGTTGCTCTCTTTCATGAACTGTGCTGGTGTCCCGATATCCGTTATTTTCCCACCCTTAATACCGGCACCGGGCCCGAAATCGACAATGAGGTCAGCTACTAACATCGTTGCCGCATCGTGCTCAACGACGATAACGGTATTGCCTTGATTTCGCAAGTTTAAGAGGGTCATGAGTAGACCTGCGTGGTCGCGTGGATGTAGACCGATGCTCGGTTCATCAAGAACATAGGTGACATCGCGTAACCCCGCCCCTACCTGACTCGCAAGGCGTATGCGCTGTGCTTCACCGCCGGAAAGGGTCGGAGCAGGACGTGAAAGTGCCAGGTAATCCAACCCTACGTCCATCAGGAATCCGAGCCGTCCTCGAATCTCTTTTAAGAGTTCCGACGCTATGCGTGTCTCGCGCTCTGGAAGTTTCAGTTCGCCAAAGAGTTGGGCGGCATCTTGAATGGACATCTCAAGGATATCCGTTATAGAGGTATCACCTATCGTCACGGCTTTTATCCATGGGTTCAGTCGTGTTCCCTCACATGTCCTGCAGGGCATTTTGACGAAATAGTCCGGGAAGGTGTCTTCATCGGTTTCCTCGTCATCTTCAAAGTGATACTTCCGCTCTTCAGTTGGAATGATGCCGTGAAAACGGGCACGATATTGCCGTCGTCGCCTCCGTCTCTTGTGTCCACCCGTAGAGCGGGTGGTAATTGTAAGAATGTCATCCCCAGTGCCGTAGAGAATGGCATGTTGCTGTTCGGGTGTGAGGTCTTTCCAAGGGGTCTCAATATCGAATCCGAGGTGTTTTGCGAGTGCCTCAGCGATTTCCTTCTCCTTGAGGGTATTTCGCGTATTCAGAGGGCCCCAGAGACTTATGGCACCTTGCATGATGGAAAGGGTATCATCTGGAACGATCAACCTTGGCAAGATTCCCATTTCCACGCCTAAACCCCGACAATTCTCGCACATGCCATCCGGATTGTTAAAAGAGAAGTGACGTGGTTCCGGTTTCACGAAACTGATACGGCAGTGCGCGCAGGTGTAATCCTCGCTGAAGAGTAAGTAGTCTTCCTCCGAGGCAAATGAAGATGCCTCGCCTTCAGTGGGAACGACGTGGACGAGGAGGTTTCCGTCTCCACGCATGAGGGCAGTATGTACGGCTTGCGCGAGGCGAGGTTCAACGCCTTCCTTGATAACAATTCGGTCAACAACGACATCAATATCATGACGTTGATTGGGATTCAAGGTGAGTCCGGGTCGAAGTTCGTATATTTCACCATCAATCCGCAACCGAGCGAAACCTGCTTTACGTAAATCCTCAAGTTCTCTGTGGTGCGCGCCGCGGGAACCTCTGAGAATTGGTGCTAAAATAATGAGTCTGGTGCGCTCTGGGTAGTCGATCAAAGCTTGGACGATATCCGCGGGAGTTTGTGAACCGACTTCATGTCCGCATTCGGGACAGTGGAGTTGCCCTACACGGGCATAGAGGACGCGGAGGTAGTCGTAGATTTCGGTTACGGTTGCTACCGTGGAACGCGGGTTATGTCCTGTTGATCCCTGATCAATGGCAATAGATGGAGATAATCCGACAATCTCGTCCACATCTGGCTTGCCGAGTTGTCCTAAAAATTGGCGCGCGTAGGCCGATAAAGATTCGATGTATCGGCGTTGTCCTTCGGCGTAAACGGTATCAATCGCCAATGAAGATTTGCCAGAGCCGCTCACACCAGTAAAGACAATGAGTTTATCTTTTGGAAGTTGGATGTCAATGTTTCTTAGGTTGTGCTCGCGCGCACCCTGTACGAGAATCGACTCTTCTGTCATTTTATGATTTCCCACGGTAATCCGAATCGCAGATTTTCGAGAATCGCGTCCGTATGTATGAATGATCAAATTACTTTTTCAGAAGAACGAGGTTAAATATCTGTAAAACCGCCTAACTCTTTGAGTTTGCGTGGGTCTTTGCGCCAATTGGTTTTGACGGTTACGTAAATTTCTAAAAAGACGCGGGTGTCTAAGAATTTTTCAATGTCAATTCGGGCAAGTTCACCGACGCGTTTAATTAATTTTCCGCCTTTGCCAATGATAATTTGTTTTTGTGTCTGCCGTTCAGCGTAGACGATGGCTCGGATATAGATAATCTCGTTTGATTTTTTTGTTTGGCGTTTTTCAAACTCTTCAACAACAACAGCAGATGCGTAAGGGATTTCGCGTTGCGTGAGGAGCATAATCTTTTCACGAACGGTTTCGGCAATAAAAAAACGTTCGGGAAGGTCGCTGAGTTGGTCTTCTGGAAAATAGCGAGGGCCCAGCGGCAGGTAAGTTTCAATTTGCTCGAGAAGAACTGAAATGCCATCAGCAGTCAGGGCAGAAATGGGTATCATGTGTGCAAACTCATACCTCTGACTGTAGTCATCAAAAATTGGGAGTAAGGTTGGCTTTGCGATGAGATCTACCTTATTGAGAACCAGAATAACTGTGGATTTGACACGTTTGAGATGTCTTAGGATCCTATCCTCAATATCAGGATATGGACGCGTGACATCAATCACAAAAAGGGCGACATCCGCATCAGACAAAGCCCCATACGCTGTTTTGACCATTTCACTTTGTAAGCGATACTTGGGATCCATCAGCCCGGGTGTATCGACAAAGATAATTTGATGGGTATCGGTGGTGACAATTCCGCGAATCTGATTCCGAGTCGTTTGTGGTTTCGGGGTAACGATAGCGAGTTTTTGCCCTAAAATGGTATTGAGCAGGGTGGATTTACCGACGTTCGGCGCGCCGATAATACTAACGTACCCGGATTTGAAACTTTGGTTTTCGTCCATAATTCTCGAAGATAGATGAATGTTGCGATATATCTGGGTAGCGGAATGTGCTGATGTAGGGTCTTAACGCCTGTCAGCAGAACCTCATCTGTCACATTAATAAACTTAGCATGTATTATATCAAATCGGGTAGCCAAAATCAAGGAAAATTTTTGGGAATTGAGTTAGGTGTTCTGTTCTTCTATTTGGTGTAATGCCTCGCTGATGTAGCGACGAATCCATTCGTTGTCGGTGGTTTCTGCTAATGCATTGAGTGGAGAGATCGCTTGTGGATTACCAATTCTGCCTAAAGCGACAATAGCAGCGGAGCAGACGGCTCTATCAATGTCCGTTATACTATTTACCAATGCCTCTATTATTTCTACGGGTGGTGCCGAGAACCTGTCTTTGCTAAGTCCCAATTCACCCAGAGCAACAACAGTGGCACAACGCATATCAGCTTCTTCGTCCTGTAGAAACGGGATGAGCACGTCAATCGCGCGTTCATCTCGGATATGTCCAAGGGAGGAGATAGCGAAGCGACGGACGGTTGAGTTGTTGTCGCTTAAGGCATTGATGAGCGGCACGACGGCATGCACATCACCAACGCCACCTAACCCTTCGGCGGCGTATGCCCGCATTTCAGCGGATTCCGACTGCAGTTTTCGCAGTAATACGCGGGTCGGGAAATATCGCCAATTCCTGACAGGACCGTCTCGATGTGAGAGCGACTTGATGAAATTGCGGACCTTTTGCTGTAGAGACAGATTTGAAGGAGCGTCTACGATTTCGCGCGTCATGGTGCCACCTCGCTCGCTATTTTTTAGGCTACGCGACAAAATTATATCACATCTCACGATTAGATAACAATCTGTTTTTGGCTGAAGTAGAAGGTACTTGGATAAAACAATGGCGGCGATAGTCTATAACTGCTGCTACAGGTTAATCCCCAATTCGCTTGCAATCGTATAGACATCTTTGTCGCCACGGCCCGAAAGGCAGACGACGATGATCTTGTCTTTGCCGAGTTTAGGGGCAAATTCGCGCAGATAGGCAATGGCATGTGCGGATTCCAATGCTGGGATGATACCCTCCGTCTCTGATAACAATCGAAACCCTTCCACTGCCTCTGCATCGGTGATCGGCACGTATTCTGCCCTACCGGTTTCTCGGTAGTAACTGTGTTCTGGTCCGACCCCAGGATAGTCTAAACCTGCGGAGATTGAATGCGCGGGGGTTATCTGACCGTCATCTTCTTGCAGGAGATAGCACTTCGCTCCGTGAAAAACGCCGACACTGCCCGCAGTGAGGGGTGCCGCGTGTCGTCCACTACGGATGCTTTCACCCGCTGCTTCTACACCAATCATCCGAACGGATTCATCGGCATAGAAGGGATAGAACATGCCGAGTGAATTGCTCCCGCCGCCGACACAGGCGACGACACAATCTGGTAAAGTCCCTTCCTGCTCCAAAATCTGTACCCTTGCTTCGTCGCCGATGACAGATTGGAAGTCTCGGACGATCATAGGGTAAGGATGCGCGCCGACGACTGATCCGAGAAGTAGATAGGTGGTACGGACGTTCGTTACCCAGTCGCGGAAACAAGCATTAATCGCGTCTTTGAGGGTGCGAGAGCCGGAATTAACAGGAATTACTTTTGTTTCCATGAGCTGCATACGGAAGACGTTAAGTGCTTGGCGCTCTATATCTTCCTCGCCCATGTAGACATCACACTCCATATCAAACTTTGCGGCGACAGTGGCTGTTGCGACACCGTGTTGTCCCGCGCCGGTCTCGGCAATGATGCGTTTTTTGCCCATCCATCGGGCGAGGAGGATCTGCCCGATTGCGCTGTTAATTTTGTGAGCACCTGTGTGGTTGAGGTCTTCGCGTTTGAGATATATTTTCGCGCCACCAAGTGTTTCTGTTAAGTGCTCGGCGTAGTAGAGTGGATTGGGTCGCCCGACGTACTCACGGAGGTAGTACTGAAACTCTTGCTGGAATTCGGGATTGTCCTTGAGTTCCATGTACGCTTCTTCGAGCTCTAAAAGGGCGGTCATGAGTGTTTCGGGGACGTATCTGCCTCCGAATTGTCCGAAATGTCCTGTTGCGTCAGGTAGTTTTTTAATTGGACCTTGCGGTTGGTTTGGGTGGGGCTGGGATTTCATATTCACCTCTTAATTTCATTTTCTAATCTGCTATGCTTACGGGTTTCCGTTTTTGCACTGGTGCTTCCACCAAAATCCTCAAACATAGTTTATAGTAGATTCCGTAA
The DNA here is from genome assembly GCA_007571305.1 of Candidatus Poribacteria bacterium. GTDB lineage: Bacteria > Poribacteria > WGA-4E > WGA-4E > WGA-3G > WGA-3G. The sequence continues at coordinate 8,775 of RKRR01000121.1, read as the reverse complement.
TTACTTGGACACTTGTAGCGGCGTGTGAACTCTGAAGTTATCTGTTCTGACTGGCACAGCCTAACAGGCGATGCTACACGTGTGAACCTGTTTTCAGATTTTACTATAACAGAGCTTACGCAATTTTGACCATAGGGCGTTTTGTGAGAGGAAGAACCTATAAAAAACATAGATGTTCTCGTGGCACTCCCTCACAGGTTATGCGACAAAAGAGCAGCAGGCGTAAGTCCCAATTTAAAAATTTGCGCGGAGGTTCGAGCGTTCCAAAACCGATGGATTCACGACGGATTCAGGCAGTTTTCCCATCAGCACTTGCGCGACGCATGTAGCGGCAGCAACCTCCAAGTCAAGAATGGATTCCTCTGACATAAAAGCGGCGTGCGGTGTAACAACGACGTTGTCGAGGGTAAGCAGTTTTTCGTTCTGTTCAGGGGGTTCTGTTTCCAATACGTCTACACCTGCTCCGGCGATTTCCGCGTTCTGAAGCGCGGCGGTGAGTGCAGCGGTGTCTACGATGCCCCCTCGTGCCGTGTTAACCAAGTAGGCTGTCGGCTTCATTGCCAGAAATTCTGCCGCCCCAAACATGCCTTGTGTCTCTGCTGTCAGTGGCGCATGGACGGTAATAAAATCAGAGGTTGCAAGGAGTTCTGAAAACGAAACCTTTTGTGCACCGGACTGCTGTATTAATTCGGGATCAGTGCGCGGGGAACAGACGTTGATTGTAAAACCAAACGCCTTCGCTTTCGGCACAATAGAGCGAGCAATCCGTCCGAAGCCGACGACACCGAGGGTTTTGCCTCGAATCCTGCGCATCGTTGGTCCAATATTTTGTTCCCATGTGCCCGATTTAACCGCCCGATCGTAGCGCGAGATTTTTCTCGCACACGCCAGCAGCAAACCCATCGCGTGGTCGGAGACCTCATCAATACAATAGGCAGGGACATTGGTAACAATGATGCCGTGTTCTGTAGCGGCCTCCACGTCTATGTTGTCCAGTCCGATGCCACAACGTCCGATAATCTGGCATTTTTCAGCGGCAGCGATGACAGGCGCGCGGACAGGTTTCCAACAGGTAAGGATACCATCCATCAAGGGTGCGAGGGTTAGGAGTTCTGCCTCGTCGCCAGTATCAGCAGCGATAAGTTCCGCCCCGATTTCGGCAAGCACCTGTCGTTCAGGCTCTATAGAGGGCCAGGCGTAATCGGTAATGAGGACTTTCCAATTGTTTTGCATGTTTCTGTTTTAAGGATGCTTCACGAGACACAAGCTTATGGAGTAGACTGTTCGGGTTACGACCTGTCACGCTTTTTGGTGGTTTCATTTTCCGTTTTTAGTTCTTTGAGTTGAGCCAAGACCTCTTCGTATGCTGCACGGAGCTCTTGGATTTCGTTGTGAACTTGTTGATCTTGCTTGAGCTGTCTGTAAGCAAGCATGAGTTGCGGAATCCCAACCGCTACTATGATTAATGCCATTATACCTATTAGCAGCGAGGCAAGAAGATTCACGCGTTTGTCCAACCCTGTCAAGTTTATGTCCTGATTTTTCATCATCCGTTTTTCAGAGGCATTGATTGCGGCGGTCATTTCTGTGCGTATCTGTTTTCCTTCGGCGGCTACTTCAATTTGGACGATCTCTCGAATACGTTGAAGATCCGAATCGGTGAGTTCCGAAAAAGCAGGGGTGGTGAATATTAGGAATATTCCGATGAAAGTTAGTTTTTTCATAAAAGAGTTTTCCTTAGTTTGTGCACATTTATGCACAGGAGACTCACGGTCTCTTATGCTACATAGCTGGAAACTTAGGTTTTTATAGGAAAACTTTGCCGGGGTTCATTAAGTTTAATGGATCTAAGGCGTGTTTGATGGCACGCATTAAATCCACTGCCTCTCCGTGTTCCTTTTCTAATGCTTTTCGTTTGCCGATGCCTATACCGTGTTCGCCAGTACAGGTGCCTCCCATTTCTAAGGCGATGTCTACGATCTGATGGCTGAATTGTTGTGCTTCTGCTAATTCGTTGTTGTTGTCGGGTTCAAGTGGAAAGACTACGTGAAAATTTCCGTCTCCAACGTGTCCGAGAATCGACGGGATAACACTGGATTTCTCAAGCAAGGCTTTGGTTCTGGCGATGCACTCGGCAAGTCGAGTGATTGGGACGCAGACATCGGTGACGTAGCCGACAGAACCGGGATGCCGGTTAAGTGCTGCGTAGTAACTATCATATCGGGCTTGCCAGAGTTTCTTACGTTGGTTTTCGTCTGTTGCCCACCGGAAGTCTCCACTACCGTGGGCTGCTGCAATTTTATCGGCAACTTCTGAGCTCTCCGCGACGGTGTGAGCAGACCCGTGGAATTCAAAAAAGAGAGTCGGTGCGACTTCGTAGGTTAATCCAGCGTATCTATTGACGGCCTCCATCTGGCGTTCATCTAACAGTTCGATGCGAGCGATGCCGATGCCTATCCCTATCAGTTCAATAACGGTGTCTACCGCGGCAGCGATATTTGGGAAGGCACAGACAGCCGCGGCAACGGCTTCGGGCAATCGCGTTAGTTTAACCGTGATTTCGGTGATAATTCCGAGTGTGCCTTCTGAACCGATGAAAAGACGTGTGAGATCGTAGCCTGCGGCGGACTTCCGGGCCCTACCGCCGGTGTGGACAATAGAGCCATCAGCTGTGACGACGGTCAAACCGAGAACATTGTCAAGCATGGTGCCGTATTTGACAGCACTCGTCCCGGATGCCCGTGTCGCTACCATTCCACCTAATGATGCATCTGCTCCTGGATCAACAGGGAAGTGGAGCTGCGTGCCAATGGCGGTAAGATGTGTGTTCAGTTGAAGCCGGGTTACACCTGCTTGGACGGTGGCATCTCTGTCGTCTGGACTGACGCGGAGGATGCGGTTCATTTCGTTGAGTGCGATGCAAAGCGCGCCTTCAGATGTGACGACAGCACCTTCAACGCCGGTGCCAGTGCCGTAGGGGACTATTGGGACGTTGTGTTTTACACAGATTTTGACAATTTCTGCAACTTCGGCATTGGTTTTCGGAAAGGCGACAGCATCCGGTAACGTACCTCGGTGATAGGAGGCATCGCGGGCGTGTGCGTCTCGGACGGTGCTGTCTGTGCTGAAACGTGTGCCGAGCAAGGTGCAGAGTGCTTTATGCAGGGGTTTTAAGTCGTTTTGGTTCATGCTGTGTTTATTTTAGCACAATTTATGGATACGGGCAAACGGAAAATTGGAAGAGATAGGTGTCTGAATCTCTGGTTGTCTCGGATTTCAGAGATTGGGCGAATTTTTTACAATGGTGAGGGCGGTTCTTCGAAGATTGGAGAGAGATAAGCGGGATCGGCAGAGTCACGGAAGAGGATATGCCACGTTTCAAACTGTTGTTTATCCATGCCCTCTCTGCGGCGGAGGGTAGGGAAATCGGTTCCTGAAATGATAAAAGAATCCATCTGAACGTGTTCACCACGAAAACGTTGATAGGAAAGCTCACGCAATTCTCTGAAAAGGGTGACTTTGGGATTGTGTTCATTGATAGCTTCATGCACCATGCCGTGGGGTTCAATAAAAACGATACGTTGTTTTGCTCCTTCAAGAATCCAGAGGATAAAGTCGGGGTAGAAACCTACGTTTTGATAGAAACCGATACCTTTGCCGCGGCTCTGGTTGCGTAAGAGGAAAACCTCTTTTTTCATGAGAAGTTCCTCACGTTGCTGACGGACGTAACCGCGGAGGTCTTCGACGAAGTTCTTCTCACTCTCTGCTAAGGCCGGAGGTGTGGTTCGCCATGCATCGTTGGTGCTGGTAATCGTAAGGAGGGGCTGATAGAGGTGATGGTCGTTATAAGCATTAGGCAGATCGGTCACATTAGGGCCGTATATTTCGCCACTTTCTATCACGCTTTGGAGGTGTGGTTCGAGTTCCTGTGATTCGTCTCGAGGAATGTAGACCTCCCAATCCGTGAAGTTATCGTTGTCCTTGTTTAAGGTCTCCAATTTCACCTTTTTGCTGCTCCACTGCTTTTGAACGATGTGATAAAATTTAGCGATGTATTTTTGGAGGAGTGTGATGACTAATGCCTCTAAACGTGTGACTTCTTCCAGGGACCTTGGCATGACTTCGGATTCTGTCATGACGGTGAGACCATACAATTCTTGATCTGGATCCATGATTTTCTTGAGGATCTGGGTGTCAAAGATGAGATTGTGGAATTGCTTTTCCTGCTTGTATTCAAGCAAATGGAGGTGCATCTTTTCCCAATCTACTAATTTCAGGCTTTCTGTTGGAATTTTCCGTGCTAAGGCGGCTGTTGACTGGCTGCCTCGGATGCCTTGTTGTGCACTGCTCGCGATGATGTCAACGGTTTGTGTGGTGTGAGTGATATAGGCGGCGGTCTTGACTGTAAGTGGGACACACTTGCCTTTGGCGGCTTCGTCGTATTTGGGTGCTTTTGGGATATAGAGACGTTTCGCGAGGTAGTCGTCGTTTCGTTTGATTTTAATTGTCAGTTGGACGGGGTCGTCGGTGGGTACGCCTTCGCGGGTGAGGTAGTCTCTGAATTGTGCCATGAAGTTTGCCCGGACAGCGAAGATATTGAGAGTTTCCAAGAGGGAGATATGATGGGGATGGTCCCCCTGGAGTACAGCACTGCGTTTGAGAGACATATCCTTGCCGCGGAGACGGACACCGCGTCCAAACAACTGGATAATTTGGGAGCCTTCCTGTCTGCCGATGTTGAGGAGGCCCATAGCAGTGACCCGCCAACTATCCCAACCTTCAATGAACTTTTTCGCACCAATGAGGATATTGATCGGACTGTCGGGTGTGTTGATGTGATTGAAAAGGCTTTCGGTAAGGACATCCTCGGCATCCGTTTCGATTCCGGCATCGTCGTCTTGGACGAGTTTTTTGAAGTTCGAGGTGTCTCCAATGTAGATGAGTCCGAAGGGCTGATTACTGTTAATGGTTTTGAGTGCGATTTCACCCAGTGCATTTTTGATGTCTTGTAGATGCAGTGCGCCGCTGGTGTCTGTATGGAAGACTTCGTCGAGAATATTGCGGTAGATGTGTTCCGGGGTTTCGTTGCGGTTTCTGAGATAATTGAGTCGGTTGTGGAAGATGTCATAGCCGTTGTCATCGGTTAAGCCTGAGTTGCGGTTGATGACGTTCTCGATGGCATCGGTTGTCCAGTTGTCTTCGTTTTTTAAGAACCGGTGCAGGAAGCGGATGACGTTGAGGACATCAGAACGTTCTCTTCCATTTTCTTTATACACCACCTTAGCGTTGACTTTACTGCCGACGAATGCCCAGAGGGGTGGTTCTAAACCGTAGTCACGGATAGCACTTTGGTTTTCCTTGAAATAACAGCGTTGTTCGTAGAAGGTAAGGAGATTCGCGAGCAGCAGCATCTCGGTTTGCGTCTCTTCGTCGTGTTTAACATTGAGAATGCGGAAGTTTTTGCCGTAGCCGTCTTGGTAGAAGTAGCGGTATGAGTAATCGAAGACGATGGCTTTGCCGTATTCGTCTACGAGGTCAGTGTTGTTTGCGGCGGAGAGTGCTTGTCCGAAGGTTGCGCTGTATTCAAAGGTGAACCCGGTTTCTGCAAGCATTTCTCGGACGTTGCGCCAGACTTTGCCGCCACTGCCTTTGTGTCCTTCATCTACGAAGATAAGGTTGTTGCCTTCAAACGCTTCCACGGGGACGGTTTCGCCTTCGCCGGTCTTTTCTATAACTAATTTTGTGATTTCAATGACTTGGATTGCGTTGTCGGTGTGATTGCTGTCAACGTTGAATCGTTGGCATGGAATATCGGAGTTTGTGAGTTCGCGAATGTGCTGTTCGCTTAAGCCTTCGTTGGGCGTGATGAGGACAATGTTGTCTAATGGGTGTTTGCAGTAGTGGCGGTATTGGTGGTAGTTGATGTGCATGATGAGGGTTTTACCTGCGCCGGTTGCCATATAGAAGGCGAGTTTTTCGAGATCGTTTTCTGTGAAGGGGGCATCCATGGCATCAGCTGGGGCTCTTGCATCATTTCGCTGTTGGACGAAGGTGTTGAGTTGACATAGGAGTTCTACGGGGCTGTTGGACTTCCAATCTAAAAAGATTTCGGTGTAGAGGAGTGCCATGTATTGGAAATAGCGGAGGATGATGGGTTGTGTGCGTGTGGCGTTTATTGCAGAAAGATGGTGTTTGATGTTGGTGTCGTATTCTGCCAGGGAGGCTTGCATTTCAGGTGGGACGCGGGCACTCAAGAATTGACAGACGGGTGAGAGGCCATCTGGATTGAACGTTTCGCCGACATGAGTGACGTGGTTATTCACATCGGTGAGGAGTTGGTTGGTGGTTTCATAACCGAGATGGCTATTGATCCATGCGTGTAGGGTGAGGTGATTGTCGAGGTGGCGTTGGTTAGGCATTTTGTCCTCTATTTTTGTTTCGATCGCGGGTTATGGTCTACTAAAATTTGGACAATTTTCTGTAGCATAGGAAACCGTGGGTCTCCTGTGCCACCGCTGAGTACCCTCATTATTTTTTCTAAGTCCTGTGGAGTGTGAAACGTGTATAAAATCCATTGATCTGTGAAAGCACAATCTAACAGATTAGGCTACAAGTGCTACGGAGACACAATCTAACAGATTAGGCTATGGCAGTATTCCATTTGTGTGACGGGCGATGAATCGCCCTACTACGAACATTGATTAGTGAGTTCTGGTCTCTGAAAGCACAATCTAACAGATTAGGCTACTCGGAAAACAGGAGACGTTTGAATAGTGGGTCTATGGGTTTTGCTTTGGGGATGATGCTGTTTGTATTGATATAGACTTCTTTTGCATCTTTTATGAGCTCCTTTTCTTTGATGAATTGGTAGTCGCGTTCATAGTCTTGGGGTTGCCAGTTTTGCGTATTCCTCCATAAGATGACGACTTCTTTTTCTTTCAAGGTGCCGCGGTAGACGAGGTAACGTCTGTCGTCATCATAAAGGCATTGCCGGGTCTGGAGGGTTAAACCGAGGAGATAATTGAAGGTTTCTGGGACATCAATGGTTTGAGCGTGTGTTTGCATGTCTTTGACGATGTTAAGTTGATAGTCAAATGGGTTTTGGAGATTGTCGATGTTTAGGAATGTCTGGCTCTCGCGGGTTTCGCTGCCCAGGAGGTAGCTGAGGTGGTGTTGGTCAAGCAGCAGGTTTTCACTCTCAGTTGGGGTGAATTCTATGTTGTTGAGTGCGTCTTCGTAGGATTCGAGGCGTTGGCACTTGACCATGTGGGAGAAGCGGGAGTCCCGGGAGACGGGTTTTGCGTCTTTCCATTTTTCTGCGTAGATGGCTTTTTTAATTCGGGGTTTGAGGACAGTGTCGAAGTGGTGTCCCATTTCTACGAGGATGTATTTGCGTTTGCCGTTGTCTTGTCGGTTGAGGTTGATGGTGGCGTGGGCAGTGGTACCGGAGCCTGCAAAGTAGTCAAGACAGATTGAATGTGTATCATCCTTTACACCGGCAAGAACCAGATATTTTGTGACAAAGTCTAAGGGCTTTTTACCACTTCTAAAGGTAACAGATCCTTCATATCCAACTCTGTTGAAGGCAGGTTCCATATCCCAGTACCCTTTTTCTGCATACCAATGATTTGGGTAAGGATTTCCTTTGGTGTCGGCTCTATCAATGGGAACTCCTTGAAAATAATCAGCATTTCTTCTTTTTTCCTCTGGTGAAGGTATGTAAATGTAGCGATAGCCTAAGCCATCATTACCCATATTTGGGATCTTGAATAGATAACCACGGTAGTCATTAAACATGGATTCAAGATGCTTTGTGTAGAATTCACCAGCTGAATTCCCTCTTCTGATACTTCCGCGTATGTTAATTTTTTTCAAATTTTCTTCTGAAGGTTCAACTTGTTTTATAGAAAATTCGTCGGGGTGAAACACAGTTACATCTTTATTTCCTAAGAGGAGTGTCTCTTTGGGGTTAGAAATTTCTGTAACTCGCCAACGGTAATCCTCATTAGAAGTGTTATCTACAATCCTTTTCGTCGGAGTGAAATCAGGACTATTGCGATAAACAAGAAGTTGTTCGGTGACTTCGTGAATATCTTTAAATCCCTTTAGTATCCTATCATCATGACGCACTTTTACAGTAACCGTCGTTAGGTAATTAGTGCTACCTATTGCTGCATCTAGCAACAATTTCAAATTGAAAAGTTCTTCTTCGTTAATGCTTATGGCGATTGCAGAATTCTGCTGTGCGTATTTTCTACTTAGCAGCAATCTATCATACATCAAAGACATCCAACTACTATGTCTGAATGAATCTCTATAAAGAAAATCATCTTCTCCTGTATTATAAGGTGGGTCTATATAGATGGCTTTTATGGACTCTCGGTATTTTTCGGTTAGCAAATTCAGGGCTTGGAAGTTCTCACCGTGGATGAGCACGCCGTCTGTTTGGTTGTCTATATCGGTGAAATGGGACAGGAGGCGGTCTTTGAAGTCTTCGTTGAAGTGGCACGTGTCTAAGATGAGGTTTGGGTTTGCTTTGAGGAAGTCAACAGAGAGGGGTTCGGTGTAGTCGGTACTGATGAGTGTGCTGTCTATTTCGTGGATAACAAACAGGTCTTTCCATTCATTGCGTTGGTCAGTGTTTTTTGCGATTTCGGGGTAGAATTCTTCGGGAACGCGGTCGAGGGTGATGCAGTAGTCGGTGGAGAGGACAAATTTCTTTTTCAGCCAGAGGGTCTTTTGGAATCCTTCTATGTGGGAAAGGAAGTCTATGAT
>RKRR01000173.1 GCA_007571305.1 Candidatus Poribacteria bacterium | reverse complement strand
CTTATAGGCGAAGGAGCAGATTTGAATGGCTCGCCAAATATCTAATGATTTATCTGCTGTCGAAGATACCTATCTCGCGACACAAGCGAAAGCAGGCAACGAAGCCGCATTTAGGCAATTATTCGACAAGCATTATAAGTGGGTTTATAACAAAGCCTACCGAATGCTTGGAAATTATCAAGATGCTGAAGAGGTAGCCTCAGATGTGTTCGTTAAAGTTTGGCAGAAGCTGGGCAAGTGGGACACAGAGCAGGGTAGTTTCCAAGCATGGTTAAATACGGTAGCGCGAAATACGATTATCGATGCGATACGGAAACGGGACAGGAATCGGGAACATCCGCTCAGTGGTTCACCCGATGAAGATGAACAACCGCTGAGTAAATACAGAGACCCGAGCCCAAGCCCCGAGCAAGAATTAGAAGCCGCAGAAGCACAACAGATTTTGGAGAGTGCCCTTGAACAGGTAACGAAACCAAATCATCGGATTGCGTGGATGTTACGGCACTTAGAAGGCTATAGTATTGCAGAGATTGCCCGCATTCTTAACCGCAAAGACGGCACTGTGAAAATCTGGATTTTTCGGTGTACCGAGGAATTGCGGAAAATGCTGATTGCAAAGGGCATTCAGTGGATATATTAATTTGGAGGATTAACGCATGCGCTTCTGGAAGAAATGGCGGAGGGCCGGCATCTCGGCAGATGACTTGAAAAAGGCAGAGATGTTGGAAGCTTATACGTGCTGGCTCAAAAATGAAAGGTTATCACGTAGTCAGAAACGTCTTCTGAAGGAAATTCACAACTTTCCGGAACTTCAGCCATTAAAACAATTAATAGACTTCTCACACTACCGCTTTGAAGAAAGAGAGAATGTCATGCCACCGCCTGGTGCCGAGCAGCGAGCTCGCGAACGTGTGATGGCAGAGATTCGGGGCGAAGCAGTAGAGCGCGAGTCTGTACCTGTAGGTGTAGAAGGGTTGGAACTGCAACCCAGTTATAGCCCACAAGGTATGGGCAATGAGACCACCGAAATCATGCAGGTTGATGCTTCTTTACCGGACGCAGATGCACTGCAGAAGTGGGATACTGAACAAACAGTTGAATCCCCAGACATGTTAAAGCGTTACAACGCAATCAAGACACTTTCTCGTGTACACGTCCGATTTGAGCAGAAAGATGACGATGTCTATGTCACGGATTTAGGTGGTTCTGATACGACTTATCTTGATGAAACACGCGTTGAAGCACCGACACTCGTTCAAGACGGTTCTACGCTACAATGTGGAAAAATTAAGTTCAAAGTCGTTGATATTGAGCGGTCATAAATAATACAGGGAGAAGGATTGCGTTGTGCATTGAGGGACGAGCCCTTAATGCATCATCGCTCCTTATAAAGGCTGTGCATCTTGGGCATGCCAATTCATTGGCATTATCACATTTTCAACAAGCAACGCTCAGTTACGGACAGGCGTGTTATGTTGAAGCGATCCAACACTATCTCGCTGGCTTGAAGTTGGGAGCGGCACAGCATCATTATATCTATGCCGATCTCGCAAAAGCCTATGAGATGGTTGGAGAGTGGGATACAGCACTAACATGTTTGGATATTGCCCTTCGATTGTGTCCTGATTCACCAACGGTTCTTAGGCGCAAAGCACGCATTCTTGATGAGAAAGTGTGTTATAATACGCTTATCGCTTTTGATGACTTTAAGGAACCGCCTCCGTTACGATTCCTTGAACAGTTAAAAGCGAGTCCTGCGAAGTTCCCTAAGCACGTTGTAAATTCAGAATTTTTCGATCTCACTTGTCATTCTGAAATGAATTCCCAAACAGTCTGGAACATCTGTCGCCTGATTTATCGAACCTACTCGGAATTGGGTGAAATGCTAGGGTACTATCCCGCTTCGCCGGTTTCTATATCGATTGCAAATACAAACGGTCGTGCTCCGTCTCAGCAGTCGATGCCGAGATGGGCAAGTGGGTGTTACGATGGTGGCATTCATCTCGCGTACTGCGCCGCTGGTGAACCCGTGCTAAGCATTTTATATGCTCTGCTGCGGCATGAATGGGCCCACCTGTTGATTCATCATTTAGCACACGGGCGTTGTCCTATATGGCTTAACGAAGGACTCGCACAAAGCATAGCCCGTCCTATGTTCCAGTCTGAACGCCTTAAATTACAGCAGGCGGTTCAGATGAGGTGTCTACTCCCCTTTGTTGTATTGAACAAACCGTTTAATCAATTGCCGAAAAAATATCGGAAATTGGCGTATATTCAATCCACTGCAGTCGCGGAATTTCTCATCCAGCAGTTTGGTTTCCCAAAAATTCGCAAATTGCTTCACCAGTTAGGCAACGGCACTTCGATAGAGATTGCAGTTGAACAAGTATTTGGGGGCAGTTTGACAGAGATCCCATTTCTTCAAGAGACCAAATAGATGCCCAACCCAGTTTTTTAATGATACCTTGTGGCTCGGTCAGAACAGTTGAAAGTTTGATGTTCCCTTCTGTGTATCTGAAGAAACACCCAAGCAAAACCCTCCCTTACGTTTACGGGCTAAGGTTTTGGTTTAATGTTTCCAAGGAAAAACGTTGAGACTTAACCAGATACCTGCGCGTAACGAAGTGAAGTGCAGCCCAGAGTCCCATAAATTAATCAAAAATGACGAAACTTGATATTGGTATTCTTATTCTTGTTGGATTAGCTGGTATAAGTTGCTACCGTGCGGGTTTTACCCGAAGTGTATGGGGTATATTCGCCATCGGTATCGGATTCTTTACCGCCTGTCAATTTTGGGGGCAGTTTGCGATGGTTGTCCAAAAACTGGTAGCAAACCCCAGTTGGGCGAAGTGGATGAGCATTGTTGCTATTGTGCTGATTGTCGCTATTTTGATGGACTCGTTTTTTGAACGCATTCAACGGATTCTCGAAAGAGGCGTTTTAGGTTGGGTGAACCATCTACTTGGACTCGGCTTTGGTATTGTTTCTGGTGGACTTGTTATAGCCTTCGCGCTCATCCTTCTCAGTACACATGGTCCCGAGGGTTTCAGAAACGAGATGGCAAACTCTCGATTTACTCCATACCTTACAGATGTTGGAAATCGAGTTTGGGCAGTTAGCAAGGAGCATGTGCAAAAACAACTTGATACCGAATGAAAACCTTTCCCTCTATTTTCGGACACTATGGGTGCGGCGGTTATGTTCTGCCTTTTATTATTTTATTTGCCTTCCCGTTGCTTGCTACGACTGTGGAGTCCGCGCCCCAGTTTTCTTTTCTTGACCCGCATGACTTTAAGAATCGCTTGCAGGAACACCAAAAACCTGCCCATAATGGAATAGAGGAGAGTTCAAGCGGCAGTAAATTAGAAACCGCTTTTGCGGATTCACTCTTCCAAGAAGGGGATTATCTCAATGCCGCTCACGAGTATCAGCGACTCCACTTTTTTCATCCCGATGCCCCCCAAATTGATTTCATAGCCTTCCGTATTGCCGCATCCTACCAAAATGCAGGCAAATTAGAAAACGCTATCGGTGCCTATCAACTTCTGATTGACACCTATCCGAAAAGTGTTCTTGTCGAGCGCGCGAAAAACAATATTGCGCAGTGTCATGTGCTGTTGGACGATAGTAAGCAGGGGCTTGCCTCACTCAAACGGTTTCTGGCGGAACATCAGGGGAGTAGCTTAGCACCACGTGTACAGTTTACAATCGGAATGATCCATGTGAATAAAGGGGAATGGGCACAGGCGAGCCGCGCATGGAGCGATGTCTATTCAACCTACCCGGAGAGTTCGTTTGCGAAGGTGAGTGATAAATTGGCGCGGACGGTAAAAAACGTTGATACGCTTCCACACCGTTCCCCGACAGTCGCTGGTGTGCTCTCAGCGTTGGTCCCAGGGAGTGGACAGGTTTATAGTAGGAGGGCAGGTGACGGACTTTACACTTTTGTCGGTATGGTGGTAATGGGTAGCGCAAGTCTCTATTACGTTGACCAAGAGCGTTACGAAGTTGCGGTGCCTCTTGGGGTGCTGAGCATGTTCTTCTATGGGAATGGTATCTATCAGAGTATTCAAGCGGCACGGATTTTCAATGTACGATACGAAGAACAATTTCGTAATCGGCTTCAACAGGAAATTCGGAATTCGGGGTTGTTCGGGGCTATATCGCCTTTAAAAGATAAGATGGAATTAGTGGTGTGGAAGCATAGGTTTTAATATGACAACCGCGAGTTTTTTAATCCCTCTCATCGTCTTTGCTGCTGGTGGGACCGCTGAGGACACAATCCAGCAATATCGTTACGCAGAGCAACTGTATGAAGCGGGCGATTATCAAGTCACAAGGCTGGAATACAAACGTCTCCTTTTCCATCGACCCGACACAGAATTCAGGGATATAGCGGATTACCGGATCGCCCAGAGTTATTACTACCAAAACCAAATTGGACGTGCTGAACACCTGTTTCGTGAGTTTTTAGCTGCTCATCCGAATTCGCCTTTTCTATTTCGGAGCCAGTTGATGATTGGGCAACTCCATTTTGATGCTGGTGAGTATTCATTGGCACGAACGACGCTCTTTGAACTTCTGCACTCGAATGCGGATACGGAAGTCGTGGCAGCAGCGCACTACCTGCGTGGCTGGTGTTACGTTTATACAACCGATTGGAACAAGGCTATTGCGGAATTGCGACGAGTAGATACCGCACAGAATGAGGCACCACACGGAAAAAATGCGCATCAATTGGCGGACATACTTCTTGAAAAAACACCACTCCTCCGCAAATCTCCGCAGATAGCAGGATGGCTCTCCACATTCGTTCCCGGAAGCGGGCAGTTCTATGTAGGAAGAGTCAAAGAAGGTGTTCTTGCCGCAGTCTTGGGTGGTACGTTCATTTATCTTGTAGCGGATGCGATCCGTGAACGGCGTTATGTTGACTGTGCTGGTATCTCCTTGGTTGGGTGGCAATTTTATTGGGGCAACCGCGTCAATGCCCAACGATTTGCTTCCGAGTATAACTCGCAGCGTGAGCACGAATTGATTGAGATATTAAAAAATTCAAGCGAGCGGCCCCTGCGTTTTTAAAAATCCCTATAATGATAGATGTGATTCTTCTCCCGTAGAAGGTCGAAAACGCCTCAGCAAAACGCTCCGATTTCCGACCCTTGGGTTCACCACGCGGCTTGCTTCAGAAATTCCAATGCCATCAGCGTATGACCCTCTGCATTTGGATGGACACCGTCTTGAGTTGTCCAAAGTGCTCCGGGACGGGCGGCGACTGCGTCGTCAAAAGCGGTACTCGTTGGAATCAACCGTGCATCGAACTCTTCCGCGAGTCTATGGATGCTTGCGTTATAAGCATCTACGTCTAATGGACGTGGAGCGTCAACATCTTCTGCGATATAGAAAATTTCAAAAAGGAAGAGTGCTGCATCTAATTCGGTCTTCGCACGTGTGAGAATTCGACGATAGCAATCCTCCCAAATCGGCAGATAGTCCTCCGCTGAAATGCCTTCCGCGTGCTGCCGACTCGCATTGTTAATGCCGATTTTCACCGAGAGCCATTCCGGTTTTTCGTCAATCACGTCAATATCCCACCGACTTTCCAAACCTTCAACGATGTCTCCACCAATGCCTTTATTGACATAGGTGATGCGGCGTTCAGGGTATTTTGCAGTGATGAGTTCCGTTACTTTCCGGACATAACCGTGCCCCAATGGAATATGTGCATCCCGTCGTCCACAGTCTGTAATGCTATCCCCGATAAAAAGCACTTTATCTCCAGATTGAAACAATAAATTGTTCACAAAGTCTCTCCTAAATGTGATATACTAAATTAAACGTTATCAGTTGTCGGTTATTGGTTAAGAGGTAAGTTTGAACTGACACTCCCTTGGAATACTTCAAGCGAACGTAAATTGTTACAAGAAGCATTTTTAACTGACGACTGATAACCGACAACTATAATCTACCATATTTTGAGTAACATGCCAATATGAAAGACATCGGCGTTCTACACGTCATCACGGATACGACGCTACAATCTCGATTTACGCACGCGGAGTTAGCGGAACTGGCGATCGGAGGTGGTGCAGATACAGTGCAATTCCGGCAGAAGCAGGGGACGACGCGTGAATTAATAGCGATAGCACACTCCATGCAAGCGGTATGCGCGAAACACAATGTACCACTGATTATAAACGATAGAGCCGATATTGCTCTGGCTGTTGAAGCGACAGGGGCACACTTCGGACAAGACGATATGCCTGTTTCTATCGGGAGACGGATTTTATCTCCAGAAGCGATTCTTGGTGCTTCTGCTCGAACCGAAGAGAAAATACTCGCCGCGATTTCAGAAGGTGCAGACTACATCGGATTTGGTCCTATTTATGGGACGACTTCAAAACCGGACGCGGAAGCGGCGAAAGGGTTGGAAAGGCTCTGCCGAATGTGCGAGATCGCGGCGTGTCCAGTGATAGCGATCGGTGGCATTGGTATTCAGACTGCCGGTGAAGTTATTCGAGCAGGGGCGCACGGCATCGCGGTAATCTCTGCTGTTTGCGCACACCCTGAGCCACAGATTGCAACGCAGGCGTTGGTGAACGAAATTCAGGGAGCAAAGTAAATCGAAGTCAGTGGAAATTTACATGGAGGATACAGCAAAAATCGAACATCTCTCAAAACTATTCAGGGAAATTAATGAGACTTATCACCCGGATCTGGATAAGATTAATGAAGCGTCCGTTCAGAAATTGTGGCATGAGCAGCGGTTTTTCGATACCAATATCAAAGCGATTGATGGACGCACGATTCGCGTACTAAAGCCTGGTATCTGGAATCATAACGAAGGTCCCGATTTTATGAACGCCGAGATTGAAATTAATGGAAAACTCCACGTTGGCGATGTTGAGATTCATGTCCAATCTTCGGAGTGGTATGCACACAAACATCACCTGAATTCCAGGTACAATCGTGTTATATTGCATGCTGTGTATTTTGACAATGACATCAATCTACGGACACGGCTTCAGAATGGCAAACGTATCCCAACCTTAGAACTCCTAAACTGGATAGCGGCAGATACCGGTGATTTGTATGACAACACCCAAAATGTAGGCACAGAAAATGGAACCTGTCGAGTTACAGGGAAGCAGTTGAACATAGAGGTACTGAGGGGTGTTTTTGAATCCTTAGGGCGTGAGCGGTTTTTGGAAAAGACGGAGTCGGTGCGTTTGTTAAGAACACGTTTTGATTTCGAGCAACTTCTCTACGAAGGTATCATGGAAGCATTAGGATACGAGCGCAATAGCAAGGCCTTGAGAGAGTTAGCGCGGCATGTGCCCTTCACCGATTTCGATGAGAAGTCTGAACTGGAGATTCAGGCAATTCTTTTTGGTGTTGCCGGACTCTTACCGTCACAAAGGGAAAAACCACTGCCGCCGGAAGTAACAGATGACCCGGGCGTTGTAGCGATGGAGAAATTGTGGCATGGCTCAGAATACGCTGAACTTCCGCCACGTATGACAGAAGCACGGTGGAGTTTCACTGGGAGACCTCTGAACTATCCTACTCGACGTATCGCCGCGATAAGCCAGTTAATCCATCGGTCCCAAGGTAGTCTGATGATGTATTTTCTGCCGACATGTGAAAAGGCAGTATCGGCGGCCACACGAAAGTTGTTACGAACTGTCGAAAAGGAACTTTGTGCCCTATTGATGATTGAACCTGTAGGTTATTGGAAACGGCACTCTAACTTCGGGACAGGCAGCACTCAGAATGCAGTATTAATTGGAAAGAGTAGGGCTATAAACATCATTGTTAATAAGATATTGCCGATCGCCTATATTTGGGCAATTGAAGCGGGTAGTCAGAAATTGCAGGAGGGAATCCTAAAACTTTACAGTGTCGGTTCCAAGTCAGCAGGGAACCAGATTATCCGTAAAATTGCTCAGCAGATTTTCACAGAAGAGAAACAGATACGTCTTCTGAAGTCGACCGCTAAAATTGAACAGGGAATCATCCATCTCCAGAAAAATTATTGCGCTGACTGGCTCTGTGACCTATGTCCTATTTTAGAGCATGGTGCCGTTTTCTTGGAGGAAAGTTAGTATGGGTTCGGACGTTACCCCTTTAACGGATGAATCCTATTGGACAACGCTTTGGGACGGTCAACAGCATAAGATTCGTCATCTGCGATGGGTTTATGTGGCGAACCGTCAGCTTGCGAAGTTGTTTGACCGGGCACTTTCAGGTTTTGAACAACCGACGCTAATTGAGTTGGGATGTGCAGATTCTTTATGGCTTCCTTATCTTGCCCAGAATTATGAAAGCGACTGTTACGGTGTCGATTTTTCGGAATTGGGGTGCCACCTCGCACAACGGAATCTCGCCCTTGCAGGTGTGGATGGAACAATTCTCTGTGAAGATATGTTCGCGTTTGCGAAGAGGCATCACTCGACATTTGATTTCGTTTATTCAATGGGATTGATTGAACATTTTAGCACACCACAAGCGGTCTTGAAGGAGATGTACAATCTGCTCAAACCCGGTGGAACAATGCTCACGGTAACGCCGAATCTGCGGGGTATGTATACACCGATCGCTCGCGTTGCGAGCCCGAAACTTCTTGCGACTCACAAAGTAATTTTGCCGATTGACCTCGCTTCGGCATTACAAGATATAGGATTTCAGGTCACGGAATTTGGGTATACAGGCGGCCCGTTAAAATTGAGCGTTGTTGATTATTCACCCTGGCGAGCGGTCATCGGTAAATGGGGACATGAAGTGCTTTGTAAGTGTGTGAATCTGACGGATATTGTCCTTGGCAATCTCTTAGTGGGGCTTTGTGTGCCGAACCAACAGTTGACTTCGCCCTATGTGTATGCCCTCTGTACAAAATCTTTTGGAAAATGTCAGGAATAAATTATTTGACTTTAATTTTCGAGTTCTTTGAACCCGCGAAGATATGTGTTACGCGTAAGGAGATTAACTTATGCTTTCCCGTTTGTTTGCATGGCTCTGTATTTTGAAACTCGTTTTGAGCGTAATGGCTATAGAAGCTGCTCAAATTGCCGTTGTTGATTTTGCTGACCAATGGACAAAGGTTGATGCGTTGCGTCAGACACTGGATGAATTCAAAGTTGAGTACGATGATCTGACAAAGTCTATTGAAGGTGGAAAGTTACCTTTCAAAGCAGACAATGAAATTTTCTTAATCGGTAGTATGGTGACCAACAATGCTGGATTACACGAAAACCTCGACAAGAATGCAAAAACGATTCAGGATTTCGTCGAAAATGGTGGTCTCGTCTGGGAACCGACCCAAGCTGATCAGAACGAAGCGAATGTAGATTGGTTGCCGCCTGGATTAAGTTGTGTTCGGACTGACACTGATCTTCCAACTGTTAATATACTCACACCGGACCATCCGCTCTTTAACGCACCAAACCGTATAACTGAGAAAACATTTGAGGGCTGGGGACATCAAGGCTGGCCTACTGTCTGGGAAGTCATCGGTTCTCAAAAGGGATTTGACGTATTGATGGAAAGTGTGGGAAATCCTGTCATTATGGAAGCGGAATTCGGACAAGGTAAGTTCCTGATGATGGCAATTGCACCTGATAAATACCATATCGCAGGTAACGATGGCAATACGAAAGACATGGCAAAACTTTTCATGGAGAATTTGCTGTTCCATGCTGAAGAATTTGCCGCTGTCGAAGCAGATGGTAAACTCACAACGACGTGGGCGAATCTGAAAATGTGGTAGATGGAATATTGGCAGTATTGTAACCGGAGTGGTTCATGATTTGGGCCATTCTTGTACAGCAAACTTGCCTCGCAGTGAAAGCTGCCGGATTTTAATGAGTGAGATAGTATATTCCAAAACGAGGATGCCATGCCTATCAGAAGAAGTGAAAAAAGATTTCAAAATCTTTTTTTACTGTTTTCATCAAACCTGTTATCATTTTTAAATTGATGCGAGTTTTCGGCGCGGTTAAGAGAGAGTCGCTAATTCACGCACCATTATTTCGTCAAAAAACCTCGACCTGAGTAGGAGGATATCTCATGAAAACATTGTGTCTTTTGGCAATCACATTGCTTTGTGCCTCTGGAGCTATGGCAGCGGAGACCTTCTTTTCTGCATTGGAGAGCAAAGCGGAAGTTGAAAAAGAGGGAGCCACCGTTGATGGTGGGAGTTTCAAGCCCGGTAAATTTGGTAATGGGTTTGTCAGCGAAAAAGTTGGTGATGTTATCCACTTCCCTGTAGATGGTCGTTTCGTCAACCTTGATGAAGGCACCGTTGAGTTATGGATAACGATGGGATTGGACACCAACGATGTCAAGGGTGAACTTTTTATGTTCATGACTTATAAACGCGGCACAGATGCTGTATTTCTGCAGTTTAACACTGGCGGGATCGCACAGATGCGGATTAAAAGCGCGGGGTCATGGCATAACGCCAACAGTGCTGCCCTTGACTGGAAAACGGGAGAGCACCACCACATGGCAGGGACATGGGGACCTGACGGTTTGAAACTCTACTTGGATGGCAAACTCGAAGGTGAAGCACCTTTTAAAAAGGGACCTACCGTCTTCGCTGAAACCTTTGAGATTAATAATGCTTCCCCGCCCGATCCCAAATTCCCGACGAATTGCGTCGTTGATGGGGTGCGCCTCTCCGATCATCAGAAAGAACCGGATGAGTTTGTCATGGATGATCCAGCAGATGTGCAACCGGTCGGGAAACTTACAACGACGTGGGCACGGTTCAAACAAAGAGGCTTGTAGTTATGTACAAAACAGAGAGTCCACTGTTCACGGCGGGGACGGAGGGATACCATACCTTCCGGATTCCCGCGCTTGTTCGATCAAATGATGGAACGTTGTTAGCGTTTTGTGAGGGCAGGCGGACAGGTGGCGGGGATTCGGGAGACATTGATATTGTTCTGAAGCGGAGTTTTGACAACGGCGAGACGTGGCAATCGATGCAAATCGCTGTTTCCACAGGAACCGATACGGATGGCAATCCTGCACCAGTGGTTGATCGGGACACAGGAACAATCTGGTTACTTTTCTGCAAAAATCTCGCTGACGGTGCCGAAGGAAAGATTGTTGCGGGGGAAGCACCGCGCACGGTTTGGGTGACCTCCAGTAACAACGATGGGGAAACCTGGTCAGAACCGAGAGAAATCACTGCCACAACGAAGGATAAAGACTGGACATGGTATGCGACTGGTCCTTGCCATGGAATTCAACTTACAAACGGTAGATTGGTTGTTCCCTGTGACCATGTGCTTGGAAACAATCGGGACTATGATCAATATGGCTACTCACACCTGATTGTCAGCGACGATCACGGTGAGACGTGGCGAATCGGTGGTAAGGCACAACCGGGGACCAATGAATCGGTCGTCGTTGAAACGGTGGATGGCGGACTCTATTTCAACTGCAGAAACTATGTCGCACCGAAGCGGCGCGCCTATGCGAGAAGCAGTGACAGTGGTGATACCTTTACCGAATTCGGTTACGAGGAGGACCTTGTTGAACCGATCTGCCAAGCGAGTATGGTGCGTTATACAGATGCGAATCACCACGACAAAAATCGTATCTTGTTCTCTAATCCGGCCAGCACCAGTCGTGAGCGGATGACGATTCGTATCAGTTACGATGAGTGTCAAAGTTGGAGTAGCGGCAAAGTCTTGCATGCGGGTCCCGCAGCGTATTCCGATCTCTGCATTGCTTCGGACATGAGTATATGCTGTCTCTATGAGCGTGGTGAGGACAGGGCTTACGAGACGTTATCACTTGCAAAGTTTGATTTGGCGTGGCTGACAGATGGAGAAGATACATTGGCATGATGCAATCTTAAGACGTTTATTTCACCTCACGCCAGCAGTAGTCCCCGCGATATGGATCAAAGGGAGAGAAGGAGATATAAAAAAAGTAGAGACAAACAGGTTACCAGCATATCCAATGCCCAAACCTTAGAAGAGATAGCCGACTTCTGAGATACGCATAGTTTAGCAGAGCATTGGGATGAAACCCATGAAGTTGCTTTCGAGTTACGGATGCAGCGAAAGTGTCAGGTAATGCTCACGCCAGATATTTACGAAAAGATTGAAGGGCACGCGCAGGCCCAAGAGGTCTTACCAGAAACCTTGGTCAATTTGTGGTTGGTTGAACACCTACAAAGGATCGAATCAATTCCGTAGTATAACGTGAATTCCGTTCTCGCAGAATATTATCGTATCAAAGCAGAGGCCAGTGCGCAATTCGAGATTCCATTTACCGTACATAATTTTCTCCACGATGCTCCGCAATCCATGTCTTTAAAGGCACATCTGCATCTGTGGGTTGCCACCACCCCTTAATATCTATGCCATCCCCCAAGAGCTGCCGTCGAATCGGATCACATTTCTCAAGAATCTCTGGCGGCATGAGGTTGTAATCCAAGCCACGCAACCAACGGTAACTATAACCCATAAACAGAACCTTCCGAGTTGCGTCGGAGAAATTCCAACCGCGTGAGTGCCACATCCGTCGATCGAACAGGACTGCTGTCCCTCGCTTGACGAGCAGATCTATTGCACCTTCCGGATCGCCATCAGGATCATCATCGCTGTTTGGTGGACGGGTATCCAGTTTATGGCTGCCCGGAACAATGCGCATCGCTCCGTTATCCCGATGGGTAACATCGCTCAACCAGTAACTAACCTTCAGTGAGAGTCGCGGGTGTGGGCGTTCCATCTCTGGCACAGGTCTACCGCCGTCTTGATGCCAATGCGCGCCTTTGCGAGCGCGTGGCTTATCGGGAGGTTCAGGCGGATACATGATGAGGTGTGAGATGTAAAGTTGGATGTTCCACCCTAAGATGTCCCAGAGCAGTGGAAATACCTTCTTGTTATCAAGCAGCTCCAGTAGTATATCGTCTTCGATGACAGTACGGAATTTTGATAACAATTCGTGTGGTGCCAAGCCCGTTTTGGCACGTTCTTCGGCATCAAGTCGATCTGCGACCTCTTCTAATGTATCTACCATCTCAGAACTTATAGCATCCTCGACAATAAGGTAACCCTTGCCGTTGAAAGCCTTGAGTTGTTCTTCGGTAGCACAATATTCAAGCCAGCTTGTGTCCATAGGTGTTGCCTCCCTCTGCTTGTCTCCTAAGCCATGTTCATTTTCTTGGAATCCCCAGACTTTAGTGCTGCAACCTCTCTTTGATGGATTGAGGTAATAGAAATGGAATTTCATTGAGAATCGACCGATTTTCTCTAATTTTATCAAAAAAATTGCAATTTTGCTATTAACTTTTTTCGGTTCAGAGTCATATATAATGACAGATGCCTCTGGCTGAAATGACGAATTCTATTGACATTCGGTGGGATGCATAGTAAAATTAAAGAGAACCTTTTAAAATTGAGATTGTCTTAATCATAAAGAGATATAATAAACGATCAGGTATGTACGCTTTCCTAAAGTTCAATGGAGAAGAGTCATGAAACCTAAAATTATTCGTCATCGAAACAGCATTATTGCGAAGTTGGGAATTGGTTGTGTCGTATGTCTACTCCTCGGATTTGGGGTATTGCTTTACGCGCAGGATAAAGCGAAAGTGGAGTTTATTGCCACAAAACCGGAGATAAGTCCAGTCAAAAAGCCAGAAATAGACTCAGCGAAAACACAAACAATGGTGAAAATGAAGGAGCAAGTCGCCGCACAAGCCAATAGAGCCCGTGGACATCAAAACCGAGGAAGGATTGACTTCGGAGCAAATGCGGCGTTCTACAAAGTGATTATTGACAACAATCTCTTTCGCCCCCTTGGGTGGACCCCTCCGAGTAACGAACCTGCCTATAGTTTAATCGGTACCGCTGTGGGAGCGGATGGTGACCTGTCGCAAGCGACGCTGCTCGAGAAAAGATCTAATCGGTATCACTTTGTGACCATAGGAACAAAACTCGGCGATATGACAGTAAAGGACATTCAAGCGAAGCAAGTAATCTTAGACAACGCTGGAAAGCCGATTACACTGAAATCAGGTGAGTTACAGTTCTTGACTACCGGTCGAGGAAGCGAGACTGGTAGAGCCACACGATCCAGCGAAGGTCAGTCCGAAACAGAGGGAAGGAATTCGGCAAGAAACCAAACGAATGCTAAAATGGAAGCTGAAAAACGCAGACAAATGGAAATGAAAGAGCAGGCTGCAGCATGGGGGATGAAACAAGGAGAATTAGCAGAGAAAATCAGGAATGCGTCCCCAGAGGAGCGACGAGAAATAATGCAGAAAATGCGAGCAGAACGCGGTGGTAGAAGAGGTCGGAATCGCGATAGATAGTTTATCGCTGATGCGTATTCATCTTCTTTCAAGGCGCGGTTGCAAACCACGCCTTTTTTTATTGCGATAACTACGCCGCTTCTTCGGTGTTCTCTGGCATGTTTTCGAGTCGAGAGAGCCAGTAGCCGATATCAAACGAGTCGTCGCCGGTGAGGAAGCGCCATTGTTTGATACGGTTGACGATTTCAAGCCGGACATCGTTCCCATACCATCTGTGATTTCTGCCTAAAGCCCCGTGGATCCCCGGTGTTTCCATATCGTCTACGTTCCAGAGTTGACACTGACGTACCGTTGGGTTGAGACGGAGTTTGAACATATAGCGTGTCTGATCTGTCAGGTTCGGTTGCGCGCAGTGCCACATCCCGTGATGCACCACAATCAGAGTGCCGGCATTGCAAACGATGGGCATTTGTCCGAGGAAGTTTTGATAACGCGCAATGTCTGTTTCACAAACACGGCGATAATGGCTCCCCGGTAAAATCATCGTCCCTCCCATTTCGCGCGGCGTATCGTGCGAGAAATAGAAGAATTGGATGTCGAAATGCATCCGTAGATCGATAATCGCGTCGGCATGCCAAATTTGCCCTATATCGTTTTGGGGACGGACGATGTGAACTGCATGGTGATCGTAGAGCGGATTCTCACCCACCAGACTGTGGATAATACCTTTCACTTCTGGCAGGCGAAAGACTTTACCAACCGCAGATTCATCGTCCCAGACTTCGTCTAAAACCGTGCCGCCGCGGCCACGCACAATAATACCCTCTTCCATTTCGGCATGTGCGGCTTCATTTAATTCTTGGGGAATTAAATCATCAAAGCGAAGGTAGCCATCCGATACGAAGTTCGCCATCTGTTCTGTGTTGAGCAAATGCTTTTTGTCAATCATTAGATTTTCTCCAATTTCTCCAGGATATATTCAAACCTGAGATATGAGGTATGATATTCCATGCCAGGGTAGGCAGGGAATTGTTGTGGAAACTGAATCACCCGCCAGCCGTCTTGCATAGCTTCCACAACCGAATTATAAGGGGGTGCCTCGCTGTCCCCTGTGGTATAGCGTTTTTGACCCGTACCGTCGTACATTGCCCAAGCGACAACACCACTGTTCAAGTCAGGCGTGTGCAAATGCAGCACGAGGAGTTGTTGTCTCAATTCAGACATATTTTTGGTTGTTCCTTGCGGAGTAATAGCGTGGATTTCATGTTTCGCGTGCCTTCCGCTTGAATCGCCTGTGCCGTTGTTGCAGGCTTGCGGTTGTGTCCTTCGAGAGAACCTGCACGTAAACGGAGCGGCATGCAGGGCGAAAACTTAATAAACAAAAAACCTTATCTCTTGGAATCTATCGAGTCGCTTGTGCTTTAATTTGACTCCAAGTTGTCACCAGTTTCCCGCCCGGTTGAACGTCTAACGTAACTACCATCCCATCTTCGATTAATTCGTTGATTTCCTTCTCACTGAGGGCTCTGTCGTAAAGCACTACCTCGTCAATAACGCCTGTCATCCAATAGTTACCGATGTCGCACCCACCGATAAAAAGAAAATTATCGTGGTTATCGGGCTTCGTCCCTGGCGAGACTTCGGCGTCCACTTGCCCATCAAGATAGAATTTGAAGTCAGAACCATCGTAAGTGCCTGCGGTATGATGCCAATCACCATCCGTTGCAACGGTTTTAGCATCGAAGGATTTCCAACCGGAGTTTGTTGTGAAAGAGTAATGGATAACCCCGGTGTTAATGTGACCGAAAAGCCCGTAGTTTCTACCGGTTGGATTACGATTTTCTTTCGAAGCGATGATTTGCCAAGCACCGGAGACTTTTGGGATATTTATCCAGGCGGCAATTGTGAATTCACTCAGATCAAGCGCGTCATCATCATCGACTGTTACCATATCTGACCCGCCGAATTCCATTGCCCCATCAAACTTACCTTTAACCCATTTCGGCTTACCTTGTGCGATTTTTCCATCCAACCCGTTCCCGGAGGAATCCTTAACGGCTTCCCCTTTGCCTTCATCCAGTAACCACACACCTACAAGCCCGTCTGTATCGAGTGCCACGACAGGGGGTGCCATGAAATGTATTAGCACCAAGAGGCTCAGCGTTAGGAATGTTAGCACTTTGTACATCAGCAATTCTCCTTATTATAGTAAAACCCGAAAATAAGTTGACACTTGTAGCATAGGCTGTCAGCCTGTGCATCAGGTAATTTCATAGTTCACACGACGATACAAGTGTCCAAGTAATTACGGAATCTACTATAAACAACCTTGACTATAGAATTCAATGCTATGGATTAGACGACGGTTTCAGGAGGTATCATTGCATCCTTTGGAACAATAATAACTCCATCCCGAATGTAGTAATCCTCACCGTCCAAATTATCGATCCCGTCTCGGTTGACGAGTACAGAATTATCACCGATACGCGCATTTTTGTCAATAATTGCATTCTGAATGAGGCAATTTTGCCCAATACCTACGTTTGGAATGCCTGCCTGTGCGTTTTTCATCTGTATTTCATCGGACTCGTAATAGTCTGCTCCCATTAGAACTGACTGGTAAATTCGGCTACGATTGGAAATGATACTTCGGATCCCAACAATTGTTCTATCGATTTCAGAATCGTCAATGATAGAGCCTTCAGCGAGGATTGAGGATCGAACGCTACTGCTGTTGACTTTGGTGCTCGGCAGATGCCGCCGGTTGGTGTAGACGGGTGCCTGCTCGTCGTAGAAATTGAACGCAGGTGAGGTATCAGTGAGCGCGATATTCGCCGAATAGAAGGAGCGAATGGTCCCTATATCCTCCCAATAACCATCGAAAAAGTAAGCAGAAACTGGAAGCGTCTGAATGCTCTTCGGAATAATATCTTTACCGAAATCAACGTTTGTGTCATCTTGGAGTACATCTTGCAGAACTTCTCTATTAAAAATGTAGATCCCCATTGAGGCGATGTATCCTCTACCGTGGGGTTCAATACCTCGAGATGTAAAGACTTCGGGTTCAACACGTAGTCGATGTAGTTCCTCTTCGGTTTCGGGTTTTTCGACGAAATCAACGATGCGTCCATTAGTGTCCGCTTGGAGAATGCCGAGCCCACTCGTGTCCTCTTTTTTCACCGGAATTACAGATACAGTGATAGCGGCGTTAGATTCAGTGTGAACTTTGAGCATCTTTCGATAATCCATCCGATAGAGGTGGTCACCAGCGAGAATCAGGACGTAATCGTCTGCGAAACGTGGATTGAGAATATAAGGTTGATTGTGTTTAACTGCGTCCGCTGTTCCTTGATACCACTCTTCGCCCATCAGTGTTTGTTGTGCTGCGAGGATTTGGACGAACCCGCGGCGATATGTATCAAATCGGTATGTTTGCGCAATATGCCGATTCAAGGAGACAGAGTTAAACTGCGTCAGGACATAGATGCGTTCCAATCCTGAATGGAAACAATTGCTAATCGGTATGTCCACCAGTCGAAATTTGCCTGCGATCGGGACACTCGGTTTCGCCCGGTCGCGTGTCAGTGGAAACAGACGTGTGCCGCGGCCGCCTCCAAGAATAACTGCAATAACGTTCCCGCTACTCATAGTCGTTCTCCTACATTTGTGTGCGTGCCTGTTGATTTGGAAAATTCTACTGATTCGGCTTTTGCTCTACCTTTTCTGCCCTTCCCTGCAACGGGTAGGAATCTCTGTCAAAAGTGGATTGCTGACGAGCATCAGGATCCATTGTCTATCATTAAAAATAGGACTTACGCAGCAGCGATTTATATCGCAGGAGACTTCAGTTGTTGACACAGGTATTCAGAAAGTAATCCGTGTTTGACTTGATAAAGCGTTTT
>RKRR01000169.1 GCA_007571305.1 Candidatus Poribacteria bacterium | reverse complement strand
TCAGCATATCACTTGGTAGAGAATGTTACCTGCTCCGTTTGCGGAGGTCTTGACTATCAACCGATTTTTGCAAGTCCAAAACGACCAATTCCGAAATATATTGGACAACGGATAAAATCGAGCAACTATAGTCTTTAAAAAACTGAATTTTGTGCTGGCGTGAGCATGAGCGATGGCAGAATACCGATAAGTAGGACACCAATCGCGGCAAGAACTAATCCTACAACAAGCGTGCTCGGATACGACGCGAACGGCAGCTCCTCTTCGGGTTCACGCATGTACATCGTGACAACAACTCGGAGATAGTAGAACGCCGATATTGCTGTGTTGATCGCACCAATAATCACAAGCCAGATATGTCCTGCCTGAACTGCTGATTTGAAGATATAAAATTTTCCGACGAACCCGGCAGTCGGTGGAAAACCAGCGAGTGATAAAAGCATTATCGTCATAAACATAGCAAGCAAGGGTTTTCGGATCCCAAGTCCTGCATAATCGGAAATCATAAGACTCTCGCCATCCTCTGTTTTCGCCAAGATGACTGCCCCGAACGCGCCGATGTTCATCACGCAATAAACGAGCAGATAAAGCATCGCACTGGAGATCCCGTCATTATTTGCAGCAGCTAAGCCTATGAGGACATAACCCGCATGGGCAATACTTGAGTAAGCGAGCATCCGTTTTATACTCGTCTGGGCAATCGCTATGACATTTCCGACTGTCATCGTTAGCATTGCCAACACGATGATGGCACCGCTCCATTCGACTTGCAGGTTTGGGAGTGCTTCCATAAAAATTCTGAGAAACGCTGCAAATCCAGCCGCCTTTGGTCCGGCAGAAATAAACGCTGCTACCGTTGTAGGCGCGCCTTCGTAGACATCTGGTGCCCATTGATGGAAAGGAACAATGGCGACCTTAAACCCGAACCCAACAATCAGAAGAAACATTCCTGCTAACAAGAGTGGTGATTTATTCGGGGCAGTAATTGCCTCAGCGATTGCGGGAACATTCGTCGTACCAGCACCACCGTAAATCAGAGCGATCCCGTAAAGGAAGAATGCGCTTGCAAACGCGCCGAGCAACAGGTATTTCATACCCGCCTCGCTTGAAGCAGGACTATCTCGAAAATAACCTGCCAACACATACAGCGATAACGACATCAATTCCAAGCCGAGGAAGACAATAATCAACTCATTGCCTGCAGCCATCAACATCATTCCGAGTGTCGCCAGCAGAATAAGTAAGTAGTAAGGCCCCTGTTTTCTGTCATCTCTACCCAAATAACTCATCGAAATCAACGTGACCAAAATTGTTGAAACGAGGAAAATAATGTTGAAGAAGAGGGAGAAATTATCAACCTTGAACATGTCGTTGAACTGGGTGCCAACTGTGCCTGCTTGATGCATCTGGATAGAGACCCATAGCGCAATCCCAGAACCAACGATCGTCATCCATCCGAGAATCGCTTTTGAAATGGAGTCAAACAGGTCAAAAACGAGGACGATGAGCAACGTTAAGGCGATGATCAGCTCCGGCATCAGTAATTGCCAGTTAATCTCTATTGGCATTCAAATCTCCTTTTTTTATAGTTGTCAGTCGTCAGTCGTCAACTGATAACCATTATAGGAACACTAACGTCACAATCACAAAAAGCGGGACTAAAATGACGACCGACCAGAGCATATATCCGAAGAAGCTCGGCATGCGGATACCGCTTTGTTCCGCAATTGCCTTCACCATGAAGTTCGGAGCATTACCGATATAGGTATTCGCGCCCATAAACACCGCACCAACAGAAATAGCTGTTAGCAGTCTGACAAACTCTAAGTGTTCAGCATCAGTCAACTGTCCGTTCAAAATTTCTGGTACTATGGATTCTGTGAGATGCAGTTTGCCGAGTGCCGTGTTGAAAAACGTCAAATAGGTCGGAGCATTGTCTAAGAAACTCGACAGAATCCCTGTTATCCAGAAGTAGTGCATCGGCTCTTTTATTGCCCCGATTAACCCATGTAATGCCCCGTTTTCACCGGCTTTCAGAATCGCTAACGCCGGAATAATCGTCATAAAGATACCGGCGAACACTTTGGCAACCTCTTCAATCGGTTCCCATGAAAATTCGTTGGCTTGACGTAACTCACCACTAAAGGGTGTGAACCTGAGGGATAATAATCCCATAACGACAATCAACACATCACGAGCGATATTCTGCCACGCCACATGGACACCGAAGATGTTGACCTCTCCCCATTTCGCTGTGCCACTCATCAGGACAGCAGCAACAATTCCGAGCAGGAAGACGAGGTTAAACAGTCCATCTACACGAATGGGTTCACTGGTGCCATCATCTGGGACTACACCACCTTCCCGTTTAAACATAATCGTGTCTATCACAAAGAACAACACAATTATGATCACACTAATGAATAGCATGTGTGGGAAGAGAGCCGTTGTTGTCCAGAAGAAAGGCACTCCGTGCAAGAATCCCAAAAAGAGGGGGGGATCCCCCAAGGGTGTTAAAGAACCACCGATATTACTGACGAGAAAAATGAAGAAGATAACCAGATGAACCTTGCTCTGCCGATACGCGTTTGCTCGAATGAGCGGACGGATGAGAAGCATTGATGCGCCGGTTGTCCCTACCCATGAAGCAATAGCAGTGCCGATAAGTAGTAAGAGGGTGTTAACGAGGGGCGTGCCACGCAATGTCCCACGCACGAGAATCCCACCTGCAACCGTGAACAATCCCCATAACAGAATAATGAACGGGATATAGTCTATCAGATAGATATGTAGAATGTCGTAAAACGCTTCTCCTTGAAATGCGATGAGATACGGGATTGCGAAGGCTAACGCCCAAATCAATGACATTTTTCCGCCGTGATGGACAAGAAAATGGGAATCCAATACAAGCGGGAAAATCGCAATAGAGAGTAGTATACCGACAAAGGGAATGATACTCCAAATGGGCAATTTCGCCCCGTCTACGCCATGACCGTGATGTGCGCCGTCACTACCGTGTGCATCATCTGCACCGAAGGCTTCTATTGAAACCGACAGCAGAAGTCCCAAAATCACACAAAGAATAAGACAAGTTGTAAGTTTAAATTTCAATTACTTCGTCTCTGCCTCCTTTTCAATGTTTTCATTCTGTGCGGGCTGTGTTGCGCGTAGAGCGAGTTCGGTGTCTTGTAGTGTCTGTTCCTCCGAGCGTCCGACAGCAGGTTCGGTTTGCACCTGCGTCACGACAAGTCCGACTGATTTCTCCATCTTACTCAGGAAGGGCTTTGGATAAACACCGATCCAGACGATGAACAGCAGTATCGGCAACATCACAACGATCTCGCGTGCATTCAGGTCAGGCAAAGCTGCATTCGTTTTATCCGGTGTTCCAAACATCACACGTTGGAACATCCATAGCATATACACAGCTGCCAGAATCACACCTGCTGTTGCGAGAACCACATATACCTTAGAGAAGGCTCCCTGAACAAAACTGCCAAAGAGTATCATATACTCGCCAACAAATCCATTCAAACCCGGTAGCCCGATTGACGATAAGGTTACAATCATAAAAATCGTAGCAAAGATCGGCATCCCCTTCGCCAATCCACCGAAATCCACAATCATCCTGCTGTGTCGTCTCTCATAAATCATTCCGACCAAAAGGAACAAGGCACCTGTGCTCAAGCCGTGATTAATCATCTGTAAGACGCTGCCTTGAATACCGGCAGGATTTTTAGAAAACAATCCCAATACCACAAATCCGAGGTGGCTCACACTGGAATACGCGACCAGTTTTTTTAGATCGGGTTGGACCATTGCCACCAATGCCCCGTAGATGATTCCTATTACAGCGAGTGGTACAATCAAGGGTGTGAACTCAGCCGCGGCATCAGGAAAAAGTGGTAGGCAAAATCGGATTATCCCATAGGTTCCCATCTTTAGGAGCACCCCAGCAAGGATTACACTTCCCACCGTGGGAGCTTCAACGTGGGCATCTGGTAGCCAAGTGTGGAAGGGGAAGATCGGAACCTTAATGGCAAAGGCAATGAAAAAAGCCAAGAACAGTAGATGTGAGTGTTCAAACGGGCCGCTGAGCGTCGTGAGGTCGAAACTATTGTTGTTTTGGAAGTAGAGTGCCAAGATACCAACCAGCATCAGCGCACTGCCTGCCATTGTATAAAGAACGAATTTCACAGTAGCATAAATTCGACGTTCTCCACCCCAAATACCGATGAGGAAGTACATCGGAATCAGCATCGATTCCCAGAATACAAAAAAGAGGAACAGATCCAAAGCACAGAATACACCCAACATCCCGGTCTCAAGTGCGAGGAGCGACATCATGAAGCCACTCAACCCTTTCTCTATCGAGTTCCATGCGGCAAGAATACACACGGGTGTCAGGAAAGTCGTCAGCAACACCAACCATAGTGAAATACCATCAATGCCGATGTGGTAGTTTGTTCCTAAACCGGGAATCCACGTTTGCTGCGTGACATTTTGGAACGTTGCAGTTGCTGCGTCAAACCCAGTGTACAGCCCCAATGAGACAATAAACGTCAGGAGGCCAATGACGAGTGCGATGCCTTTGATAGCGGATGCCCCGAGCCCTCTAAGCAACGCGATCATTATCACGCCGAGCAGTGGCAAAAAAATGACTATTGAAAGTAACAAGGAAACCTCCTTAGGATAACTTAACTTCATCGATAGGGACAACCTACCGATCGCGATTTGCTCTCTTAAAGGAACAAATCACTCCCAGAACCAAGGATAAACCCAATCCTGTATCCTGTTTTCTTTTCGCTGGGCCAATTCGCGGCGGCGTTTTGAGAAACTGTCTTGAGGTATTTTATTCTTCCACCAAGATCTTAACTTTCGATTGAATGTGGAAATGTCTTTATCTGATCTTCCAGAGTTGTCCAAAACCCACGCTCCTAGTCTGACATCGTTGTCAATTTGCATAGCTGCTTCCTGAAACGCCTCTGCTGAGATACTGATAAAGGATAAAATCGCAGTATCCTGCTTGGAATCAGTGCCGTATTTGTAACTCCCGAGCTCTCCGGCGTGGGCAGCCCGTGCTTTATCTGTCAACCTTGCTACCCCGCAGATTCCTGCAACTTCTTTGTTGAGTATATCCCGCGGTCGAAACGTACTTCGTTTCATTTTCTTTCTCCATCAACGTTCCGCAAAGAAAGAGGGCGTACATTCAAAACACAAACGGTTTAAGTGAAGAACAGATAGTATGCGAGGAATAACACTATTCCGAGAACCATTGACACAATGTACGCTTGGACAAGTCCTGTCTGGAGGCGTCGCAACGTTCCACCTATAAATCGGATAATAGCCCCAATACTATTGACAATCCCATCAATAATGCCGTTATCTACAATCCGCCATAGCAGGTAATGAGAACCATTTTTAATCGGTTGTACGATGAGTGCGTTATAGACCTCATCAACGTAGTATTTGTTCGCAAGAAGCGTGTGTAGTGCACTGGTAGGCTCGTCCGAGGGGGTTCTTTCGCGATAGCGCGACCATGCGAACGCAATGCCTGCCAAACCGACCACAGATGAAATCACCATGAATAAGATCATATTACCGGATGCATCATGGTGTGCTTCTGGAAAAACGTTCTTCGTGAAGTGGTGGAACCAACTATCATGTCCACCCCAACCTAAAAATAATCCGATCAAGGCAGAAGGAATCGCCAGAAGTGCGAGCGGTACCCACATGATGGGTGGCGACTCGTGCAGATGCGAATCAACACCGGGTTCAACACGAGATTCACCGTAAAACGTCACAAAGATTAGACGGAACATATAAAACGCTGTCAAGAATGCAGTGACTAAACCGATGACGTAAATAATAGGTGAGCTCCCCCAGGCACTGTGCAAGATTTCATCTTTGCTCCAGAAACCGCTCAGAAAGGGAAAGCCGGCAATAGCAAGAGCACCGACTAAAAAGGTCCAGTGCGTTACCGGCATTTTTGCCTTCAAGCCGCCCATCTTTCGCATATCCAATTCATTCGCCATCGCGTGCATCACGCTACCAGCTGTGAGGAACATCAGCCCTTTAAAGAAGGCATGCGTTACCAAGTGGAAAATGCCAGAGGCATAAGCCCCAACACCAACACCAAGGAACATATATCCGAGTTGGCTTACAGTCGAATAGGCGAGGATACGTTTTATATCGTTCTGGGTAAGTGCTATCGTTGCCGCGAAGAAAGCCGTCAAAACACCGATCCATGCGACTACTTCGCCGGTATGTGCTATATTATAAAGCACAGCGGAACGTGCTATCATATATACACCCGCTGTCACCATTGTCGCTGCGTGGATCAAGGCACTCACAGGGGTCGGACCTTCCATTGCGTCCGGGAGCCATACATAGAGCGGAATCTGCGCCGATTTTCCTATTGCACCAACGAAGAGTAACAAGGTCGCAATGGCGAGGGTACTCGCGCCAAAGATTTTCTGAAAATTATCTGCCTCAGCGGCTTCAAATATCGATGCGAAATCGAGGGTTCCGAAGGCAGCAAACAGGGTGAACATCCCCAGCAAGAATCCGAAATCACCAATCCGATTTACGACAAACGCCTTTTTCCCAGCATCTGTCGCCGTTTGCTTCTCATACCAAAATCCTATGAGGAGATAGGAGCAGAGACCAACGCCTTCCCACCCGACGAACATCATCAGATAGTTGTTTCCAAGTACCAAGATTAGCATTGCAAAGACGAACAGGTTCAGATAGGCAAAATAACGGGTATATCCTTCATCGCCATGCATGTAGCCGATCGAATAGACGTGGATGAGAAACCCAACACCTGTAATCACTAACAACATTACTGACGTGAGTGCGTCTACACGGAACCCGATATTGAAAGCGAATGACTCGCCTGTAATCCATTCATAGAGCGTTTCATCGAGTGGGGCAGCACCGCCGTGCAAACTGGCAAAAGCGATAATCGAACAGACAAAAGAGACAAGCACTGCAAGCGAACCTATCCACCCACTCAGCTGTTCGCTCCCTTTTAGCCATTTACCTAATAACCCATTAAGCAGAAACCCAACAAGCGGGGCAACTAATAGGACAACAATTAATTCTATTGTCATTTTTTATCCTTCTATTGGTTCGAGGCATTCAGTAAGAGATTTCTGACGCACATCAGAATCTTCCTTAACTGATAACCGATAGCCAGTTTGCTTAGCCCTTTAACGAATTAACTTCATCCACATTAACCGTCTGTCGATGTTTGAAGACACTCACAATAATTGCAAGCCCAATTGCGACTTCGGCAGCAGCAACAGTCATCACAAAGAAAACGAATACCTGCCCCGTTGCTTCGCCCAGACTACGACTGATAGCTACAAAAGCGAGATTCGCCGCATTCAGCATCAGTTCAATACACATAAAGATGATAATAGCGTTCCTGCGGATGAGGACCCCGATTACTCCGATTGTGAACAAGAGCGCGCTCAATACGAGATAGTATTCTAACGACATATAAAAACCTTTTCCCTTTAAAAATTTAGTTTTCTTCTTGACCTTCGCGTTTTACCAAGACGATAACCCCTATCAATGCCGCCAATAAGATGAGCGAGGTAACCTCAAAAGGCAAGAGATACTTACTGAACAAAAGTTCTCCAATGTCATAAGTGGTTATCGTTACCGCTGCTGCCCCAGATTCTGCCGATGCTACTGCGGTGTCGTTGAGCGCATTCACTGCGATATAGATACCTTCGGCGGCAAAGAGGATGCCTAAGATAATAGCTAATCCCTTCAGTTTCCTCCCGATAGCCCCTTGCACCGAGAGTGTCCCTAAGTTCAGGAGCATAATCACAAAGAGGAACAGAACCATGATTGCACCGGCATAGACAATTACTTGTACTGCCGCAACGAAATGTGCACCCAACAGGACAAAAAGCCCCGCCTGTGCGAAAAACGTGACAATAAGCGAAAGCGCGCTATAAATCGGATGTCGGAACGAGATTACAGCAATTGCACCGATTAGCGATACCGCTCCAAAGAGAATAAATAGAATCTGTTCTGCATTCATCAGCATGCCTCCTACTCTATTGCGTCGAGAGCGGTCGGTGTGAGCCGATTGTCGCTATCTTGGATTGCCGGCTTAGGTGTTCTCATCACAAGGAGTCCTGCCACAATAGATGCAACAATAAACGCTGAAACGACATTGCCGATACCCACGATGAGACGCGAGTTGGTCGTTATCCACAAAGTGCCAGTTACGACAATTGAAGTCAAAGCGACAGGTAACAGAAATTTCCAACCGAAGTTCATGAGTTGGTCATAGCGGAACCGGGGAAGTGTCCATCGAACCCAGATAAACACGAACAGGAAAATAGCTGTTTTGACAAAAAAGATACCGAACGAGATTATCCCGCTCCACACAGGACCACCCATATTTTCTAAACCGAAGAAATGCCATCCGCCTAAGAAGAGCGTCACCGTTACGGCAGATCCGACAATCATGTTCATATATTCAGCCATGAAAAACATCGCAAATTTCATGCTACTGTATTCGGTATGATACCCTGCTACGAGCTCCTGTTCCGCTTCAGCGAGGTCAAAAGGCAATCGGTTTGTTTCGGCAAACATTGCCGTTGTGAACGCCAGAAATGCGGGAAAGTGAATCAGGAAATTCCACTGCCACGGATATGCCCCTTGTTCTATTGCGATTGTCCGAAGACTGAGGGTGTTACCTGTTAACATGAGTATGCCGATGATTCCCAATCCGAGCGTTAGTTCGTAACTAATCATCTGTGCCGAAGAACGTAAGCCGCCGAGGAGCGAGTATTTGTTATTAGATGCCCATGCCCCGAGTACAACACCGTAGACTCCAAGAGATGTTATCGCCAATATATACAGAATGCCGATATTGACATCTGCAATCTGAAGTGGTATTTCATGTCCTAATACCGTAATGGAACTTCCAAACGGCACGACTGCAACCGCAACAAGTGCCGGGACTAACAGCATTGCTGGTGCCATCACATAAAGTGGCTTATCCACATGATCTGGGATGAGATCCTCTTTAAACAGGAATTTAAGCCCATCGGCGACAGGTTGGAGCAGACCTTGCGGTCCGACCCGGTTCGGTCCTAACCGATCTTGCATCCATCCACTCACCCGCCGTTCCGCCCAAATCATTATCATCACACCAATCAGTAACAGATGGACAATGATAAGAATCTTGACGAGTGAACTGATGATTAAAACGAGAGGGATATTTTCCATATTTTTTTGCTTTCCTTGCGGAGAAAGGATGTAGGTGCTGACTCTAACACTCCTCCCTCATATCCGCCTGCGTCGTTGTTGCAGGCTACAATTCGGATTTAATGTTTCCGAGATAAAAGAAACGTCAAAAATACCAAACATCGCTGAGACTTAATCAGAAAACGGACACCCCCAGTTGCGCTTACGCTCTCTTTCAACAAACAATCTCTTTACTGATCGCTGTCTGCTAATTTAATCCCTGCATCTCCAATTTTTTGATGCGTTGCATCCGCATACTCAGGAACATTCTCCGCAATTGCAAGGGCAATCTCACCAGCAAAGTGATAGTTCATCTCACCGCCCAACTGTTTGGCAAGTTGTTGCGTAATTTCCCAATCCACACGCGCTTCACCCGGCGGATCAATCGTCTTCCGAATCCGTTGTACCCAACCTGTTGAATTCGTGAAGGTGCCATCCTTCTCGGCGAAGGTGGTCCCTGGTAGCACGACATCTGCCAACTGCGTAACTTCTGATGGCAAAACGTCTTGCACGATAAGGAAATCAACATGCTTCAACGCCGCTTTCTCAGCATCTTCAAGAGGTCTTTCCGGTCCGCCGCTAACGAGATAAACGACTTTGGCTTCTGAAACCTTCTCCCAAAGTGCCTCACCCTCTAAAACGACGTTACCATTCGCAGAGCCGAGTATGGTTCGGGCACCCGCCGCGTTTGGATTTTTGTCGGCTTCAATGGTGAACTGCGGAAACTTGTGTTCTTCACCCGGCAGCTGCCCAAAAAGTCCCAATTGGGTTGTTTTTAGCACATCATGCGCGAACTGCTGTAAAACGTAGTTGTCTTCATTGGTTCCCTGTGCAGAGCCGATAACAACAATGTCTTCAGTTTCCACTTCTGACAAGTTTTCTGTAATTACTGCTAAGGCATCTGCCCAATGTGTTGGCGTGAGCTCGTCATCAACCCGTTTCAGTGGAAGTTGGAGCCGATCATCACTGTTGACATAGTGGTAACCGAGTCGACCATCGTCACACATCCAATGTTGGTTAATGTCTTCATGGAAGCGGGGCTTGATTCTGTACAGACCGTCTGCTTTATATTCTACAGTGATATTGCAACCGACACTACATCCTGAGCAGACACTGTTTGCTTTCTCCAAAAACCATGGACGAGACTTGAACAAGAAATCTTTGCTAATCAGTGCGCCAACAGGACAGATATCGACAACATTCCCTGCTAATTTGTTATCCAGTACTTGCAAAGGCACGCCTTCGTGGCTTCGCGGGATATCAATTTCGTCGTGGGAACCGCGATGAATTAAGCCTAACTCGCCCGTTCCGGAGACCTCATCAGCGAATCGGATACACCGGGTGCAGACGACACACCGCGTTGCGTAGAGCAGTACATCAGGGCCTAAGTCCTTCTTGGGCGGAACATTTTTGACCTCAAGATAGCGACTCTTATCATGTCCATGTCGATGTGAGTAGTCTTGCAAATCGCACTCGCCAGCCTGATCACAGACAGGGCAATCAAGAGGGTGATGCACAAGCAGAAATTCCAATATGTCCGCTCGTGCCTTTTTGACGCGCGGGCTATCTGTATAGACAATGAAGTCGTACTTTCCGTCAAGTTTCCTATCAGGGGGCGCTGTTCTCAATACCGTGGTGCACCCAGTTGCGAGTTGCCGATCCGGGACGATTGCACCAGCAGGTGGGAAAAAAACATGCGGCTCAACAAGACACATTCTGCAGTTCGCTGGACGGCTTAATCCTGGGTGATAACAGTAGTGAGGGACTTCAATGCCGTGTTGTCTTGCCGCCTCGACTACATTCGTTCCGTCTTCAACCTCTATCTCAAGGTCATTCAGTTTAACAAATGCCATTTTTTAATCTTTCCTTTTTCTAATTTCCCTTGCGGAGAAACAACGTGGGTTAGAACTATCCGCTGCCTTTCCTTAAAT
The DNA here is from genome assembly GCA_007571305.1 of Candidatus Poribacteria bacterium. GTDB lineage: Bacteria > Poribacteria > WGA-4E > WGA-4E > WGA-3G > WGA-3G. The sequence continues at coordinate 7,055 of RKRR01000169.1, read as the reverse complement.
TCGCTTCCTAAATGTAAGGCAAAGACAAATTATGCCATTTAAGGAAACCTAATTTCATTCCGAACTACGGTTTTTGGTTTCATCTTTAACGCCTGTAACTGAAAGCGGCAGCTTGCAACAACGGCGCAAGCGAGTCTACGTAAAGGTACACTATTCATCAAACCGAACCGACCGAACCGCAAGGAACAATTAAAAAACCTATAGGTCAGCGAACTCTTTAGGAACAAACCGCTGTTGATACGCGTAATTTTCCTCCGGTGGGACAGTCGCCTCAGCAACAGGTAGGGTGACAAGTTCACCCTCTCGGATAGCTGCTTCAAATTCGGGCCGGAATTTGCGCATATAACTCACAGCGGGCCACGAGACAGCGATACCAAAAACACAAATCGTATTCCACGTCATCGTATCTACATTCGCAATGTTATTAGCAACACTTTCCAGCAAATCCAAGTCTTCATAGATTTCTTCTGTCTCACCTGTATCGCCCCATCTACCGTTTTCAGCAACACCGAACTTAGGACGGGTCATTGTGCTTTTTCGCCCGTTTCCATCGGCGATACGTTGGACAATATCTCGGACCCACGGGGTTCCCCAGCGGCACGGCGTGCACTGTCCACAAGACTCATGCGCGTAGAACTTCATGATATTGAGTAGGCAATCGACGATATTCCGGGTCTCGTTCATGACAATAATGCCACCGGAACCGAGCATGGATTTTGCCAGCGTGAGTGAGGTAAAATCAAGCCGCGTATCCAACTCATAATGCGTTAGAATCGGTGCAGAACTACCACCAGGGATAACCGCTTTCACCTCTTCGCCGCGCAGTCCACCTGCGACTTCAATAAGTTCCGAACAGGTCAAACCGAGATCGAGTTCATAGACACCGGGTTCGTTAACATCACCACTAATGCAATAGAGTTTTGTGCCAGTGTTGGGATCGGGTGTCGGGGGATCAGATCGCGTATCGGCATACGTCGGTCCCATTTGGGTGTACCACTCAACACCGTTGCCAACGATAAAAGGCAGGTTGCATAATGTCTCTACATTCTGCACGACAGTGGGTTTTCCAAACACACCTTCGACAGCCGGGAATGGCGGTTTGTTCCGAGGTTGCCCGCGTTTGCCCTCCAACGATTCAATGAGCCCTGTCTCTTCACCACAAATATAGGCACCGGCTCCTGGATGTGTATAAATGTCAACGTTGAGCCCCGTGCCACGGATGTCTTTGCCGAGGTATCCTTTCTCGTAAGCCTCTTTGATAGCGGCATCCAACATCTCTTTGCCGAGTGTGAATTCACCGCGGATATAGACATAAGTCGTCTCGATGCCCATTGCATAGCAGCAAATCAGGATACCTTCAATTAACAGGTGCGGGTTCTTTTCCAAAACGTAGCGATTACTGAACGTCCCCGGCTCACTTTCGTCGGCATTGCAACAGAGATAGCACGGTTTTATATCTCTTGGAACGAAGCTCCATTTCAAGCCTGTCGAAAACCCGGCACCCCCTCTACCCTTCAACCCGGAATCCATCACCATTTTAGCAATATCGTCTGGTTGATATTCCGCAATCGCCTTTTCAAAACGCGTGTAGCCGTCGTATTGTCGAAACACATCGAACGTGTTAATATCAGGCACATCCAGATGCTCGTAGAGAATTCGTCTTTCTTGAACCATTTTTTAATTTATTACTCCTGGGCGTTGCTCCATTACATTCCGCAACGGTTTCCAGCAAAGTTAGGAACCTTTCCAAACTTAAAGCAAGTCTCTAACCGCCTCTGATATCTAAAGGTTCTAATTCCGTTTTTCCAACTATTTTTCCGACAGATCGTTTAAGATTTCATCAACCTTTTCCGAGGTTAAATTTTTATGTAAATCGCCATTTACCATGATAACAGGCGCGACATCGCAGGAGGCAAGACATTCCACTTTCATGAGCGTGAACTTACCATCAGGAGTTGTGCCTTTCGCGAGATTCGTTTCGGAAGCAACGTCCGTGTCTAACTTCGCCTTAAGATGGTCCAAAACACCCTTACAGTCTCGCAATGCACACGGAAGGGTATGGCATACCCGAATGACGTACTCTCCTACCGGCTCTTCAAAGAACATCGGATAAAAAGTAACGACATCCTTAACCTTCATCACAGATACCTCAAGTTGCTCTGCGACGTACTTCATGACAGCAGGCGTAATGTAACCTACCTGTCTTTGTGCGAGATGGAGCGTTGGCAGCATCGCGGCTTCTTTAACTGGATACCGCCCTATCAACGCATCGAATTCACGTTGGTTCTCTCCGTTAAACACGAAAGGCGTTTCAATTTGAATGAGTTTATCTGACATAAACGTTTCCTTTAATAATTCCCGAAAAATTGAATGCAATTGCCTTCTGGGTCGCGGATACCGAAAATGGCATGCCCATCGTTATTTTCAAGTTCCCGTAATCGCTTCCCTTTCGATTTCAGTCGCTGATGAACAACACTCACGCTTCCAACGTGAAAGACGAGTTAATGCTGCTACAATTCACTTTCTTCCATTCCACTAATCTTCATAAAATGTCTCTGCAATCCACGTTTGAGCGTTTTATTACCGTGGACAGGCACGGAGATCCGCTCGAGGGTGTCGTCTTTGGCATAAATGTGATGGCTGCCTTTGATCCGCTTTAACCGCCAATTGTGCTTTTCCAACAATCGACAAAACGCTTTACCGGTTAACGCTTTCAAATAGCTATCTCCACCACTCTATCACCTTCTACGATTTTTATATCACTAACATCTACGGATAAATATCCTTCAATTGCTTCATAAATATTTTCAAGTAATTCTTCAAAAGTGTCGCCTTGTGTGGCACAACCGGCGAGTGATGGCACTTCGGCCCAATATCCACCTTCTTCAGCTGTATGAATAACAATCTTTAGTTTCATAGACTTTGAGCCTGCTCAGTTCAAAATTACTTTATCTATGTTTGTGAGAAAACTCCCAAAATCAATAGTTGCCGAAAAATTGAATGCGATTGCCTTCTGGGTCGCGGATATCGAAAATGGCATGTCCATCGTTGTTCTCAAGTTTCCGTAGTCGTTTCCCTTTCGATTTCAGACGTTGATGAACGGCACTCACGCTTTCAACCTGAAACATAAGTTTTTGTCTCCCCTCGTTGGGTTTGCTCGCACTGTGGAGACACAGCGTGCAACTACCCGCATGAAAACGGAAAAACCGGTGTTCTGGGAACGGCTGATCTTCGTCTGGCACTAATCCGACAACGTCCCTATAAAATGCGATGACGGTCTTCATGTCCTTGACGAAAAGCATAATGCCTTTGAGTTCCATTGAATCCTCCCAAAACAGACAGCAGGCTTTGACAAAGTTACCGATCTAATTCTCCTGCGATGACGTTCAGGCTTCCCAAAACAGCGACAGTATCGGAAACCATCCCGCCCTCCAACATGTGGGGGAGTGCTTGGAAGTGCAAGAAACTCGGCGGACGGATACGGATACGATAAGCGGTTCCGCTCCCATCGCTGACAATATAAAATCCGAGTTCGCCGTTCGGTGACTCGGTGGCACAATAATGCTCACCCTTTGGCGTTTCTACACCGTGCCCGTCCATAATAACCTTAAAGTGATGGATTAAGCCCTCAATATGCCCATAAGCATCGGCTTTATTCGGCATTGTAATCTTGTTATCTTCAAGGTTGGCGGGTCCGTCAGGCATATTATCCAGAACTTGGGTAATGATACCACAACTTTGAATCATCTCTTCCATCCGGACGAGGTAGCGGTCGTAGACATCCCCATTGGTTCCAACTGGCACATCAAAAGTGACTTCATCGTAACTGGAATATGGTTCAGCCTTGCGTATATCATGCGATACACCGGTGGCTCGGAGACAGGGACCTGTTAGCCCATAGTCTATGGCATCCTCAGGTGAAATAGCCCCGACACCTTTTGTCCGATCCATCCAGATACGGTTCCGCGTGAGGAGTGTATGAGTCTCCTTCAATGCCTTTGGGAAGTTGCTGACGAATTGACGGACATCTTCTTCACACCCATCATAGAGGTCGCGAAGCACACCGCCAATACGTGTGTAACTGGTCGTCAACCGCGCTCCGGTTGTCTTTTCAAAGATGCTATACAACTTCTCGCGTTCCCGGAAACTATAGAGGAATACAGAGAACGCCCCTAAGTCCAGGGCGGCAGTTCCCAACCATAAGAGGTGATCTGCGACTCGTGAGAGCTCTGCCATCAACATACGGATGTATTGACACCGCTTTGGGACCTCAATGTCGAGCAACTGCTCGACAGCAAGCACATAGCCGAAATTGTTAGACAACGGCGATAGATAGTTCATCCGGTCGGTTACAACAATATACTGGTTGTAATCCAAATGTTCACCGAGTTTCTCAAATCCGGTATGCAGGTAGCCGGCATGTGGTATCGCCTTCAAAACGGATTCACCATCAAGCTCCAAGACGATACGGAGAGTACCGTGCGTTGCCGGATGTTGCGGACCAAAGCTGAGAACCATCTTCTCACCTGTGGCGCGTTCCAGACCACCTTGCATAAGACACTCCTTTTTTAAATTGACTTATTCTTTGGACGTTTAAACCTATTGCGTAAGTCCTTATCCGATTACAAATTCTAATGAGTGGTTCACTAATGATAACGGTATTCTCCACCAAACTTGCCAACTCATAGAGGGGTGTAATGTAAAGATAACGCCGTGCGGATTAATTTGTTTCCAGGTGGACTTACTTACCTTTTCCCATCGAGAAGAATGAAGTTGACGATAGATTGGCTGTGTGTTCAAAAAGTTTCAGCGTTATCTGCTCTTTACGCTCATATTCCAACCACTTCATTGCAAAATCGACAAACTCAGGATTCATCTCTATACCAAAATACTCAATTCTCAATGCTTGTGCTACAACACATTCTGAGCCCGAGCCAGCGAACGGAATCAGGATTTTCCCGTCTTTTCCGCTGATACGAGATAGGATGAGTCGTCTCGTCAATTCCATCGGTTTTTGAGTCGGATGTTTGAATATATCGTGTTCTCGGTGTTCAGATAGTTCCGCAGGCGGAAATATTTGGGACTTGCACGTTCTACAAACAAACCACCTTTCAGAGCGTCCCGCTCCGCCAGCTAAGGCAGGAATTTTGATGACATCTCTCGGCAAAGCCCATTTTCATGGGCATTATAGATAGTCATTTTACCTGCTGATCCATAACGTGAAGGTGTATCTTTTCGGACTTTTCCAGCAGCATTTTTTAGGAAATTCTCAGTATAAGGTTCTCGGATTTGGTCTATTTCCAAATTTGTGCGCGGCATATTTGGTTTCCATAGACATAATATTGTTTCGTGGGACCTTTGCCAAAATCTCAATCCTGGTACTGTCTTGTTGGTATAATGCCACACTAGCCAGCGTTGCTCGTGGATAGGGAAACGAACAGCTATCCATGCAATAATTTCTGGCAGCCCATAGAGATAAAGTAAGCCATCACCTGTTAGCAGTTGGAGACAGTCTTTTATCCACGCTTCTGCCCATTTGACATAATCATCTATCGGCATAGTTTCAGTAGCATTACCAAAATCTTTGCCGATATTGTAAGGGGGATCGGCAATAATCACTTGATACTGTTTGCCGGTCCTGATTAACTGCGGTAATATCTTTATTGTATCTCCAACGATAACGGTATTAGTGAATACATCAGTCTTCATGTTTTCCGATAGTATCTCAATTCACATTGTATGACTTACCAATCCAGGTTCAGCATTTCAACATTTACGACACCTCTTGGTGTCGTATTATTTTCTAGTTGCGCGTGTAGTGGCTCCATTTTACTCGACAATTATAGCATTCTATCAACAAGGCTGACAGATTTTCCCGCGAATCTCAACACAATATACTCTGCATGCGTGGTTTGCAACCCTGCAAGCAGAGGTTGTAATCAACTCAAATTGTGTTAGGCGTTCTGTTTATCAAAATTAAAGCTTTCACGCTCGCCGCGCCCGCGGAGGGGATAATCCTTTCGGAGCGGGTGTCCCTCAAAGTCGTCCGGCATCAAGATCCTGCGAAGATCGGGGTGCCCCTCAAAATTGATACCGAACATGTCGTATGTTTCACGTTCCAACCAGTTCGCACCTTGCCACAATGCGGTTACAGATGGAATACTGAGGTCGTTTTCATGGACCGGCACCTTTACTCGGACGCGACACTGTCCCTGATAGGAATAGAGTTGATAGACTACCATGAATCTTGCATAGTCAAACTGTATCAGCTCGGATTCCATCTGAGAATTGTCAACGGCAGTAACATCAACGAGAAAGGTATAGGCGAGTTCAGGATCTGTTTTCAGATACTCCAACACGGCGTAAGCCTGCTCTTTACGGACAACAACGACAACAGTACCACGTGTTCTGTCCTGTGCCAAAAGAGCATCTGCGTGATGTTCCTCTAATTTTTTCAGTACAATAGGCTTCGACTGTTCTTCAACTTCTTTCTCTTCATTCATACGACTGTCTCAACTCCCTTAGGTGAAGCACCACTGGTGATTTTCTGTTGCACCTGCATCACCGCATCAATGAGATCTTCGGGGCGCGGTGGGCATCCGGGTATGTAGACATCCACAGGGATGAACTGATCAACACCTTGAATAAGCGTATAGGTATCAAACACACCACCGCAGGAAGCACATGCCCCCATCGAAATCACCCACTTCGGATCGGGCATCTGGTCATAGATACGTTTGAGCACCGGCATCATTTTGATGGATATCCTACCAGAAACGATGAGCAGATCGGATTGGCGGGGTGAAAAGCGGATCGCTTCAGAGCCGAACCGAGAGAGGTCGAATTTGGAAGCCAAGGTCGCCATCATCTCAATTGCACAACACGCTGTCCCGAAGGGCATGGGCCACAACGAATTCTTCCGCCCCCAGTTGACGACCTTATCAATAGTCGTTGTGATAATGTTTCCATCTGTCTCTCCGGCACCTTGTCCAACAAAATCTAATCCCATGTTAAGCCTCCTTTCTTCCAAGCATAGATATAGCCCAGAAGAAGAA
>RKRR01000145.1 GCA_007571305.1 Candidatus Poribacteria bacterium | reverse complement strand
TGGCTTCTTACAAAAACTCAAGACGAAAGCAGAGGCGGCAGGGATCCCTGTCGTGGAAGCGGATCAGTTTTATGCATCCAGTCAAACGTGCAGTCAATGCGGGCAGAAAAAAGACGACTTAACACTTTCCAACAGAACGTATCATTGCAATCCATGCGGTCTCTCCATAGATAGAGATGTCAACGCTGCGATAAACCTAAGAACTCTCGCTGTCGGATAGACAGAGAGATAAAACGCCTGTGGAGTCCGGATAAGTCCTCAATCAGAGGCACGAGAGACGGAAGCAGGAATCACAGAGAAGGAGTTGCGTGTTTCTAAAGAAGCACACGACTTTAGACGTAGTGAGTATCACAGATCCAAGCAAGCCTATGTCAGAAGACGATTTGCAAGCCCATCAAACGCCCAATACCGCAGAGCAAACGATGGAGCGGCTTATTTTCAGTCTGTCTGAGTTGGAACATTTAGGGCAAACGTTGATCTCTGGACACAGCAATTTTAACCATTCAAGTAAAACCTATCTCCGGATCACGCTTGGAACTTTGCAAGTCACACGCGGAGCGATACTCCGTTACCATCCGACGCGACAAAATCTTGAAGTCGTTGCATCATCGCCTGATGAAGTTTTCTCCCCCATCGTAGTTGAACCGAGCGATATCGAGAGTTTTCTGCAACATTCATTCATTGAGAGTGCAAGTCTTCCAGAAGACCTTAAACAATTCTTCGCTCGGGCTGCCAAGTTCATCAAGACTGTTGACATACGTCTTTGGGTGCCTCTGAAGATTCAAGATGAATTCCTCGGTATGATTGGTTTGGGAAGTTTTCTCGGGAGAGAAGCATTGGAAGCATGGGAGATGGAATTGTTGACAACCCTTGCTCATCAAATTTCAATTGCCATCGCTTATTCGCAAATGGTGGATGGCGTTCAAAGCGAAAAATTTCGATTGTTTATGCTCGCTGAAAGTGCCCCGCAAATCTGTCAACTCCTACAACCTGAAGCCGCCGCAGAACAGGTAGTGCACCAGGCTGTCTCACTCTTGGACGCGAATGTTGGAGCACTCATGCTCACGCACCCGGAACGCCAGGAACTTGAGATGCACTACACCTTCCCAGAGACATTGCTTAAAGATCCCACAGACGATTCTGGTCCTAATACACTTATTATCCCTTATGGTGAAGAGGCATCTGTATCCTTGGAAGCGACATCCATAGATATGCTGAGATATGTCGTCAAGGAAGGCTTACCAGGGCACTGTCCACCAAACGCTGACACTCTTTTCGGAGGAAAGAATTTGATGGCAGTTCCCATTCCCGGACGCGACGGTGACATTCTGGGGATCCTCGTTGTGGGGGATAAGGAGGAACGTGGTGGTAGTATCGCCCCCTTTACCGATGAAGATGTTATCCTACTTGATTCTTTTGCGAAGCAGGGAGGGGTCGCTATTGAAAACGCGCACCTGCATCAGGAAGCACTGGAGGCACGCCAGTTACAAGCGGAGATGGAAGAAGCTCGCAAGATACAGGAGCATCTCATTCCAGAGAGGCTACCTGACATCCCCGGATACCAAGTTGCCGGGCATTATGAGCCACGCGGTCCCGTTGGAGGCGACTATTATGATTGTATCTCCTTACCGACCGGGCATTGGGGACTCGCAATTGCAGATGTTTCTGGAAAAGGGATGCAAGCGGCACTTCTTATGGCAACACTACGTGCAGGACTCCTCTCTGAATTGTCTCGTGGAAAAGGATCCGCAGGGGCAGATTCAGGGGGACCAAATGATCTGAATGTGCCCGCCTTGTACGCTGAACTGACTGATATGGCTTTGACGCTTAACTCGCTCCTTTACGCCAGCGGTACAGAAGAGAAGTACGCTACTTTCTTCTACAGTCATCTTAACCCCGACACGGATATCTTGACGACACTCAATGCGGGGCATAATCCGCCGCTGCTCGTTAGAAAAGATGGGACCTATAAATGGTTGGGTGAAGAAGTAGGAGGCCTCCCGCTTGGAATGTTTCCGAACGATATGGTTCCGAACATCGCTGATTATGAAGCCGAGAATGTCAGACTCACAAGTGGTGATGTCGTCGTATATTATACGGATGGTGTCACAGAAACCGTCAATGTTGAAGATGAGTATTATGAGGAGGATCGACTCGTAGAGGATTCCAAAGCGTGCAAGGATTCTGATGCTGAGGGTATCCGAGAATATCTTCACGATGCAGTCATGGGGTTTCAGGGCGAAGCCGATCAATTTGACGACCTGACCCTACTTATTTTAAGGAAGCAGTAAGAGCGGCTTTCAGCAAGAAGAGGGTATTCTTAAACGAAAACCTCTTAAAACTCAGTGCTGATTACTGATAGTTGTCTTGAGAGGATACGCATGCAACAGAGTCCAGCAGTCGGACGATCGTTTTTAGATCCAGCAATCCTCGCCCGAATTGGGAATCTTGAACTGATCGCAAAATTCGTCGTTGAGGGCTTTATCTCCGGATTGCACAAAAGTCCGTATCACGGGTTCAGTGTGGAGTTCTCGCAATACAGGCAGTATATGCCTGGAGACGATACCAAACACATAGATTGGAAAGCCTACGCTCGCACAGATCGATACTATATCAAGCAATTTGAAGAGGAAACCAACCTCAATTGCTATCTCCTTTTAGATGCGAGTGAGTCTATGTTGCATCCGATAGATGAGTCACAAGCAGATGATCCCACGATAGAGGAAGGTGGAACCGGACAAAGGCTAACAAAGTTGCGGTACTCGAGTTTCCTCATCGCGTCCCTTGCCTATTTTATGGCGAAGCAGCGGGATGCTGTTGGGTTTGCGTACTTTGATGATACACTTCGCCAATACCTCCCGGCTCGAAGTAGCACATCACATTTGCACTCGATCTTGCTCACGTTGGAGACGCTACAAACCACAAAAAGCACGCGGATGGGGATGCCGTTGCATCAAATCGCAGAACGTCTAACCAAACGCGGCTTAGTACTGTTCGTCTCTGACCTCTATGATGACAATCAGACAGAGGTTGTTGAGGGGTTAGAACATCTCAGATATGAAGGACATGAGGTCATCGTCTTTCATGTGCTGGCACATCAGGAACTTGCATTTGCTGGCTTTGAAGCAGGAAGGAGTGCAGAAGCACTGATTCGTTTCGTTGATTCGGAAAGTGATGCTGAGATTATTACCACACCCCAAGCGATTCAGGAAAGTTATTTGAACAATTTCAACGAATTTCTTGATACTTATAGACTCGCACTGCGACAATCGGGTATTGATTATAACATGATAACAACAGCGACACCCATCGACCTAGCCCTGGCATCCTATCTCGCGAAACGTCAAGGAGTCATATAGATATGGCTCTCCGCTGGAGAGCATAATATAACGTCAGTTTGATAATAAAATTTGCAGCACTTTCATCTAATGTTTTCCTCCCACTCCGTCTCTTTCCTCCCGCAAGCGGGGCGATAAAGGGGGGTAGAAGGGTGACGCGTTCCCATTAGAGTGGAGATTCAGGTTTAATCAAATTCACATTAGCATAGGAGACCGTTAGTTTCCTGTGGACATTTATACCCAACCTAACAGGTTATGCTACAAGGTAGCAACTTAGGTTATCTCAGTTAGAATGAACCGAAAACCATCGCGAAACATTGTCATGCCAGCCTTTATAGACTTGCACAGGGAGCGATGTCCAGGAGCCCATAGTTAAAAGATGTTTGGATTAGGAATTTTAGCCCCCTTGTTCGCGGTAGCAGGTATTGTAGGTGCCTCAATTCCGCTCATCCTGCATCTGTTAAACCGGGAACGGGCGAGACGATTGGTGTTCGGTACCATCCGTTTCATCCAGATGTCGCATCAGACAAACGTGAGACGGCATAAACTAAAACGATTACTGCTTCTGCTCATGCGTATCCTGATGTTAGCACTGCTCGGCTTTGCCTTTGCACGACCGTTCTTTTCCGAAGGCCCAGTCATTGCTCAGAAAACAGGTGGAAAACGAAACGCGATTGTTATTCTGGATACTTCCTATAGTATGCAATATGAGGAGGTATTTGAGAACGCGAAAAAGGAGGGTTTTGAAATCCTTGACGGGCTTGATGCAACCGATGCTGTTGGTCTTATTCTTTCTTCGGACAAGGCCCGTGTCGTTGCACCCCTCGGTTCAGAGCTCTCACACATGAGATCGGCTTTGAACGATGCAGAAGCCACTTATAAACCTACAGATTATTTAGATGCCTTGCAAACTGCTGACGAAATACTTGCGTCTATTCCTATCGGTGAAAAACAGATTTATGTAATTGCGGATATGCAAAAGAGAGGATGGGAAAACTTCATTGAAACTGACAAACTCAATCCTGATGTCCAAATTCAGTTTATTGATGTCCATCCAGAACAACCGTACAATGTCGCGATAACAGGTCTCAATGTCCCGCCTGTTATACTAAAGGAGCAGCAAGCATCGTATCTTGTTGCACGCGTCCGTAATTTCAGCGACGAGGCAGTCGAAAATCTACCAGTTCGTCTATTCGTAGATGGAAATATGATTCACACCGTTCACCTTGATATTGAACCGGACGACCTCGCGGATGCTGCCTTCAGGGTTGACTTTCAGCAGGAGGCGACGCATACAGGCTGGGTTGAACTCCCAGAAGATGCGCTTGAGGTTGACAACAAACGCTATTTCACCCTACAAAGTCTGCGATCGATTCAGATTCACGCGGTCAGGGATGAACCACGGATGCAAAATTCCTCTCAAAATGTTTATGGACAGACGATAGAAACGTTTTTCATGAAAATGGCACTTACGGCAGGTCGTGATGCGGTGCCTATTGACTTTACCGAATCGAGTTCGGTACCTCATACGGCGATACTCAATCGTACCGATGTTCTGGTGCTCGCCAATGTAGCACAACTCTCTTCCGAAGAAGCCGGACGTGTGGCTACTTACGTTGCTTCAGGCGGCGGATTGATTGTCACAGTGGGGAGCAATATAGACCCTGATGTCTATGAACAGCGGCTTGGTGGCGAGATGGGTTTGATGCCTTGTAACTTCGTCCGCCCCGTCGGTGATGCTTTTGACCGCCAGCAGTTCCGCGTCCTTGCGACAGTGAGGTATGAACACCCGATTTTCGCTCCATTTAAGGAACCAAATCATGGCGATTTTGGTAAGGCTCGGTTTTACAGAATTTTTCAGGCGGTACCAACGGCACATGCTACCGTTATTGCTGCTTATGATGATGGCAGTCCCGCGCTCTTTGAGAAGCCTTACGGAACCTTGGGGCGTGTCCTCTGTTTTACCTCAACCATAGACCGAGAATGGAACGATCTACCGATTCGCGCTGTTTATTTGCCTTTCCTGCATGAGGCTATTAAGTATCTCGCACTTAAAGACACCGAAACGTTGCCAGATTACCGCGTCGGAGACTATGTCGAACTGAAAGTTGCCGATACCGAGGATGAAGTTGTGACAGAGAACAGAGAGGTGGCTATCTTCAATCCGAATAATGTTGAGACGCGCTTAGGACAGAACAAAGATATTGCGCCTGCAGCGGAGAATACCCTACAAGGGAGTGTCTTATATACAGATACTGCAATACCAGGGATCTATTCAATTCATAGGTCTGGTGCAGAGGCACCGGACTACTTTGTCATCAACGTTGATACCACTGAGTCCGATCTTGCGGCGCGCGATGTTGAGGAACTCGCGAGTATGCTGAAAGGCGCGGCTGATGAGTTAATCAAGGATAAACCGACGGCAGAACTCGTGGCGCAATACAATGAAGATGTGGAGAGGAATCAAAACGTATGGATCTATCTCATGTTTGCAGTCTTTGCTTTAGCAATAACAGAGATGTTTCTTGCCAACCGTTTTTAATTTTACTTTGCGGTGAAATAACGGGCGTTATCACCATCGGATGCGTTCCTTGAATCCGCCATCTATTACATTACAAGCTATAGTTAACCGCAAGTTTCTATGGACTTGCGCACAGGAGCAATGGATTAAAAAATGAACTTTGAACCGAGTGCACCGATTGAAGTGCCACAAATTGTATCGGAGGAGCAGGTCCAATTCTTCATCAATAACGGGTATCTTATTGTTCCAGATCTGCTTTCTTTGGATGAGGTAGAGGAATTGCGACAGGACACTGTTACGCTTGCCAAAGGTGGATACCCGTGTGATAGTCTCCAACCGCTTCCTGAGGATATTGGCGATAATGAGGCTGTGGGACGTATCCTTTGCATTCATCAACCTCATTTCGTCAGTCCAATTATTGAGAAGTATGTCAAGCACCCGAAAATCTGTGGTATCCTAAGTCAGATAACTGCGGCACATTTGCCTTATTGGGACGGAAGCGTAAAGTGTATGCAGTCGATGCTCTTTGTTAAACCTCCGGATTTTCAGGGGCAGGCATGGCATCAGGACGAATTTTATATTCCGACCCGCGATCGCTCCTTGATTGGCGCGTGGATGGCAATGGACGATGCAACGATAGAAAATGGATGTTTATGGGTGCTTCCCGGCTCGCATCGTCAAGGATATCTCTATCCACAGAGATACCACGAGGACCCAGACGAGTTCGATTTTGCTTGGGAGAGTTACGGATTTGATGACACAGATGAGGTCCCCGTTGAAGTTACGACCGGCACATTAGTATTTTTTAACGGTTATCTACTCCACCGTTCTCGTAAAAACCGTGGAGATACATATCGCAGGGTTTTGGTGAACCATTACTGCAATTCATGGTCGTTGTTGCCATGGACGATTAAGGAGGGGGAACGCGCCGCAAATGCTGACCGCCGGTGTATCATTCCGGTCTCTGGTGTCGATCCTTACGCTTGGAAGGGCTATGATGATCCGCCTCAAGATGTCCACTTGCGAACCTGCAAAGCCGTTGATGAACTGGAGCCTTTAGATGCAAGTTAATATTGAACGTTTTTCTGACCTTAGGCAAGCATTGGAAACCATGATGCAGCGGATTGAGATAGGCGAGGATATAATGGAACAGTTAAAACAGATTGATGCACTTTCTCAAGAACTTGCACCGACAGCACCAAAGATGCTTCTGCACTATCTTGAGAGAAAAAGTTATACAAAAGCGTTAGCGTGGCTCGAAACTTTAGAATAGTTGTCAGGACAGTGGTCAGCCAAAGATCGTTAGCAACTGTTACACGTTCTACTGATTGCTGATACGCAACAAGAATAGGAAAAAGAATATGGTAAGAGAGGATGGGCGCGGACCAGATGAACTGCGTCCTACCACAATCAAACGACACTATATCAAACATGCCGAAGGCTCTGTGCTCATCGCGACAGGTGATACTCATGTTATATGTACTGCCTCTGTAATTGACCAGCAGCCGCGTTTCATGCGTGAACAGCGTATCAAGAAGAAGGGGTGGGTGACAGCAGAGTACTCCATGTTACCCCGCTCTACTTCTGAGCGGATGCAGCGTGAGGCAACCCGTGGCGGTATCAGTGGGAGAACGCAGGAGATCCAACGCCTTATCGGCCGGTCTTTACGTGCTGCTGTAGATTTATACGCCTTAGAAGAGCATACCGTTTGGGTCGATTGTGATGTAATTCAGGCTGATGGTGGAACACGCACCGCATCTATTACGGGTGCCTTTATCGCGCTGTGGGATGCCTGTCAGGAGTTGGTTAAAGAGGAAAGAATAAAAAACTTTCCTATTACCGACAACATCGCCGCCACAAGCGTCGGACTTGTTGACGGTCAACCGATGTTGGACCTCTGCTATACGGAGGATTCAACAGCGGATGTTGATATGAACATTGTTATGACAGGAAGTGGGCAATTTATAGAGATACAAGGCACGGCAGAAGAGAAGCCCTTTTCGCGTGACGACTATGACCAAATGCTGGATCTCGCCGTTGGAGGTATACAACATCTCGTTCGACTCCAGAATCAGATGATGTTGGAAAATTTAGATGAAGCTCGTATTGGCGACGCGTAACCAAGGTAAGGTGAGAGAACTCACGGACATGCTCTTGGAGAGCTTAAAAGGAGTCTCTTCTTCCGATGTAACACGCCAGCGGCGTGCCATATCTATAGTCTCTTTGGAAAAATATCCTGATGTCCCGGAAGTGGTTGAAGACGGGGAAACGTATATGGAGAATGCCGTTAAGAAGGCATCTATTATTGCTGAGTATACCTCCCATCTCACTCTCGCTGACGATGCCGGATTGGAGGTAGATGCTCTCGATGGTGCACCGGGCATCCACTCCAAACGCTGGGCGGGTGAAGACGCAACGGATGATATCCGAATTGCGAAACTCCTTCAGGCACTTGAAGGTGCAACCAATAGACGGGCACGTTTCATCGCTGCGATCGCGGTGGTACATCCGAATTCCGAACCTCAAGTAGTTCTCGGTGTTTGTGAAGGACACATCAGGCACGATCCTGTGGGAGAGAGCGGTTTCGGTTATGATCCGGTGTTTGTACCTGCCGGTTATAATCGGACTTTCGCAGAATTAGGAGAAGAGATTAAAAACCGAATTAGTCACAGAGCAAAGGCATTGAAACAAGCAATCGCCTTGCTTTAATCGTAATCGCTCATCGGAAACCATCACGAAAGGGTTTGTGAGAGTTCTAACGGCTCTTTACTGGCACCGATAGCCATTATAACGAAACCCCAAGCCTGAAACGAAATGGAAGGGTTGTTGCAATGTAATACAAGGAATGGCTTTCGTCCCTCTCTAAACGAAAGCCGGTATTTCTTCAACGCTATGGGAACGGATATCAAATTATTAAACCGTAAGGAAAATTTAAAGAATGGCAGCACTTAACGATCTACGCAATGGGTTGGTTATCCGACTCAACGATACAATTTACACCATAGTCAGTTGTGAACACGTCAAGCCCGGGAAAGGTGGTGCCTTCGCACGCACGAAAATTAAACGTGTTTCCGACGGTGCCGTCTTGGACAGAACGTTTCGCTCTAACGAAAATGTCGAGACCGTGAGGCTCAGGGACCACGAGATGCAGTATATGTATCGAGATGGGGATGCATTGTGGTTTATGGATAACGAAACCTTCGAACAACACGCACTTCCTGTAGAGCTCATTGCGGATGACCTGAAATTTCTAAAAGAAGGTGAAACTGTCACCGTCAAAATGGAAGGCGTAATCCCGCTTGCCGTTGAACTTCCGAACTTCGTTGAACTTCAGATTGTTGAGACCGATCCAGGATTACGGGGTGATACTGTCAGTGGCGGTTCGAAGCGCGCTACACTCGAAACGGGTGGTGTCGTGAATGTTCCTCTGTTTGTTCAGAACGAAACGCGTATCAAGGTTGACACGCGCACCGGAAAATATGTAGAAAGGATATAGTAGTTATCGGTTATCAGTTTTCAGTAGATGTTGTCCAGATAATAACCTTCGTGAGAAAGTTATCCTATCGTCGTCATTGCTGATAGCTAACAACTGATCGCTATTAAAAACAGAAATGCGTCAAAACAAATCCAAGGATAAATCTCAATCTGCGGAACAAAGTTACAGTGATGTCTTGGAGATTGTCGAACAGTTAGCGGAAATTCTTGTCCGCACCGATCTTTCGGAAGTTCGCATCCGGGATAACGAGTTTGAAGTGCAGGTTTCGAGGGATCGCGGGAATCCCGGCGGATATGAACAGGTCACACTACGACCGGCAGAAATGAACGTAGCAGTGGGGGCACGGCAGTTTTCTGTAGAGAACCCTGATGCTGAAGGGGGATCGGAAGCACAAAATGAATTCATCAGTGCTCCTATGCCCTCGCGCTTCTACCGTTCTCCGGCTCCTGACGAGCCGCCCTTTGTTAAAGTTGGGGATATAGTTGCAAGGGGTGAACCTGTTGCTGTCCTTGAAGTCATGAAAACTTACAATCCTGTCGAAGTTCCGTTTAACTGTGAGATTTTAGAGATTCTCGCTGAAGATGGCGATGCAGTTGAATATTCACAACCGCTGTTCCGAGTGAAGCAGATCTCTTAGGAATAGTTATCGGTTATCGGACGAGAGGTTTTGCTAAACGATACTCTCTTAACCTAAATCGACTATTGAAAGAATTTTTCGGAAGAAGAACCCGAACCGAAAATTATAAAAAACATGATAAAAAAAATACTGATAGCAAATCGCGGTGAAATTGCTGTCCGCATCATCCGTGCATGTAAAGACATGGGGATTAAAACAGTAGCGATTTATTCAACAGCTGATAAGGATGCACTACACGTTAAACACGCTGACGAGGCGTACTGTGTTGGTCCGCCGCCCTCATCTGAGAGTTATCTCAAATACTCGAGTATTATCACTATCGCGGATTATGCGAATGTGAACGCGATCCACCCCGGTGCAGGTTTTCTGGCTGAGGATGCACAATTCGCCATAATTTGTGAAGCACATCAGATAGAGTTTATTGGACCTTCCGTCACAGATATCGCCACGATGGGAGACAAAGTGAAGGCTCGCGAAACTGTTGCAAAAGCAGGACTGAAACTTGTCCCCGGCAGCCAGGGCGGTAGACGTAAAAATAACAAAAAGGGGACAGTTGACACCGCCGAGGAGGCCGCACAACTCGCTGAGAAAATCGGGTATCCTGTTGGAATTAAAGCTGTAGCGGGTGGTGGCGGTCGCGGCATACGAATCGCTGAAAATCAGCCGAGCCTCCTTAATCTTTTTCACACCGCGAAGGCAGAAGGTGAGGCTGCGTTTGGTAATGGCGATGTCTACATTGAAAAATGGATTGAAGAGGCTCGACATATTGAAGTCCAAATCCTTGGTGATACCCACGGCAACGTCGTCCACTTAGGGGAACGGGAGTGTTCTATTCAGCGTAAGCAGCAGAAACTCTTGGAAGAGGCACCTGCTGCCTCAATTCCGCTGAAACTTCGCAACGATATTTGTAAAGCCGCCGCAAAAGCCGCGAAAGCAATCGGCTATACAAATGCTGGGACCGTTGAATTTGTTGTTGATAAAGACGAGAATTTCTATTTCTTAGAAATGAATACACGGATTCAAGTCGAGCATACGGTCACTGAGAGTATCACCGGTATTGATCTCATCAAAGAACAGATCCGGCTTGCGATGGGCGAGGAACTCGGATATAACCAATCTGATGTTCAGATCCAAGGACACGCAATTGAATGCAGAATTAATGCCGAAGATCCAGCAAATCAGTTCATGCCCTCACCGGGGCTTGTCACAGCTTACCATCCTCCCGGTGGTACCGGTATTCGGGTTGATGGGTATCTCTACACGGGATATACTGTTCCTTCGCACTACGATTCACTCGTGGCGAAACTCATCGCGACTGGTAGAGACAGAGAGGAGGCGATCGCCCGGTTGAAACGGGCATTGTCTGAATTTGAAATTGAAGGCATAAAGACTACGATTCCGCTCTTCCAGAATATCCTCAACGATGAACGCTTTCGTAGCGGAACCATTTTTACCAATTTCTTAGAAACATAATGTCGCTTCAGAAATCTTTTCCCCTAAACTGCTCTATTCATAGTCATCAGCGGTCAGCCGTCAGTAAGAAAGTCTCCTTACTGAAAACCGAAGGTTTCCGAAGGTTTCCGATAGCGATTCTTGTGTTTGCTCTCTCTATGCTAACAACGATGACGCTAAACGCTGCTACTTTCGTTGATGTCACAAACGAAGCCGGCATCCGTTTTCAGCATTCAAGCGGCACCCGTTCCAGCCTACTTCCAGAGGACATGGGTTCCGGTGCAGGCTTTGCCGATATAGACAACGATGGGGACATAGACCTCTATATTGTCAATATCCCCGGGCCGTTCACACAAGACGGAAACAGGAATAAGGGAAACACAAATACCTTATATCTTAACAACGGTAATGGCACATTTACGGACATCACGCGCACAGCGGGGGTTGGGCATCAAGGCTACGGCATGGGGTGCGTCTTCGCAGATTACGATGGGGATGCCGATCTCGATCTTTACTTGACTAACTATGGTGAGAATGTCCTTTATCGGAATAACGGGAACGCCACTTTTACCGATGTGACGGAAAGTGCTGGTGTCGTTTGCGACTTGTGGAGCACCGGTGCCGCCTTCGCAGACGTAGACGGAGACACCGATTTGGACCTCTACGTTTGCAATTATGTCACTTATGACTTAGAACAGTTGGAACAGATGAAGGCGGAGTCCCTACAATCTGGAAAACCTGTACCGAGTGCCCTAAATCCGCATGTCTTTGAACCGCAGGATAACGTCTTCTATCGTAACAACGGGGATGGTACTTTTACCGATGTAACCGATGATACAGGAATCGCAGCAGTAGGCGGTAGAAGCATGCAAGCTATCTTTAGCGATTTTGATAACGATAACGATCTGGACCTCTATGTCGCCAATGATACTACCACGAACCATGTCTATCGCAACGATGGTAGTGGCAATTTTACTGATGTCAGTGCTGAGTCGTGGGCAGCAGATTTTCGCGGTTCTATGGGACTCGCTGCCGGCGATTACGACGCTGACGGTGATACCGATCTGTTTATGAGCCATTGGGTGGACGAAGAAAACGCACTTTATAGAAATTTGTTTGTAGAGGATAGGGATGCCAAACAGATCCGATTCGTGGATGAATCTTATACTGCCATGCTTGCTGAAGGGAGCATTAAACAGATCGGATGGGGGACTAACCTTTTTGACTTTGACAACGATGGTGATTTGGATATCTTTGTAACGAATGGTAGCACCTTCCAGGAACTCAGGCGACCAGAGGTGCTGATCCCTCAGCCTGATATGTTGTTCCGAAACAACGGAGACGAGACATTCACCGATGTTAGTCAAGAGACTGGAATAGCAACACTCCCGCTCCGAGTCGGTCGCGGTGCAACGTTTGGAGATTATGATAATGACGGTGATGTCGATATTTTCATCGTCAACAACCATGCTCCACCGACATTGTTGCGTAACGAGGGTGGAAATCGCAACAATTGGCTACAGATCAAACTTGTTGGGGAAGGCATAAACCGAGATGCTATCGGCGCGAAAATTCAAGTGAAAACGGCAGAGCGGACACAGGTCAAAGAAATTTACGCAGGTGATAGTTACATGTCCTTTAACAGTCTCATCGCGGAATTCGGTGTAGGAAACGCTACACAGATTGAGACGTTACAGGTCACTTGGCAGAACGGGAAAACGCAGAGACTTCATAATATACCATCAAACCAGCGAATCCATATAACACAAGAAAGCAGTCAATAGTCAGTTACAAAAGACTTTTGTTGAACAAAAACCTTTTAACTGATAGCCGACAATCAATACAAATGAGAAACTATTTCTATCTATTCGCTTCTATGTTCCTAATCCTACTCGCATGTGGTGGAGATCCCACCATTGAACGTGGAAAAGCGTTTCTTGAAACGGGCGACCCTACATCTGCCGTTCAGCAGTTTCAGGCGGCACTGAAGCAGAATCCTTCTAAGGCAGAAGCGTACTATCAGCTCGGTTTGGCGTATGAAGGATTGGCAGATGCTGCCCAAGCGATTGATGCGTTCAGAAATGCGGCGAGGTTGGCACCGAAACGTGCAGAAATCACACTTGCACTCGGGCGAGCCTATTGGTACAGCGGCAACAGCTCCTTGGCACGCACTGAGTTTCAAAACCTACTGAACGGTTCCCCAAAAGAGGAAATTCTCCTTCAGTTAGCAGGGCTCACAGGAGATGCTTATCACGTCCAACGTATTCGCACCGAAGGCAGCGACGATTATGAGCAGACCTTTACTGAAAAAGGGAATATGATGACGTTTACTGCAAAGTATACCGACGATTATAGTCCCGCAATTTCACCCGATGGAAAATGGCTCGCCTTCGCCTCAAATCGCCTCCAAAATGCTGAGTTGTATCTTATGGATCTCACAACTCGCACCCTACAGCAGCTCACGCATACCGACGAACTTGACGAATACATGCCTGCTTTTTCACCGGATGGTCAGTCTATCGCCTTCGTTTCAGAACGCACACGAGGGGGTATGATGCTCCCGCCTGTCCAAGCGAGTGGCTCCGATCCGAAGACTGCCACGATCTACCTCATGGATATTGATGGGAGGAACCAACGTCCGTTGATTGATATAGAGGGTGCGCAACGCGCCCCTGTCTTTTCACCGGATGGCAAGAAAATCGCCTTTGAATCCAAGGCACCGATGCAGGACACTGACAGCGAACCCGGAACCACTGTCCCCGGCGATGAGAACAATGCCACGTTAGAAATTTTCGTCATTCATACCGATGGTGCAAACAAAAAGCAACTGACACATAACGATGTAGACGATGGACACCCAACCTGGGCACCCAATGGAAAGCAGATCGCCTTCACCGGGATGGTAGATGACATCTACCAAATTTTCAGTGTCAACGCAGAAGGTGGCACGGTCCAGCAGCTAACGTATGGGAATACAGGTTCCCACTACCATCCTATGTTTAGTCCGGATGGCAAACGGATTATCTATGTCTCGAACGCGCAGAACCATTATACACTCTGGATGATGAATTCTAACGGGACCAACAAAACCCAACTCACAAACCACATCGGTGCGCATTTTGAACCGAGCCTCTCAAAAGATGGAAAAACGCTTGTATTCAGCTCTGACCGTTCGGATCACATGCGAATTTATCTCATGGATTTGACAAAACCTGTCCAAATACAAGAGTTGAAGACAAGGCTGGCTGGTTTGTAACCTTGCCCTCCTTACTACCTATGTAGGAGCGAATTTTACTCGATATTCTTACTGACTGCTCCTACCATTTCCCTTTGACTTTCCCTCGAAATCTGTTATCATTTTAACAACCCTTGCGGGTGTACGGATACCCTGTAGATTGGGTTGGGCATCTGGCGAAACCCAACAATTGGTGGCTAAAACCCTGTTAATCGTAATTCAAAAAATGAAAAACAGATATGCAAACGATTTTTTTTCTTTTCCTTATCTTCTTCATCAGTATTGGATGCAATACGGACGCACCG
The DNA here is from genome assembly GCA_007571305.1 of Candidatus Poribacteria bacterium. GTDB lineage: Bacteria > Poribacteria > WGA-4E > WGA-4E > WGA-3G > WGA-3G. The sequence goes on along the minus strand of RKRR01000145.1, from coordinate 36,789 downwards.
CAGCGTGATGTAAATCCTGAATACATGGCATACTATCAGAAAGGCCTAGACACGCTGGACATGAATAACTTCGCTGAAGCGGAGAAAGCTTTTCAGACGTGCCTGCAGATTGATGCGAATGGCCACGACGCCCGTATGCAGCTCGCACGTACCTATGTTAGACAACAGAAGTTTATTCGTGCTGAAGAGACGTTGCAGACGCTCATAGATTTAATTAGGCAAGTTCCTGAAGAAAAAGATAAGCTCTCCAAAGCGTATCTAACATTAGCGCAGGTTTTCAGTTATCAACAGCGTTTTTCTGATTCTACGGCAGCACTCACGAATGCGCTGGAAGTCAACCCTGATGATACCGAGGCGCGCATCAGACTCGGCTATTTCTTAGGCGCGCCGCAACAGATGCTCGTTCCAGATCTCTCAGCATCCAAACGACAGTTCGAAAAGGTGTTGGACCTCGAACCGAATAATTTGGAGGCAATGCTCCAACTCGGTTTAGCCGAATTCCGACTCGGTGAAGCCGACAAAGCCGCGAAACGGTTTGAAAATATTATCCAAAATTATCGTCGGCATTCAGGTGCGTACTACTACCTCGGTGTCTATCATCTCCGACACGGCGCGCCTGAAAAAGCCATTGAAAATTTCAAGGAATCCCTCCGTCTCAAGCCTCGTGATCCCGAAACTCTGTGGAACTTATGGACAGCATATAGTCAATTTGGGGGTTATCCAGAAGAATTGCCAGAGGAATTTAAAATCCAGCCGTGGGAGCGATTTGTAACTCCGAATTCTGTCGGACACGATGCTCCTTTTGCCAATATTGCCCCCGATCTAAAGATGGATAAAGTCGATGGGGGTCGCGGCAGCGCCTGGGGCGACTACGATAATGACGGAGATCTGGACATTGTTGCTGTCGGCACGTATCAACCACACGCGCTCTTCCGTAATAACGGCGATGGCACTTTTACAAACACCGCGGATCAAGCGGGCATTGCCGATCCGAGAGGCGGTTGGGGTTCACTCTTCGCGGATTACAACAACGATGGCTATTTGGATCTCTACATCACACGTGGAGGTTGGTCAGGTGCGGCAGAGAACACGCTCTATCATAACAACGGAGATGGTACGTTCACCGATGTTACGCACACTGCCGGTGTTTCGGATCCGCAGAGTAGTTTCTGCGCCGCGTGGGCGGATTACGACAATGATGGCTACCTTGATCTCTATATTGCGGACGGCGTTATCGGTGATGGTGCTGCGAATGTCTTATATCGTAACAATAGGGATGGTACTTTCACGAATACAGCAGAAGCGGCAGGGGTTGCAGATACAGGCAACTCTCTTGGAACCGCTTGGGGGGATTACGATAAAGACGGACATATCGATCTGCATGTCGTCAATTTCGGGCAATCCAATGTGCTTTACCGAAATAATGGCGATGGCACCTTCACTGATGTCACCCCGACGACAGGTATGACTCTCCCTGTTACGGACGCTTTTGTTACCTTCTTTTTAGATGTAGACAACGATGCAGATCTGGACATCTTCATCTCTAACTCAGGCTCTTTTCAAGCCTTCATCGCGGGCCAAATCACAGGCACTGCCCCACACGACAGCGATCGGCAAGTGCTTTACCGAAATAATGGCGATGGCACCTTCACTGATGTCACCCGCGAATCAGGACTCTATCACGCTTTTGGTGCGATGGGAGCAAACTTTGGAGACATCAATAGCGACGGTTACCTTGATATATATCTTGCGACTGGCGCACCACAGATGGGACGACTCGAACGCGACGCTCTCTTCCGTAACAACGGCGATGGCACTTTTACCGACGCGACTGCTGCTCTGGGATTGGGAAACATCGGAAAAGGACACGGTGTAACTTTCGGTGATATTGATATGGATGGTGATGTTGATATCTATGTCCCTGTCGGTGGCGCGTTTATCGGCGACCAGTGGCACAATCTTTTCTATCGCAACGCTGGGACTGGGAACAACTATCTGACGCTAAAACTCGTCGGGGTCAAAAGTAATCGAGATGGGATTGGTGCTAAAGTCACTCTTCGCATGGGTGATGCCGTAATTTACCGAGAAGTCAGCGGTGGATGTGGATTTGGATCAACCAATAGTCTGTTGCTTGAGATCGGAATGGGGATACACACGAAGGTTGATACGCTTGAAATCGTCTGGCCCTCCGGTCAGGTGGATATGCATCGGAACTTGTTTGTCAATCAGAGACTCGTTGTCACCGAAGGAGAAGGTCTATGAGTGAGAGTGTATGCAATGCCCCCAATTCTGCTTTGCTCATAAAAGATAATATGTCTCTTTTCGTTGACTATTATCAACTCACGATGGGGCAAGCGGATTTCAATGCCCAGAACGACACAATTATCACGGCAAACTACTATGTCCGAGGAATCCCGCAAGGCGAGTATCTCATAGCGGTTGGATTGGAACAGATTATCCACTACATTTTAAACTTACGTTTCACGGATGCCACACTTGACTGGTTGGCACAACGAGGCGATTTGAGCTCTGATTACCTTGCTGATCTAAAGGATTTCTGCTTTGATGGTACCATTTTCGCTGTCCCTGAAGGCACGGTTGTTTTCCCCAATGAACCAATTATCAATGTCACGGGTCGATCCAGAGATGTACAACTTTTTGAGACCTATCTGCTCTGTGTCATGAACTTTCAGACGCTGGTTGCCACGAAAGCCGCTCGAATTGTAGAAGCCGCACGAGGCAGACCTGTATTCGACTTCGGAGCGAGGCGAGCACACGGCAGAGATGCAGGAATCCTTGCCGCTCGTGCCGCTTTCATCGGGGGCGCGAGAGGGACATCGTTGGTGCTTGCTGGGCAATATTTTGATATACCTTACGTTGGCACGATGGCTCATAAGTTCATCTCTGAGCGCCCAACTGAATTAGAAGCCTTCCGCGATTACGCTACTGCCTTTCCAAACAGTACCATCCTTCTAATTGATACCTACAATACACTTCAGGGGGCGAAAAACGCTTGCATTGTTGCAAAGGAGATGGAGACACGCGGTGTGCGATTACGCGCCGTCAGGTTGGACAGCGGCGACCTCTTAACCCTCAGCAAGGAGGTCCGTCGTATCCTTGATGCTGAAGGACTCGAATATGTCCAAATTGTTGCAAGTCATGATCTTGATGAATTTCGGATAGACACGCTTCTCAAAAATGGCGCACCGATTGATAACTTCGGTGTAGGCACACGGCTCGCGACGGGGGCAAACTTCGATTCGATGACCGGTGAGGGGGGTGCGTCTGCACTCGGTGGTGTCTACAAGTTGGTCGAGAGTGGAGGCAAACCTGTTGGAAAACAATCACTGGATGAACCATCTAAAGCAACCCTACCAGGTAGAAAGCAGATTTATCGCTTCTCTGATGCCAACGGGAATTATGTTAGAGATTGCGTCACTCTCTGGAATGAACCGATCTCCGAGGGACAGCCTCTCCTAATTCCGATTATCCAGGATGGAGAATTGGTATATGATTTCCCGAACCTGCATGAAATCCAGACACGAACAACTACAGAACTCAATAGATTACCGGGTTCACATAAAAGTTTGAGAGAAGCAGAACCCTATCCTGTAGAGTTACATCCGACGTTAAGGAAGTTATAGGTGGGTGAAGCGAGTCCTGAACCGCTATTGAGTGGGTCCCGTTTTTGCTGGTCCAAGACGTTTACGGTTTTCTTTGATGAACCGCATCACCGTATCTGGATCAGCGGAGATTTGTAGTTTTCCGAGCGCACTCGCTTCTTCTACGAGCATCGTCATTTGAATAGCATTGTCCTTGAGTTGACTTTCAGCCCTTTCATAAAAATAGGCTGCCTGTGCGTTTTCACCTTGATTTTCGCAGATGGCGGCGAGGTAGACATAAGCAGCAGCGAGACGCGGGGACTGCGTTCGATTTTGAATAAACGCCTCAAAAACGAAACGTGCTTCGTTGTAGCGTCTGTCATCGTAATGGACACGTCCAATCCGAAACTGTGCCCTATCTGCGAAACTGTCTTTATATCCCCCGGCGAGGTAACGATCTCTTTCTGGATACCCGATCGTAGTTTCATAAGCTTGCAGGGCTTCGTTGTAACGATGCAGTTCTCTATAAAGTTCGCCCAACTGAAAATTTGCCATCATCGCTTGCAAAGTGTTCGGATGCGTTTCGATAACCTTTTTGTAAGTTTGAATCGCTTCATTCGGCGTGGAGAGTTGTTCAGTGTAGATGAGTCCGCTGCGGTAGAGTGCTTCAGCGGAATGCGTCAAATCCGCGTGGTGTTTGAATACCTTTTGATATGCCTCAATCGCCTTCGGATAGTCCTGTAACGGTTTCCGTTCATAAATGGTCCCGATTTGCAACCGCGCACGGGCTGCTTCTATAGGCACCAAGTTTTGATCTCGGAGTTTCTCACGCAAATTTTCGATAGCTGTCAGTTGCTGAAGTGTTGGGAGTTGTGCCGCTGCCTGCTCCGCTTGAGGCGTATGAGGTGACGTGGCAATGAGATGTCGAGCGATACTTAACGCTTCAGAAAAATCTCGATCTGCACGCGCTTTGTTCAACCGTTCTAATTCCGTTGCTGACATCTGCTCTGTGAGTTCCTCTATTTTCTTCTTAATCTGTATCTGCACATCAGAAATGCTTTTGTTATGCATGGATATCTGTCCTAAATACCCCGGATCGAGTTGCGGTAGATAGGCATGAAGGAACGTTTTAAAAACCTGTATTGCTTTCGGATTGTTTAGGGTTTTTTCATAGCAGATGCCTGTCCAATAGAGAACGGCATGCATATTCCAGAAGTTCGGGTATCTCTGTTTCAGTTTCTCAAAGATCGGGATTGCTAATGAATATTTCTCGGATGTGCGATGGATATTTGCCATTTGAAAGAGTGCCTCCGCAGCGAAATTGCTGGTCGGGTAATCCTCAATGACTTTTCTGTACGTTGCCATCGCTAAAGCCGATTGATTCAGGACGGTGTGCCATAGATAGGCGATGCGCCATCTCGCTTCTGGTGCCATAATATCGTCAGGGTGTGATTCCAGAAGCGACTCGTATTTCTCAATTGCCTTTTCAGGTTGGTTGAGTTGCGAATGATTCCGATAGAGTTCAGCGATCTGAAATTGAGCGATAGCAGCAAGGGGTGTCCCTTTGTACTGGATCGCGATGCGCTGCTGCTCTCTGAGATCAGAGAGTGCATTGTTAATATCTCGTATTTTCTGCAAGCCTGTTTTATGGACGAAATGCGAGGCAGGCGCGAGTTTAATCAATCTGTCGTAAGTTTCGATAGCATCTTGGTAATTGCCCATACGGCTATGGACATCACCTATTTTGATGATGGCGAGGAAAATTTCCTCAGCAGCAAGACCCATTTTCTCAAGTTTTAGAATTTTGTCGTAAGTCTCGCTCGCTCTGGTGTACTGATGTGTATAATTGTAGTGGATCTCGCCAATCTGATAGTAGCACCAACTTTTCACCGCGATGTCTTTGGCGGATTCAGCAAGTGCCTCCAGTTTATTATTGGCATCTGTGTAGCGTCCTGCCTGAATTAAGACGTGCACCTCTTTAAAGTAAGCATCAGCAAACGGACAGAGGAGAAAAATCAGCAGCACGTATGAGAGAAGTATCAGTCTACTTCGCTTTTCCATTTCCGTAATTATGGAGCCTCCACGCATCTTTCCACTGCATTATTGAAGGTTCTGAAGATGCTCGTCCGCAACCTTCGTCCAATTGGTTCCGTGTGCGTGCTCCTTCATTCGATGGAGCCGGCTTTCTGTTTCCCACGCATCATTTCGGAGATGATATGTGATGAGTGCTTCCTCTAAATTTCGTTGAACGTGTTGCTGACGATATTGTTCGATCCGGGCGACAGCGGTTTGTGTGTCAGGTAACAGCAGCTCGGGTTCTGGGGCAAATAGTTCTCCCCATAAGAGTGCGATCGTAATTAAAGCGATAGCAATAGTACTCGCAGCAGCCGTTCTTTGCCACCGGAAGAGAGATCCGAAGTTAACAAGGAACGCACGGATCCGCGAGAGCAGCGTTTGCTCGTGTGCTGCGGCGAGACGTTTGTACACGTTCATTTCAATGTCTTGTAAAGTGAGTTCAGGCACACGCAATTCTGCTTGAGCCTCGTCTGTCAACTGTAGGACAGTCCGAAAAGATTGAACTGCTTCTGTACAATCGGGGCAGTTTTTAAGGTGTTCTTCGAAGGGTTCCTCTTCCTCTGGCGACAGAAGTTTAGCAGCGTAATCTATTGCTTGCCCTTCGGACTTTATACACTCTTTTGGCATAATGAAGGCTTCTCCTTCCTTTTTTTAGATTTCGTTATTCTCCCAAAGCGGTCTTAACAACGTTTGCAGGCGTTTTACCGCACGGTGAAGGTGAATTTTCACGGTCCCTTCCGCCATCTCCAGCGTTTCAGCGACCTCTTTGAGTTGTAGACCTTCATACCGGCTTAACATAAAAACTGCTTTCTGCTTCGGAGAGAGTTGATCGATCGCTTCACGGATGATACGGCCGCGTTCTTGTTCCTCTACTTGCTGGACGGGGTCGCTGTGAAGATCGGTAGCAACGAGGTTCGCTTCAGGGATTTCCATATCCTCCAAAGCATAAACAGGATGTCGGCTTTTCCTGCGGTGATAGTCAATAGCAAGGTTGGACGCGATTTTGTAGAGCCATGTTGAAAATTTGGCTTTCGGTTGCCAATTTTCAAGGGCGCGGTATGCCTTAAAAAAAACTTCGATGGTGATATCCTCGGCATCCTCATAATTTCTGACCGAACGCAGAAGGTACGAGAAAATCTTAGCTTTGTAACGTTTCATCAACTCATCAAAAGCGTTTTGGCGACCGGATTGAAACTGAGCAACTAACATTTCATCATCTATCAATTTGTCCATGATTCCCAACTTCTGAGTATCGGTTGGAAATTTTGTCCTTCCGAAGCAAGAGGTGGACGATAATGCGCTAAATGCTTACTTAAACGGAGACGATTTAAATAAGTTTACAAAATTTGTCATCGGTTGTCAAGGATCTACGGTTTTGCTGGTAGATTTCGCGATGGCTGTTAAAACCCTTGATTTGCACAGGTAGTTCGTTTAAAATATACCTTCGTAGGCAATCGATGAACGGTTGTCCGTTACGCACTGCGGCAGTGGCAAACGGATGTAATTTCCATAACGATCTCTTTGACTAAAAACTGATGACTCTAAAACATGGAGGTATTTTTTGTGGCACACACGCATACCCATCCCGAGCAAAAACCGTTGTTTATTCCTGCTTCGGAGACGGCGGAACAGATGGCACAAGCGGCGGGGAACTTTTTGGATACACTAACGCCTGCGTTACGGCAGAAGGCGGCACTTCCATTTGATGGAAATGAACGACTTCGGTGGCACTACATTCCCATCGAAATGTGGGAGCGGGAAGGTGTGTCTCTGAATGAACTGAAGGCAAAGCAGCAGGAAGCGGCGTTCACTCTCATGGAAAGTGGCTTGAGTGCGAAAGGTTATCAGAAAGCCCGCGCAATTATTAATTTGGAGACAACGCTTGGTGAGATTGAAAAAGCCGCTGGAGAAGCGCGATTGGTGCGCGACCCTGGACTCTATTTCTTCACCGTATTCGGCGATCCGACCGGTAACGGCGCATGGGGATGGCGTGCTGAGGGACACCATGTTTCACTCAATTTTACCGTCGTTAATCGTGAACTTATTTCGCCAAACCCGTTTTTTTTCGGCTCGAATCCAGCTGAAGTGCCTCAAGGTGAGAAAAAGGGATTAAGAGTCCTTTCCGCGGAGGAGGATGTAGCCCGCCAACTCCTTACAAGCCTGAATGATTCGCAGAAGCATCAGACAATCATCAATGCGGATGCACCATCCGATATTTTGACCCGCGACGTACCTAAAGTTGAGTTTGAGGCTGTTGAAGGGTTAGCCGCGGAATCTATGGAAACATCCCAACGCCAACTTCTGATGAACCTCGTCCATGAATATATTGATCGACTGCCTGATGAAGTCGCTCAAATAGAGCTCCGCAAACTACGCGAAGGGAGCGTCAACGATATCCACTTCGCTTGGGCGGGAGGAGAGACACCAAAGACCCCACACTATTATCGGTTACACGGTCCATTCTTCTTTGTAGAATATGATAACACACAGAACGATGCGAACCATATCCATTCCGTGTGGAGGCACATCGCAGACGATTTTGGTGTAGATTTGCTTCGGTTACACTACCACAAATCTGACCATCACGATCATTAGATTCATCGCAAGAATAAAAAAGCCGCCAAGATTGGCGGCTTTTCTTGTTTTTTAGGTAACGCTTTATCGCACAGATTTTAAGGTGCCCCATGTTGTGGCTAACTTATGAGAGGCTTCGACAGCAAGCACTTCATTCGTAAGGACGACCAAACCCGTATGCTCTGAGTTCTTACCGAAAACGATAGAATGGGTATACCAACCGCTCCAGCCCTTCTGTCCTTCCTGTCCTGCTTCTCTGTCACCGTCATTGACACAGATACCGAGTCCGAATTTGAACCCTTCGCTAAACTTTTTACCTTTTACTTGCAATTCTTCAGCAGTGAATCTGACTTCATAATAGGTTTCCTTTTCAGCCTCGTTTCGGACAACGGCGACATCTTCACCCGGAACGATACCTTCACCCCCCGGATTCTCATTGAGTGCCCCTGGAAGAATGTCCTTTGCTTTATCATCTAAACCTATATTATAGAGCCACATTGGTAAACCGGAGCTCCGTTTGCCGCTCATTTCAAGGGCGAGTTGTGCGCCGTCCCCGTTCCAGGCAGCGGCTGCGGCGTGTTCATGCTCATCATCATTGACTGCGATTGAGATATAAATTGCCTCGGGATCCCAAAGAATCGCGAAGCAAGTTTGGTGATCATCGGGTCCCTTCCATTTTCCGCCGTTATGTTCTTGAAACACATTTCCTGAATACTCGACTCCACAGAAAATCTCGCCATCAGTCCCTTTCACTGTTTCAAAGACACCTTCCCAATACTCGCTAAAATCACCTACCTTAATGTCAACACCCGGTGGAATCGTGAGAGCATTGTAAACGTCATGGGTTTTACTACGCCACTGCGCGTAGACCACCGTGTTTGTAACAAAAACGGTCAGGGCTATTGCGATCAAAACATGCCTTTTCATTTTTTCCCCCAATTGTCTATTGCTAATACTTTATAGTAAAATCTAAAAATAAGTGCACACTTGTAGCATAGCCTGTTAGGCGGTGCCAGTCAGAACAGATAACTTCAGAGTTCACACGACGATACGAGTGTCCAAGTAATTACGAAATCTACTATGATCCAACTTGCCACCCCTATGGTTTTATATCCATGAACACCAGTTTTCACCGAACATCCTTCACTTTTGCAAGAAGTTTAGTGTATTCCGTGTGATTTTCGATGTGAAGTTGTACAACCGAACAGGTTATGCTACAATGGCAACTTCGGCTATTCTACTTTTATCTATCACCGATCATTTTAGTTTCGTCCTCTTCGCCAAAGCAGAAGATATATCGGTCGCTTGAACCGATGTAAAGCAAACCGTTGGCAACGGCGGGTGATGAATACATTTCTATGCTCCGGTTAATGATTCTCGTATCAAATTCCCACTGGACCTTTCCATCACTGTTAGAAAGCGCGTAGATGTTCCCATCTTTCGTTGCTGCATAAACAGTGTCCATCGTTACAGCGGGTGAGGAAACAACGGGGCCAACGAGATCAGTTTTCCAGTTGAGTTGTCCATCTGTTGACTGGAGGGAGTAGACATACCCATCGCGTGAACCGAAAGTGACGTAACCGTTCTGAATGGAGATAGCCGTTAGGACGGCATCTCCTGCTTCATATTCCCATACGGTGTCACCAGTTTCCGTATCAAGAGCGACGACTTTACCTGCAGGTATCGGAGCACTATCCGAAAAATTACCCCTTCCAAGTCCAAAATAGACAATATTTCCTTCTGCGCTCGGACTTCCCCACACGGGATACGGCATCTGTTTCGACCATACCTCAGCACCTGTTTGGGCATCGACAGCGTAAATCCGGTAATCTCCATAACCTGTGCCGAAGTAGACCTTGGCTTTATGCACAACAGGCGACATATCGGCATGTACCTCCGGATAGTGCCAAATTTGTTGCCCTTCTAATGCATCAATACAGTATATCCCATCAGCACCTGCTGTGAAATAGAGTTTTCCTTGGCTGATAAAAGGAGTTGACTCAACATGGCTTGCGGTTTGAAATGACCAGATAGGTTTGCCTGTATGTGCATCGAGGCATCGGAGATGGCAATCACTATCGTGATGATAACCTTCACCGATGTAGACCCTGCCACCGGCTACCGCGGGTGATGAAAAAATCGGGGTCGGGGAAGCATGCCGCCAGAGAATTTCCTGCGTTTCCGTGTCAATACAGTAAGTTGCACCACCTAATGAAAAGATCGAACCGTGTGCAGAGCCGATATAAAGCCGATTCCCAACAATCGCTGGAGACGAGGAAAAGTCAACCGCCATCGGCTCTTCATCCGTAAAAATCCATGCAGGTGTGCCGCTTGTTGGTCCTGAGAGGGTATCTACACGTCCGGTCCGATTTTTTCCGCCTCGGAAAGTTGACCAGGACTTATCTGTATCTATGTCACTTCTTCTCGTTAAGTGAATGGTTGCTTCAGGGGATGTTGTCATCGGACTTATGGTCATCAAAATGAGTTTGTAACTCCCCCATCCACATCCAACGAGGAAAATTACGCCCAGCACAGAAGCGATAACTTTATGAGCACTCGCAAAGGCGAGGAGTTTATAGAAAAACATTTTTGTTGTGTCCCGTGCAAACACGAGTGCGGTGATGAGTGCGACCCCAACAAAGGCAAGAATCTGGGGGACGATGCTTAACAAGGCCGTGAGCGGTCCAAGCAACTGCGGGATAACTGCATGGGCGGGCCTTGCAGAAGCCAAGAAGGCAAGGAAGAGAGTTACGATGAGCAGCAACTTTGCTGTGGCTTTCGGTTTTCGGTTTCTGACTTTCGATAGGGCGTGTGACATACGAAAACGAGTGCCTGACAGTTGATAGCTGGTTACTGACTGCCATTTCAATTTCGCTTTTCTCATGATAGGCACCTCGTGTGCTACTTGGATGTTTCCAAAAATTGGACAGCAAAATGCACCAAATTCTCAAGCATCCGACGGTTCTTAGAGACATGCGAGTTGCTCCGATTGTGCAGATTGGTGACGAGGTACATCCCTTTGCCATGTTTCAACTTAGCAACGACGATCTCTTTGCCATCGTTGGTTGTCGCGAGGATCTCAAATTTCTCATTCCATCCCCTCCATGAATCATCTAGCGAAAGTTGTCCCGATCTAATGCGATTCGGTTCCTTAAAAAGTTCACCTGCGCCGGAGGTAGGTCGAAAATCATTCCGAGTTGAACTTTCTACACCCGTAAGCGGTTCGGGTAGCCAACCGCTACCACACGGACGATCTTTATCGCTATCCTGTCCGGAAGAGATAACAATACCACCATTTTTCACGAATTCCTTAATCCGATTCTCTTGTTTCTTGTTAAGCCGGTATTTCCCTTCGGAAAGTGAACGGAAACCGATCCAGAGAATATCTGCTTCACGCAGTGTCGGTAAACTACGATCGGTTGTCGCATGGTAAATAAAACCGAAGTCTGCTACGGCATCAAGTTCGGCAATCGCGCGAGGTTCTGAGTCGTATCGATCCGTTTTGAGTAGCAGGAGTTCCAGCGCGTCGCCACTGAGTAGATTGCGCAACTCGTTTTGAAAATCTGGTGTTGAATCTCGCTTTGAGACCTTGTCTCTGTTGAGATATTTCTCAAAGTGTGTAAAGAGCCACCAGCCCCACTCTGTCCGTTCTTTGTTCTTCGCTGTGACCTGAGTTTGAAACCATCTCCCTCTTGTGTGCGCGAGGCTGTCAATGCGTCCACCTGATTTCAGATAGAAGACAATAATAGGTTCGTCTTCTTTTAGGAAATGGATAATTTCGTCCCTGTGATCTGCCTCTCCCTTGTAGACATCGAACCGGATCCGAATTTCCTGAAATTCACTGGTGCCTTTCAGGTTTTCTTCGACCTTAACCTTGGCAGTCCGTCGCTTGACGTTAACCTCGGTGACAGTTCCCAATACAACATTGGTGCTTTCCGCAACGATCTGTCTAATAGTGTAACGCTTTGCGATGTATCCTTCAGCAGGTGCCTGTATCAGCATGAGGATACTCACAACAAGCAAGATGGAAACGCAACCAAATTTCTGAAGAGTGTTTAATCTAAATATAGAAGCGGATGTTTCCATTTTTAAATTTTCCTTGTTGGTAGGTTAGGTGAATTTGTTGCCTTCACATGCCTTCCCATAGATTTAACGGAGTGCTCAAGCAAAAACCCTCTATTCCATTACGTGCTATAGTTTTGGTAAAGAAGCACCTTTCTCTACATCCTCTAGGAACACTTGCGACGTTTGTCAGCGTATACCAGATGTATTCAGCGCGAATACAATCATCCCATCTTCACAGCAGTGCCAGTTGCTGTTACCATCAGCATGCCGTTATTGGCACCGAGTACCTGATAGTCAATATCGATACCGACTACGGCATCTGCACCTTTGCGCTGCGCTTCTTCTTCCATCTCTTGAAGGGCTGTTTCACGCGCCTCCGCGTATTTGCTCTCATACGTGTCTGAACGTCCACCGACAAAGTCCGTGATACTCGCCATAAAGTCGCTAATAACATTCGCGCCCATGATAGCTTCACCCGTAACGAGTCCGAGATATTGTCGGATATGTCTGCCTTCAATTGTATTGGTGGTTGTTGTAATCATTACTGCGCTTTTCCTCTCGCTGCGATGTCCCACACAGATTCAACAATCCCGTTACGGATGCCATAATATCTGTCGTGTAGGTTCACCGTCGTACAACAGTGGGTTGGTAGAATTTCAAGTTTATCCCCCGGTGTGAGGGAGACGTTAGTATCGGATACTTGTATTTTCCCGTGCTCTTCCGAAAGCCCTGTCATCTCCACTCCCGTTATACCGATGGGTTGTGGAATCCCAAACTCTTTCGCAAGCACTTTCAAACCTGTATCTACGATAACTCGATGTGGATCTGGACGACTCACGACAGTTGCCAAAACTGACAAAGAGCAGTCGAACTGCTCTCCAACACCTTCTACGTTCCGGTAGGTAGAATCCATGAAGACATAGGAACCCGCCTGCACCTCTGTCATTTCTGGGATGCTTCCTGTGATGTTGAAGGTACCTGTGCCACCGCCACTCATAATGGAAACTTCTACACCGTGTTTTTCGAGGTAGTCTTTCGCGTCAATCAGATGTTGCATCGCTTCTTGCACGTTTGCCTGCCGTTCCTTCAGGTCAGGCTTCGCGACAGTGTGCCCTTCGTAGCCCATTAATCCCTCGAACTTCAGGTTTGGGCTTTGGCGTATCTGGTTTGCCAATTCTAACGTCGGTCTACCGGGTTCGACCCCACACCGTTCCATGCCGACATTCACTTCTATTAACATCCTGACGGTTACGCCTTTAGCGGCGGCTGCCTCGGAAATGGCTTGCACGTTCTGAGGATTGTCGACTGCAACCATAATTTCCGAGTGCCTCGCGAGGTTGATGAGGCGCGCAATCTTATATGAACCGACAATTTGGTTCGCGATCAAGACATCCCGGACACCAGCGTGGATGACTGCTTCTGCCTCACCGAGTTTCGCACAAGTAACACCGATAGCACCCGCTGCAATCTGTTTATGCGCGATGATGGGCGTTTTATGCGTCTTCATGTGAGGTCTCAACTGCGCGTTTACTGTGCTGATGTAGTCCGCCATCGTTTGTATGTTAGCTTCCATTTTATCCAAGTCAATCAGCAGAGCGGGTGTGTCTAATTCCGTTTTGTGCATGCCGATGAAAGGTTCAGTTCCAGTGTTCATGATCCTACTCCTAAAGTTGCTTAACGGGATTTGAGAGTGTGCCGAACCCATCAATTTCTATCTGGACAGTATCACCTGGGGCAAGGGGTAAATCGTTTGGAACAATGATACCTGTGCCTGTCGAAACAAGAGTTCCAAATGGGATTGGGTTATCCCGCATCAAGAATTCGGTGAGTTCTTCAAACTTCCAATTAATTTGAGATGTGTTGACATCGCCCGTATAGATAGCATCTCCGTTTCGAAGAACAGTGCACTGCATGTCCAGATTATAGGGATCGTCCACTTCGGATGGTGTGACAAACATGGGACCGAGTGCACAGCACCCGTAGAAGACTTTAGATTGCGGGAGGTAGAGTGGATTGTCGCGTTCAATGTCCCATGCGGATACGTCGTTACAAAGCGTATATCCGATGATTTCTCCATTATTGCCGAGAACATAAGCGAGTTCTGGTTCGGTTGCTGTTAAGGAGGAGTCGCTCCGGATGCCAATAAAACCGTTGGGGCCGACGCATCGCGCAGGTGTCGCTTTGAAGAATATCTCTGGGCGATCAGCGAAGTAGACACGACTATAGATGTCCTGTTCGCTATCGTCATCACGCATGTCCGCACTCCGTTTGTAGGTCACCCCGCACCCCCAAACTTCAGGGGAATCGATGGGGGACAAGAGGTGTGGGACATTTTCGTCGGGGGTGACATCTAATTTCTTGAGCGTAAGTCCTTCGGGTTCGGTAGATTCGCTTTCTGCTGCTGGGAGTGATCGGAGTTGCATTGGTGCAGGTGTCGCGACTTTCTCTTGGATGTCGGCGAGTATTACGCCGATGCTTACCTGTTCCCTATCAGCGAGTTCCAGTACCTCTAAGACACCGGGGGATTCCTCGCTCGTTACATCGATCACTTCTTCCTCGCGGGTGACAATCCCGACCCGTTTGCCTAAATTAGGGAGATGAAATTGAATGAGTTTCATTTTTTAAATTTTACCTTGCGGTTCGGTCAGTAGGTTTCGTTATTTAACACACCATTCCGTATATCTGTCCTCCACTTCGTTCCAAACCTCGCCCTTTCGATTCAATTTAGGAAAATTCGAGTTGTGCCCATACTGTTGCGTTCTTAACAACGGTGTCTGGTGTAATTCGTGAATGGAGTAGATGCCCTTGGGTTGTCCGAAGCGTTGGTTGTCTGGCATCTTGATAACGCCAGTCTAAACTCCATCGGATGTGTGAAGCGCGGTTCGGGAGCCCACGATGGAATAGGAGGTTACTGAAAATTACGACATCCCCTGGCATCATCTCAATACGAACAGCATCCGCTTCAACGGGTTTGATATAGTCGTCGTGTATGCGTAGATAGTACTCGTCCTTTTCGTGTGGAACAACACCCCATTTATGGCTTCCTGGAATGAATTCCATACATCCATTTTCAACATTGACCGGCACTAAAGGTGTCCAAACGTTCATCATCCGCAAGACATCCGCCTCTTTTGACGTATAACCAGCATCTTGGTGCCATAATACCTCTGTTCGTTTGTTCTCTGGTAATTTCGGACGGACCGAGTAGTTCGGGTACAATCGGATTTCTGGACCGAGGATGATACTCGCGAGTTCAAGAAGGGCGGGGTGTGCGAACACGTCAAAGAAACCTTCCCGATGGAGTTCCGAACGAAAAATCGTTGGGTTTTCGTCCGGATAGTCTTCGTAAATCCGAATGAGGCGGGTTTCAAAAGAGGCATTGGGGTATGTATCCGTCAGTTTTCCCTCTGCATACCGGCGCACTGCCAGTTCAGCGACTAACGTTTCGCATTCGTGTTTGACAGGCTCAAGCGTCCCCGGTTCCAAAACGCCGGGCAGGATGGCGAATCCGTTCTCATTGAAGTTCCCAATAACTGACTCCATTTTCAGGTTCCCTCTCTGCATGGCATTTTTCGTGCTAATCGTATATCCCCGTTTCTCGTCTAATTTCCGCTGGGAACTAAGCCTGTTTTCACGAGAGATGCGACAACAGCATGGGCGGATTCTTCAAGCGAGAGTTCCGCGGTATTCACTGTGATCTCTGGATCGACGGGTGGTTCGTAAGGTGCACTAATACCGGTAAACTCCTTGATCTCTCCAGTACGTGCTTTTTTATATAAGCCTTTCGTATCGCGCTCTTCACAGACTTCAAGGGGACAATCTACAAAAACTTCAATGAATCTGCCTTCAGCGATCAATTCTCTTGCCTGGTCCCTATCGGCGCGATAGGGTGAGATGAAAGCTGTCATAACGATAGTGCCGGCATCTGCAAAAAGTTTCGCCACTTCACCGATGCGCCGGATGTTTTCCTCGCGATCTTCAGGTGAGAAACCCAAGTTCTTGTTCAGTCCATGGCGAACGTTGTCGCCGTCCAAAACGTAGGTGTGGTGCCGTTGTTGATGGAGTAGTTGTTCAACTGCGTTTGCTAACGTCGATTTCCCTGAACCGGAGAGACCTGTAAACCAAATTACACAACCTTTCTGATTCAGCAATTTTTCCCTATCTTCTGCCGTGACAATCGCATCATGCCACGTAATATTGGTTGCTTTCTGTTGAGCCAATCGATTATTCCTCACATATCTTAGAATTCATAAAATAGAGGCGTTCCGAATCGCCTCTATTGTTAGATACAATCATTTTATTATACGCGCAGAAATCAATAATGTCAAACTAATTCGTAGAACATTCAGTCCTTCTGTAGGAGGAAACTCCGATTCTCAGTAATATAGATAGTTTCATTTACGGGACTTTCGGTTTTTGTGAAATCAAGCGTTTGCGTGTGTCCACTTTGCCATTTTACCTTGATCGATTGAATTGTCTTTTGAGTGCCGATGCCGAAAAGAAGCGTAGAATCGCTACCGGATGCATAACTTCCGCCGCAGGTTACCTCTTTAAACTGCGTCTTTTCGTTTGTGTGTACCCAGACCTTTGCACCAACACCGTCACGGTTGTTTTCAGTCCCGACGAGAGAAATTTTCACCCAGTTGTGGACTTGTGAATCGTTTCGCAGCAAAATAGGGGGTTCGCCACAACAGGTGACGAGAATATCCGCCGCGCCATCATTGTTATAATCGCCAACGGCGACACCGCGCGCGACAACAGAACGTTTGAAAAACCGTCCTGCTGTCTCAGACATGTCTGTGAATGCTCCTGTTCCTGTATTCCCAAAAATCTGGCATTGTTGCTTGTAGGAGAGCGATGGTGTAACCTCTGATACGTTGTCCCACACATGTCCGTTTGCGACAAAAAGTTCGAGTGTCCCATTGTTATCTGCATCAATGAACTGGGTGCCGAAACCGAGTTTTGAGAAACTTGCATCGGCGAGTCCTGCTTCAAAGGTGGTCATCGTATAAAATCCGTCATTATCGTTGCGGAAGAGGCTATTGATTTCCAAAGAGAAGTTCGTAACGAAAAGATCTTGAACCCCGTCGTTATCGTAATCACCGGAAGCGATCCCCATACTCGCTGTTGCACGTCCTTCTGAATTATAGGCAATCCCTGCAGTGATCGCTATGTCTGTGAATGTTCCGTCTTTGTTGTTCTGGTAGAGGAAATCAGGAACAGCGTCGTTCGCAACGAAAATGTCAGGGTACCCATCATTGTTATAGTCTGTAAAGAGCACGCCTAACCCTTTACCGGTGTTATGAACCATTGTACGGGTCGTAACGTCTGTGAAGGTGCCATTGCCATTGTTCTGATAAAGTGTATCACGTGCGCCGGGATATTCATGAGGACCACAGTAGATATGAACACCTTCCAGAAAGCAAGCATGGGCAGTCTCTAATTGATAATCCAAATAGTTTGCCACATAGAGATCGAGGTGTCCATCGAGGTTAAAGTCTCCGAAGGACGCGCTAACGCTCCATTTGCCATCCCCAACACCGGCGTGTGATGTAACATCCGTGAAGGTCCCGTTCCCGTTGTTCCGGTAGAGTTGGTTTCTACCGAAGTTGGTGAGGTAAAGATCGGCATCACCGTCATTGTCGTAATCTGCGGCGAGGCATCCCATGCCGTAACCGTGATTTTGCTGAAGTCCTGCTGCTACCGTGGCATCAACAAATGTTCCATCACCTTTATTGTGATAGAGGACGTTCCTGTCCTTGGGCCGTCTATAGGATTCGGAAAGGCGGCTGAGCGTGCCACCATTGACGAGATAGATGTCGAGATACCCATCATTGTTGTAGTCAAAAAAGAGTCCACCGGATCCCATCGTTTCCGGTAGGTATTTCTCTTCAGATGCGCCGTTGGTGTGTTTGAAATGGATACCTGATTTTTGTGTTTGGTCTGTAAAGCGAAGTGCCGCTTTAGCAACGAAGGGTGTCACAATACAGCAGATAAGTATCACAGCGGTGAATAGGAGGGTTCCTACTGTAGTACCGGGCGAGAGATAGCAGTCGTTTTTCAATTTTTCCGTATATCCCGCGTTGTTGGTAGCAATGTTAAAAATAAAAGCACCCAACAAGTGGGTGCTTTTAAGTATTTATTCTGCTTAGAATCCGGCTTTCAGCGAACCCCAAGTCGTCGTAAGTTTGTTTTGCGCTTCAACAGCGGTCTGTGGATCGGTCTCATTCGGATCGAATTCGATATCCGTTGTTGCGAAAATGTTATCGATGTATGTACCGTCTTCGCGATGCGCGATGTGTAACGTGTGATCACCAGCATCCAGTTCCACGGGAACCGGGTCTTCGTTGTGCTGAACAAGTTCAAATCCTTCAAACGGCCCGTCACGCGAATTCAACCGGAACCAGACCCAGTCGGTTGTATAATTAACCCGGAGTTCCCCGGCTTCAAAGAAATCCCAGATGTTCATGGTAGCGTCGTTGGTAGAGGCAACATCACCATCGACGGCATCGAATACCCAGTAACAGGAATTGTCACCGACTGAGGGAGCGATTACACGTCCCCAAAAGTGCCAATCGTCTGCTTCAACTGTGAATTCATATTTCACCCAGTCACCACCATCGTTTGTAGCCCCATTATGTGAACCGATGTAAGCACCGCCTGATGCTTCTGTGACGCTGTAATCGTCTACACCTTCACCGGCATTACCGGGGTGATCGGTCGGCACTTCAAAGACTTCAAATTTTGTGCCGTTCGAATCGTTAAAGTTCTCTGCTTCCCAACTGATATATTTCTGTGCGAATGCCGGCGAAACAATAAGGCTTAGCATCGCCAATAAAATGAGTGTTCGCATTAAAAACCTCCTTAAAAGAGTGAGTTAAAATTATTATAGCACGTCTGGAAAAACATGCTACCTTTTTTTCAGTATCCAGATCAGGGGATCATTGCTATTGTAGCGGCAACAATGTGTATTGTTTATCTACATCAATGCGTCTTCGACTTCATCAGGAAGTTCGACTGTACTTGGATCGACATCAATCGGATACTCAGTGCCGTACGCTTCGACGAGGTCATCAAAAGTGACGTTGTCTACACGCTCAGGATCGTCCCCTGGATGGACAAGCCATGCACCGTAACAGCCATCACAACTGACGAGATCTACGTCATCTTGTTCAACTGGAAACTGCGTCAATGGATTATTACAATCAGGGCAAGGTAACATATACTTTCCTCCTCGGAGTCGTCTCGATTGCGTCATCGAGTGTTAAAGGTTAATCAGCCGCGGGAGCAAAGGTGTCAGGGTCTTCCGCCGCCGCCTCGTAATCATCAATCAGTTTTGTAATAACAGGGTTGTCTCCACAAAGTGGACAGTTCTCGTCTCGGTTGATTTTCATTTCACGATAGGTCATGCCGAGTGCTTCGTACAGGATGAGCCTACCGATGAGAGGTTCACCGATACCGATGATGTATTTAATCGCTTCGGTTGCCATCATGACACCAATTACGCCTGGGAGCACGCCCAGGACACCCGCTTCACTTCAGCTGGGTACCAGGCCCGGCGGTGGTGGAGTCGGGTACATACAACGGTAGCAGGGTCCCTCGTGTGGTTTGAAGAGCGATACCTGTCCCTCAAATTGGAAAATACTGCCGTGAACAATCGGTTTGTTCATCAACACAGCGGCATCGTTAACAAGGAACCGGGTCGCAAAATTGTCGCACCCGTCAACAATCAAATCGTATTCCGAGAAGATTTCTTCAACGTTATCGGCAGTCAAGCGGAGGTTATAGGGCGTGATGTCGATGTCTGGGTTCAGTGACTTGATCGTGGTTGTTGCGGATTGAACTTTCGGTGTACCGACGGCTTCTGTACGATGGAGGATTTGACGCTGGAGGTTGCTGAGTTCCACGACATCAGAATCGATGATACCGAGGTGTCCGACACCAGCGGCACCGAGGTACACACCCGCGGGTGAGCCCAAACCGCCCGCACCGACAAGTAGCACCTTCGCATCAAGGAGTTTCGCTTGTCCCTGTTCCCCAACCTCAGTGAGCATGAAATGCCGGCTGTAACGATCCAGTTGCTCATGGGTCATCGGTTTATCTTGTGCTGTCGGGTAACCCGCCGCCATCCAATCTCGGTATCCACCCGCAAGGGAGATGGTATCAGTGTAACCCATTTCACGTAAGGATTTCGCAGCAAGGAGAGAGCGGAGTCCTGCCGCACAGTAGATGATAACTTTTTGGTTTCGATCGGGAATGTAGTTCTCAACCGAAAATTCCAACATGCCCCGTGTGACGTGTACGGCATTCGGGATATAGCCAGCACGATATTCATCTTCGTCACGCACATCGAGTAGGACGAAATCGCTGTCTTTGTCCTGTCCGCTTTTCACCTCAGCGGCGGTTACCTCCGGGATTTCTGTTTTCGCTTCCTCGACGATCTGCCTATAGGATTTCATAACGGTTTCTCCTGGGAAAAAGAGATGTGAAGATCCGAGTTTGATATTCTTGTTTCATAAGTTTTTATTTTTTGATTTGCAAAATTATATCATAACCCTGTGATATTGTCAATGTTTTATTTTTTCTATTCAAAATCTTGTTGTAGGAGGAACGCCCATTCCTGACCCTCAACTTCTATGGGAGCAATTCACGGAAACTTCATGGAGGCTTTGTGTGAACTATGAAGTTATGTGTTCTGATGGCACAGGATACTGACGGTTTCCTATGCTACATCGGATTTTACCATATTAATCCAAGTTGCCACTTATGTAGCATAGGCTGTTGGTCTCCTGTGCATCTTCCTGCCGAAAATCACACGAAATAACCCAATTTTTCGCAAAATGGATGAGGCTCGGTAAAAAATGGTGTTCGTGGCTCTGAAATCATAAAGGTAGCAACTTGGGTTATACTAACGTGAGTTTGATTAAACCTGAATCTCCACTCTAATGGGAACGCGGCACCCTTCTACCTCCCTTTATCCCCCCGCAAGCAGGGGAAATCAACGGAGTGGGAGGAAAACATTAGAATGAAAGTGTGTCAAATTTTATTATCAAACTCACGTTATATTACATAACTGGCAACTTGGGTTACAATACATAATCCTGTGAATGGATACTTTATAATTTTCCGGGAAAAAATTGACATAGAGACTACAGACATGCTAAAATAGATATGGACGCTCGAAAACCTGTCCAATAGATTTATCTATCGTCTCCTGAGACTTGAACACATTATCACGGAATAAGGAGTTCCCCATGTACAACGCCAACCCTTTCCGCCAGCCGGGACAATGGTACCGAGGAAATACACATAGCCACAGCACCGAGTCTGATGGTCAACTTCCTATGTCTGACCGCTTCGGAGCATATCGGGAGGCAGGGTACGATTTCCTCGTGCTAACAGATCATCGTAAGGTTAACGATGTAAGTGCTTATAGTACATCAGATTTTTTGGCAATATCAGGGAGCGAAGTTCATCCATCGAATCCCTATGGTGGTGCGACGTATCACTTTGTCGCCATTAATATTCATGAGACACTGAATTGTGCAAAGATGCACCCGAACGCAGTGCTTGATGAAATTAAAGCACAGGGGGGTGAAGCCGTTTTGTGTCATCCGTATTGGTCTGGGCATACAATTACAGATTATCTACCATTGCGGAATTATTTCGCTATTGAAGTCTATAACGATACCTGCATGGGCATCGGCAAAGGTTTTTCGGAACAGGCGTGGGATGATCTGTTGGATAGAGGGGGACCTGTTCTCGGAATCGCCTCTGACGACGCGCACGGCACCGAACACGACTGTTTTCACGGATGGATTATGGTAAAGGCACAGGACCTGTCGATTGAGAGTATCATGGAAGCACTCCGATCAGGTGCGTTCTATTCTACGCTCGGACCTGAAATTGAGGATATGGCATTAGATGATGGCGAAATTACGGTTAAATGTTCGGAGGCGCAGTCAATTGTTTTCAAAGCCGAGTGCAGTCGCGGTCGGCGAATCCTGCCACCAGAAGGCGAACTGTTGACCGAAGCGACATATAGCATTCCGAATGGTGCGAAATATGTTCGGGTTGAAGTAACAGACGAAACAGGTAAGAAGGCGTGGTCGAACCCGTTCTTTTTCTAAAGCGATACGTTTTCGTGTTTCGCCGGTGTTGTGATGCAAAACATTCTGGTGTGTCAGACAGGTGGCTGGATCGGTGATATGGTGCTGCTAACCCCCGCGTTACGCGCCCTAAAGCAGACGTTCAGTGGATCCCGTCTGGAGCTTCTCTTGCGTCCCCGTGTCGCAGATTTAATGGGGGCGCACCCTTATGTTGATGACTGCATTGTTGATGAAAAAGCGGAAGGACGTTACCTATCACTCAGCGGATTGGTACATCAAATACGAGATAAATGTTTTGACCTCGCTGTCGTGTTGCATCCTACCTCATTCCGAAACGCTTTGCTACCCTTCCTTGCGCGAATTCCAAGTCGTATTGGTACGAACGTTAGTGGACGAGGTCTGCTGCTCACGAAGTCCTGTCGGGATCGGACAAACATCCATGAGGTGCATCGGTATCTACGGGTACTGCGGCTGCTAGAAATTGATACCGCATCGGACGGTTTGGAGTTTTGGCATACGGATACTGACCGAGGCTTCATTGAAAATCTCTTGTGTGTTGAAGGTGTTTCACGAGAGGATAGGGTTATTGCTGTTAACTTAGGAACAACGTGGACGACAAAGCGGTGGGGTGTCGGAAATTTTGCTGAGGTAATCCAACAAATTACACGCCTCGTACAGGGGACGAAAATCGTCCTAACGGGTTCACCTGCGGAGCAGGCACTTGCTGAAACATTGCCTACTTCGTTACCGACAATTAATCTCATTGGAAAGACATCAATTTTGCAACTCGGTGCCTTGTTGGAGAGGTGCGAGGTCTGTTTAACCTGTGATAGCGGGCCTATGCATATCGCTGCAGCGGTTCGGACACCGACAGTAGCCCTCTTCGGTCCGACAGATCCGATGCGTCATCGTCCTTATGGTGTTGGGCATACAGTCATTGAGAAACCGGTCTGGTGTCGTCCGTGTTACAAGCGATCGTGCCGTTTACAAGATACACCGTATCTTTGCATGCAGGAAATTGGGACAAGTGAAGTTGTAAAAGCAGTTGAGACAAGACTCTATCACTGAAACTAAACTTAGAGGGGAGAGTGAATGAAGGACATCCGCGCATTGGTATTTGATTTTGGCGGAACTTTAGACGGGAATGGCATTCATTGGTTGGAACGAACGTATCAGTTCATCCACGAGCGGCACCCTGATATTACACGCGAAGCGTTCGACAAGGCAGATAGGGCAGCAATAACTGAATTCGCATTCGGAAATGCTTCAGATGAGTGGTTTCACCAAGATGGTTCGATGCTGCCGGTCGGGGCAGTCGCTTCTGAGCATGCTGCGCGTTGTTCATTGCGAGAGACTGCCGAGGCGATTGCAGTGGGAATTTATAAGCGGTTGGGGTTGAGCGAGCAGATGAAAGATGAGTACGTTAATTGGTTCTGCAACGGGGCAGCTGAAAGCCTTGCAGATAATCGGCGATGGCTCGAAACACTGCACGACACTTATCAACTGGCTGTGATTAGTAATAACTTTGGGAACACCCGAGGGTGGTGTGATGAGTATGGACTATCACCGCTGCTTGAGGTGATTATAGATTCGACAGTATTCGGGGTAGCGAAACCGGATGCTCGCATATTTGAAGAGGCTTTGTCAGAATTAGGAGTTTCACCGAATCAAGCGATCTATGTTGGGGATAGTTATTCTGCAGATATGATTGGCGGTAGGAATGCTGGCATGTGGACTGCCTGGCTTGTTGGAGATCAGATGAAACCGTGTCCAGATTCTTCTATGGTGGATGTTCAACTCTCTCATCTGCACGAGTTGACGAGTTTTCTGAATCAACAATAGAATTTTCAGAAGGTAATGGGCAGAACGAGAGGTCTGCCCATTAGATTGTGTTGTCGGATGCGAAACGTTGCTACAATTCTCGATGAAGACCGATGACTTTACCGAATATCATTACGTCCTTGACATCGAAGAGGCTCGGTTCAATTGTTGGATTTTCCGGTTGCAACCGGACTCGGTCGCCATCAATAAAGAACCGTTTTACCGTTGCTTCGTCTTCCACCAGAGCGACGACAATATCACCTGGGTCGGCGTTTGACTGCTTTCTAACAATGACAAAATCACCTTCCAGAATTCCGACACCGATCATGCTTGATCCGATAATACGAAGGGCGAAGCATTCGTAATCGTTAAGCATGCGCGTCGGCATTGGAAGTGTGCCTTCTATATTCTGCGATGCGAGAAGCGGCTCGCCTGCTGCGACGCGCCCAAAGATTGGGATCTCTGTAACATTCCGTGGCACTTCTGCCAAAGCGAGATTTGCGTTCTGTCCTTCCAGCCATTTGCTGGTTTCAAGCTTCGGGTCTGCCTCTTTTAAAATCGAAATTGCGCGTGGCTTACCATCTTCCCTGCTGATATACTTTTTTTTCTCAAGGGCATTGAGATGGTCATGTGCCGCCTTTTCAGAAAATCCAAATTGGCGACCTATCTCACGAATCGTGGGGGGATAGCCTCCCTTGATACGCGTCTGAATATAGGTAAAAATCTCGCGTTGTCTACCTGTTAAGTTCTTTGCCATGAGTCTGGCTCCTCTATGTCCTATAGTAAGCATTAGTTTATATCTATATATTATGCTGTATTCAGTTAAAGAAAACAAGGAAAATTAATCTTTTGTATCCGCGTGTAGGGATTGTCTGGTGATTAAGAGAATTGAAACTGAATAGAGTTGGTAACGTCTTAATTGGAGGATTAAAGGGAAAATTGAAAAAGCAAAATCTTAGTTTCTTTTGGCGTATTTTCGATAGGTCCAGTCTTGCCTTTTTGATAATTACTTCGGTGATTATGGCTGTAGATGTGGGGGTTACGAAAGAGAAAGCAGAGAAGGTTGAACTTGACAGCATGGTCAAGGACTTTACACTCAAGGATGCCGGTGGCACCTCTCGCGCTCTGTATAAACTCAGTGAAGAGAAACCTGCTACAGTTGTTCTGTTTCTCGCTACACAATGCCCAATAGCAACAGACTATACGGAGCGAATCGTCGCCTTAGTCAAGACTTACGATGAAAAGAACGTGCAATTTATCGGGATAAATTCAAATAAACAAGAGAGGATAGAAGAGATCTCAGAATACAGCGAGAAGTACGGTTTTGAATTTCCTGTACTAAAAGATCCGGAGAATAAAATTGCCGATTATTTCGGAGCGAGAAGAACGCCAGAGGTCTTTCTTCTCGATGCGGAACGCGTCCTGCGCTACACAGGTGCGATTGACAACAGGCCGAAAGAACCTACGAAACACTATCTCCGAGACGCTTTGGATTCAGTGATCACTGGAAAAGATATTCCAAAGTCATCCAAAAAGACAAGAGCTGTTGGATGTACGATTAAGCGAGTTAGGAAAACGAATGTAGATAGAACGCCCTGAATTCTAACTGCAACCCTTGAATCTCTTCGTTGAGCGTCACGTAGGAGGCAAAAAACAAAATGCTTCGATTTTTTTATCATCTGTTTCAGGCGGTGTTAACGCTATTTTGGCTTGCAGGTCTGTGCGTGTTTCTGACGATTTTTGCTGCCATTGGGTTTGCAGGGGGCATGTTGATGGCGTGTTGGGAAGATGTCCGAGACATTGACTTATATCGCCTTGAATACGATGCTGATATCCAGACATGGCGGCAGCATCTGGAGGTCTACTCTACGGTCTGCGAAGTGCAAGAAACTGATAGAGTCGAGTTCTTAATTGATAAATTGAGACGTTTGGAGTACAAGAAAGTTGCAGAACTCATTCCGAAATTGAGTGCTCCAGGCGAGTATGCTGTAGTGAAAGACGGAACTGTTCGCATCCATCTGCGGGATTTTGAATATCCGAATCTTGATGTGAAGGCAGGACACGTTCGGATTTCAGTGAAGGACGGGAAAATTGCGGCTATTCGGAATGCGGATAATTCTGTGCGTCGAAATTTCTACCTTGAACCGGAGAAAATCGGAGAGTTTGCCGATGATGAGGGTTCCACGCGTCGCCTGATTCCGCTACTGCAAATGCCTGATAAGCTCACAGGCGCATTCACTGCCATTGAGGATCAGCGGTTTTCTGAAC
This sequence comes from Candidatus Poribacteria bacterium, assembly GCA_007571305.1. GTDB lineage: Bacteria > Poribacteria > WGA-4E > WGA-4E > WGA-3G > WGA-3G. Next base: position 10,274 of record RKRR01000145.1, on the reverse strand, counting down.
ATTGGGGAATTGATCTGATACGTCTTGCTGGGGCATTCAAAAATAGTCTGTTGCACGGCAGACGTTTGGCTGGGACCAGCACACTGACCCAACAGTTAGCACGGAACATCTATCTTTTCGATCAGCGATCCGACAGAAACGTGGTTCGGAAGGCGAGGGAGATACTCCTCGCTGTGAGAATTGAGAAGGCTTTCTCTAAAGATGAGATTTTTGAACGCTATCTGAACCATGTTGATTTAGGAAGGTCGATGTATGGAGGGAAAACGTATCACGGTGTCCAGCAAGCGGCACTCGGGTATTTCGGAAAAGAGGTTTCGGAACTGGACTATCACGAGTGCGCGTTGCTCGCAGCACTTCCGAAAGGTCCCTATGCTTTTTCACCCTTTTCCAACCCGGAAAGAGCACTCAGTCGGCGGAATATTGTGCTCGATCAGATGTTTGATCAGGCTTATATCACGACTGAATCCGAATGGCGTACAAGCCGAGATGCCCCACTCCTCCCGCGAAACCTGACCGGAAAAGGGACAAGAACAGCACTGAAAGAAGCGGGACATTTTCTTGACTATGTCCGTGAAGCACTTATTCGTCTGCCTGAACTCAAAGATAATTTGTATAGTGGTGGATTGAAGGTCTACACCACGATAGATATGTCCATGCAAGCCGTTGCCGAAAGAGAGGTCGCAAAGCACCTCCGCGTGATGGATAAAACATACGGGGGGCGGCATCTACCCGATTACGATACGAATAAACGGAATCCACACGGCCTTGATCCGATTAATGATTACTTACAGGCGGCACTTATTGCTTATGAACCTAAGACAGGACATATTAAAGCGATGGTCGGCGGTAGGAATTACAACATCACTGGAGATAAGATTAATTTCTATAATAGAGCTACCGGTACTGCAAAACGACAGCTCGGTTCTGCATTTAAACCAATTGTTTTTGGGGCTTTGTTAGAAGACCCTACTATCGTGACACCCGCAACGATTATTGTTGATGAGAGATGGGGAATACTTCCTTTCCCTGGACAACCGATGTGGTATCCTCGTAATTATAGTAGACGGTTTAAGGGCAAAGTTACCGTGCGTGATATTCTCACGAGTTCAATTAACGTGCCAACAGCGAGAGCGATGTTAGAAACACCGAGAGCTGAAAACGGTAAATGGGAAGGGCTAAATCGTGTTGTGGATTTGAGCAACAGGATGGGCATCAAAAGCCCATTGGATCCAGTGCCGGCTCTCGCTTTAGGTTCATCTGGTGTGACAGTCCTTGAACTCACTTCAGCGTATGGTATCTTTGCGAACGGTGGCATTCAGGCGAAACCCGTGCGTATTCAGTACGTGCTGGACACGGCAGGGAAAACTATTTATAATTCTGATAACCGGCAGAATGAGCGAACCCGTGTATTAGATGAAAGAGTCGCATACCAGATTACCTCCTTTTTGGAGAATGTGATTCAGAGTGAAAGAGGAACGGGTAGACGTGCGAGGCTGATGGGACTGACTCGACCGGCAGCGGGTAAAACAGGAACTACCAATGAAAACGTAGATGCTTGGTTTGTCGGTTATACCGCGGATCTTGTTGTTGGTGTTTGGGTCGGGTTCGATAAAAATCGGTCGACGCGCCGTAATTACAATCAGGAAGGTCCCAAGGCGGCACTGCCGATCTGGGCGCAATTTATGATTGATGCTGCTCGAGGTCCTGAAAAGCCGTTCCCTGTGCCGAGCGGTATTGTCTTTCGAGAGGTCGATAAAAAGAGCGGACTTCTCAGAAAAAGCGGTAGATGTCCAGAGGAGAACATTAGTAACGAGCCGTTTATCGAAGGACAGGAACCGAAAGCACTTTGTAATCTCCATTAGTTAGTCCTTGCGTTGTCTCATTTTCCTCAATTTTTCTTTCTCGTCGTTGGTTGCTGACAGTCAATTCTCTACACATTTTCTGCAGGCTGTGGTATACTGTACCCCAAGTTGCCAGTTTGTAGCAGAACCTGTTGGGGTGTGCATCTTATAGTAGATTCCGTAATTACTTGGACACTCGTATCGTCGTGTGAACTCTGAAATTATCTGATGCACAGGCTGACGGTCTCCTACGCTACGACATGCCTCCGAATGATGAAACCGTTTCAGTGAAAAATGGGAATGGATGCCGAAAATCTTGTGAGTAACAACTTGCGTTATACTGTATAAGACATAAAACCCAACGCAAACCGAATAAATTTCTTGTAGTCTCGATGTAGACTACCGCTGGCAACGCCGTATTGCAAGGCGATCGAAAACTTGACAAGGAGCGAGGAACTGTAATGAGAGAGAACTGGGAATTGCTGACCAAGATTGACGATATTCCCGAACCGGATAACCCGCAATTTGAACTCATCTCAGACTTTTCACCGCAAGGCGATCAGCCGCAAGCGATTGACAAACTCACGGAAGGTCTCCACCGTGGAGACGAGGCACAGACGCTCCTCGGCGTGACGGGTTCGGGAAAAACCTATACGATGGCGAATGTAATTCAGAACGTCCAATTGCCCACGCTCGTCATCTCCCCGAATAAGACACTCGCCGCACAACTTTACAACGAATTCCGAACATTTTTCCCAAATAACGCCGTCCATTATTTCGTCAGTGATTACGAGTACTATCAACCTGAAGCATACATCCCTTCCACGGATACCTTTATTGAAAAGGATGTCCGCATTAACGAAGAAATTACACGGATGCGGCTTGCCTCAACAGCGTCTTTAATATCGCGCCGCGATGTTATCGTTGTCGCGAGTGTTTCCTGTCTATATGGGCTCGGTTCACCAGATGAATTTGAAAATCAGAGGGTTCAGGTAACCGTGGGAGAGGTTGTTCGGCGCGACGCGCTCCTACGAGCCTTAGTCGATATTCAATATGTCCGCAACGATGTTGAGTTTTGGCAAGGTGTGTTTCGGGCTCGCGGTGATGTTGTTGAAGTCTTTCCTGCTTATAGTGAGAACGCTTATCGTATTGAACTCTTTGGTGACGAGGTTGATCGAATTAATGAAATTGATACAACAACAGGAGAAGTATTGGCAGAACGGGATTTCCTTGAAATTTACCCAGCAAAGCACTTCATGACAGATGGTGAAATCTTCGATCAGGCGTTAATTAATATTGAACTTGAACTCCAAGACTGCATTCTGAATTTTGAGAAAGAGAATAAATTGCTGGAATCGCAACGTATTGGTCAGCGAACCCGTTTTGACTTGGAAATGTTGCGTGAGGTGGGTTACTGCTCCGGTATTGAAAACTACTCACGGCATCTCTCAGGATTACAACCGGGGGACCCACCGTATTGCCTGATGCACTACTTCCCAGACGATTTTCTTCTCTTTATTGATGAGTCGCATGTAACAATCCCCCAGCTGCGCGGTATGTATCGTGGGGACAGGTCCCGAAAGAAGACGCTTGTCGAGTATGGTTTCCGTCTACCTTCTGCCTTGGATAATCGTCCGCTCCGGTTCGACGAGGTGGAAGCACGGGTCAACCAAGTTATCTTTGTCTCCGCGACCCCTGGTCCCTATGAAATGGATAACAGCGCGCAAATCGTCGAGCAGATTATCCGTCCTACTGGACTCATCGATCCTGAAATTACGATCCATCCGGTAGGAGGACAAATAGACCATCTCATCGGTAAGATTCAAGAACGTGTCATGCGCAAACAACGGGTTCTCGTCACGACGCTTACCAAACGGATGTCGGAGGACTTGACTGAGTATTTGACTGAAGCGGGTATACGCGCTGACTATATGCATTCAGAGATCGATGTGTTCGACCGAGCCCGCATTCTACGTGAACTTCGCGAGGGTGTTTTTGATGTGCTAGTCGGTATCAATCTACTCCGAGAAGGGCTTGATCTCCCTGAAGTTTCTCTCGTCGCGATCCTTGATGCTGACCGCCCGGGTTTCCTCCGTTCTGTCAGATCTCTCGTCCAAACCGCTGGACGGGCAGCGCGAAATGTCGATGGTGAAGTCCTTTTGTACGGCGATAATGTCACGGAGGCCATGGGAGAGGCCATCAAAGAAACACGCCGCCGCCGTGAGATTCAACTTCAGTATAACACCGATAATAACATCACACCCGTGACAATTGAAAAGGCCATTCAAGAACTTATCGCTGAATCGACTGAAGAGTATAAGACCAAGAAATCTGACGAATCTGTTATTATCACGGAACCCGTTGAGCCGCAAGACGTTGAAGCGACAATTACGGACTTAACGCGACGGATGCGAAAAGCTGCGTTGGATCTCGATTATGAGGGAGCCGCCGCTTTACGTGACCAGATTGCTGAACTGAAGGAGCAGTCGGTTTAAGAGTGACTCGAATAAGATCCCGAAATTTAAAACTTGCCTCTCAAAATGTAATTTGCTAAAATGCAACAGTTGATTGTAATTCCATAACCTTAAATTCGATCTCCCGAAGATGAATGATTTTGGTAACTTTGTTAGTAAAAATATTGTCTTCTTGAGGAAAAGAGAAAGGATTTTGCAATGTTTGTTTGTGTGGCTTGTGGCTATTTATGGAAAGAAGCGGATAGTCCCCCAGAAGAGTGTCCGGCATGCACGGCACCGAAAGAAAAATACATTCCTTATGATGACAGGGCAGAACGTTGGGTCAAGCGCGCTGTCGCGGCACATGTTATGTATCCGGACGAAGAAGGCGCAGATCTGCGTGCAGAGAACTCAGCTCTCTCATCTCACGTTAGATTTGCCCTTGTCGGGTTACTCGGTGATCTTGAGAAAGAATAAATGGGTGTCAACGGTCAGTCATCAGTTATCAGTTAGATATGCAGGTTGTAACAACTCATCTTGCTTTGGGAGAACTCTCAGCAAACAACCCTTGTGATGGGAGTCTTCTTCTCTGATGGCTGACGACTGACAACTGACAACTTATAGAGAAAGGAATCGGCATTGCCCTGTACGGGGTTCTCTACAGAGTAGAGATGCCGTAAATGAAGCATGAAACAGATCTGTTATCTGCTGATTCTATTTATCCTTGCTATGCCGGGGATAGTATCAGCACAGGATCTCTCAGATCGTGTGGTAGAGCACATCTTTCCCAATGGTCTGAAGTTATTGATGATTAAACGCGATACCTCCCCTACTGTTGCCCCTTACATCCTCTTTAAAGCAGGCTCCGTTGATGAATCGGATGACTCACGCGGTATCGCGCACATGCTCGAACACATGCTGTTCAAAGGCACCAAAACAATCGGTACAAAAGACTACGAAAAAGAGAAGGTTGTCCTCGCGGAAATTGACCGGATAGGTGATGCACTTGACATGGAGCGCGCAAAGGGTTCCAGATCAGATGCTGACAAAATAGCCGAATTAGAAGAAGCACTTAAAGCGCAACAGGAACTCGCCAAGGAGTGGATCGTTAGTGGAGAATATACCGAAATTTACACACAACACGGGAGTACCGGATTTAACGCTGGGACCTCTGTTGATTATACCATTTACACAGTGGAGTTGCCTTCTAATAAATTAGAGTTGTGGGCAATACTTGAGTCCGATCGGATTAAGAACGCTGTCCTACGTGAATTTTATGTCGAACGCGAAGCCGTCAAAGAGGAACGCCGGATGCGTGTTGACACCCGCCCGGACGGTAAGCTCTATGAACAGTTTATGGCTGCTGCCTTTACTGCTCACCCTTACGGCATACCGATTATCGGGTGGCCCTCGGATATTGCCATGTTAAATCGGCGCAAAGCAGAAGAATTTTTCCGCATTCACTACGCCCCGAATAACTCTGTCATGGCGATTGTGGGAAATATAGACATAGATGATACCATCGCCCTTATTGATAAACATTTTGGCGATATACCATCCCAGCCGCTTCCACCTGAAGTCACAACGGATGAACTGCCGCAGGAAGGTGAGCGTCGCGTGGAAGTCGAGTTTGATGCTGAACCGCAGATCATGATTGGATACCATAAACCCACAATCCCGCATTTTGACGATTATGTGCTGGATTTTATCAGTGCCATCCTTTCCGATGGACGTACCTCTCGGTTTTACAAAAACATCGTTGAGGAAGGGATCGCTATCTCTGCCGATTCATTGAACGGATATCCAGGAGCGCGCTACGACAATCTTTTTGTTATTGATGGCGCACCACGGTCGCCACACACAACCGCCGATCTTGAGGAAGCGATTTACGCCGAACTCGAAAATCTCAAGACCGAACCTGTCGCAGAAAAAGAATTTAAACGTATCCTTAAACAGGTAGATGCCAGTTTCATCCGAGGTCTCAGCTCAAATGCCGGAATGGCACGACAACTCACCTTCTTTGAAGGGATAACTGGTGATTGGCGTTATATACTACAATGGCGTGAAAACATCTATAAAGTTACGCCAGAGGACATCATGAGAGTTGCAAAAACCTATTTCACGAAAAGCAACCGCACCGTCGGCACACTCGTTAAGAAAGAGGCAGTAGCACCCGCCGGTGAAGACACGGAGGATAGCGAATAATGCAGAAACGAATCTTTACCGGATTTGTCTTTGCGACACTGGTCGCCTGTCTCATTGTATGGGGTGCCCCCGCTACATTTGCCAGACCCCACGAAGAACTTACCTTTGAGCCCATAGAGTTTAAACCACCCGTTCCAGAGAAGCGGCTGCTCTCCAATGGGATGACGGTCTATCTCATTGAGGACCATGAGTTGCCGCTTTTCAATATCAGCGGTTTGGTGAAGACCGGAGACATCTACGATCCAGCGGATAAGGTAGGCTTGTCTTCCATCTTCGCAACTGTTATGCGAACAGGCGGCACGGTGTCGCGTGAACCCGATGCCTTGAACGAGGAATTGGAAGATATGGCGGCTTCTGTTGAAGTCGGTATGTCCCGCGAATACGGGACAGTTAACCTCTCAACGCTTGCAGAGGATATCGAAAAGGGGTTAGAAATCTTTGCGGATGTACTCAGAAACCCAGTGTTTCGCGAGGATAAATTGGAACTCCGTAAGCAGCAATCAGTTGAGCGTATCCGCCGACGCAACGATAATCCTATTCAACTCGCGTGGCGTAACTTCTCCGCGCTGCTCTATGGTACCGACCATCCCTTCGGATGGTATACTGACATTGAGGGCATAGAGAGCATTACCGTTGATGACCTCAAAGCGTTCCATACCAAATACTATCATCCGAATAACATGATGCTCGCAATTACCGGTGACTTTGATACGGAGATCTTGATTGGGCAATTGGAGAGGGTGTTTGAGGGATGGAAATCCACAGATATTGCGTTTCCTGATGTTCCGACCGTGGATCCCATTCCAGAAGCGTCTGTTAATTATATCTTCAAAGATCTTCCGCAATCGGTGATGCTCATCGGGCATTTCGGCATCAAACGTACACCGGATTTCCCTGATTTCTTCGCGCTCCGCATCATGAACGAAATTCTCGGTGAGGGCGGTTTCACATCTCGTCTCATGAAGGAAGTGCGTGAGAAGCACGGTCTCGCCTATATGGTAGGCAGCATCATGCAAACGACGTATTACACGAATCCGGGGGAATGGTTCGCCTATTCGCAGACCCGTACCGAAAAGACAGCAGAAGCGATCTCACTCATCATTGATGTTGTCAAAGGTCTCCGAGATACGCCTGTACCGGATGATGAGTTACAGCTCACCAAAGATTCACTCATCAACTCATTTGTTTTCGGGTTTGAGAGCAGCTCACAAATCGCTTTCCAGCAGATGATGCTTGCGTATCGCGGTTATGCACCAGACTTCCTTGAAACCTATACCGATAATATCGCCAAGGTCACGGCGGCGGATGTACAGGCAGTTGCCCAGAAGTATCTCCATCCCGACGCACTCACGATTGTTACTGTCGGTAATAAAGCGAATTTTGACCGATCCCTTGATGAATTCGGGACAGTGAATGAGATCGAGATAGAGCAGCCAGCACCTCCGCCTGCGGAACCGATGCCTGAAGCGAGTGAAGGAGACATGGCGAAAGCCAAGGAGATCATCGCGGCGGCAGTTGAGGTCCATGGAGGGCTTGAAAAGTTGCAAGCCGTCAAAAATATTGTTTCGGAGGGACGTGCTACTGCCAATTCACCGATGGGAGAGATGAACCTGGATGTTAAGGAATATCTGGTCTATCCAAACAGACTACGGCAAGACCTGAAGACACCTCAGGGAGAAATGAGTTATGCCTTCGATGGGACCTCTGGATTTGCACTTACCCCGATGGGAACACAACCTTTACCGCCTGAAATGACGGCTTACCTGAAAGATGACATTTTCAGACAACCGATTTGGTTGCTGGCGAGTCTTATGAAGGACGATAGTTCAATTCAATACGCTGGCACTGAGGAGGTCCTGGGGAAATCTGCTGCGATTGTGCTTATTCCTCAACCTTCAGGTGAAGTCCTCAAAGTTTTCATCAGTGAAGAGACACACTATATCGTGAAATTGGGTTTCCGTGAAACCGAACAAGGCGTTGCTGTCAATAAGGAAACGGTTTTGGACGATTATCGTGATGTAGGTGGTGTCAAAGTGCCACATCATATTGTGCAGAACGTGGAAGGTCAACTCTTCACCGAAACTCGGATAAGCAGCGTCACGTTGAACGCAGAACTTGACGAATCGCTGTTTCAGGAGCCGAAATGAAAACGTTAAATTTACGCGTCCGTTACTTTCAAGATAGTACCCCCGTAGATGTGCCGTGCCGTGAGACTGCTTTTATCCGCCGTGAGTTTGAAATGCCGTTGCCTGTTGAGAAGACCGCTTTGGTACTCGTAGATTTGTGGAACGTGCATTTCATCGAAAGTTGGATAGAACGGGCAGCACAGGTAACGAAGGAATGTGTCGTCCCTGTGCTAAATGCTGCGCGGGAAGCGGGTTTAACAATTGTGCATGCCCCGTCCCCGTCTGTAGCAGAGCAGTATCCGCAACTCAAACGGCATAAGCCGCCTGAACCGTCTGTTCCATCGGCGTGGCCCCCCTCTGATTTCCGAAGTCGGGAGGGGGACTATGCGGTTTATCGCGGACCTCGGAGCCAACCTCCCAGTATCGATATCCATTGGGATAAACTTGCATCGCAGCTTTCTGTATCCCCAGCGATTGACGTGAAACCGGAGGAGTTTGTTATCGCGACGGGACAGCAGTTGCATGAACTGCTGGAGGAACGAGGGATCTTACATCTGCTCTTTGCGGGTTTTGCAACAAATTGGTGTGTATTGGGCAGGGATTACGGTATCAGATCTATGGCGCGATATGGCTATAATATTATCCTGTTTCGTGATGCCACAACGGGTGTGGAATTTCCTGATACTTACGATAACCTATTCACAACAGAGATCGCTATTAGGGAAGTGGAACAGCAGTACGGGTTCAGTGCATCAAACGTAGATTTCTTTGAAGCAGTTGAGGGACTTCCGGCATAGAGTTCTAATATTGGAATCTCATCTTATCGATGCATTTGTGGAAAGGAATCGGATAGGGTGTGTTGTACAGAATCGCGGATTGCTTTAAGAGGAAAAAATAAAAGCACCTTTGAATTTCTTGAACCAACGTGTAAAAAGTGAAATAGCCTCCGGATCCTGGTGTTTGGGGGAAAACTGATAAACACCTTCACCTGCCTCATCATAAGATAAAGCGTAGACTCCTCGCGCATACCGTCCAATTGCCGTAAAACCCACAGCCTTTCCGCCCTTGTACTGTTCAAATTTCTTGTAACCTGGAGAAATAGAGATAAGCCCATAGGAATTTGAATACCCAATAGCAATAACTCCTACAGAGAACAGACCCCCTATAGAGATGACACCACAAGAGGCAATACCTCCGACCGAGATCACGCCACAAGAAACGTGCCAACCAATAGAGACAACTCCAAACGAGACACCACCCAATGAAACAATTCCTGATGAAATCAACTTGTAACTTAGGTCAGGAAGTCCCAAATCTAACAGCAGAGATTCGCCTGCGTGCCAAAGGTTCAAAAAGCCTGTAATGTCAACTTTTGCCATCTCTAAATACCGTGCGATCGCGTATGCAATGAAAGGCATGGAAATCAAGATGAGCACAACCACAAAAATAGTATTGTATTTCCGAACGTATCCATTAAACACCTTTCGAAAAATTTCATCGTCAATATAGGAGTTGTCAAAATTTTCAGCCTTCATCTGTTTTATTGAGGTTTCTAATACCATTTCTAAAAGTTTATATTGCATTAGCGGCGTTTATGAAATGTGAGAATCCAGTAAGTTTAGCACCTGTCGTGTCGGAGTATTTATCAA
>RKRR01000093.1 GCA_007571305.1 Candidatus Poribacteria bacterium | reverse complement strand
TACAAACTCGCAGAATATTACACCCCTTTTTCAACAAGATACCACGCTGCCTTTCGACAAGGCAGCTTGAAAATCATAATATTGTCCAAACTTTAGTATAGTTTAGACAATCTTGTCTCGTAGAAGTTGAGTTTCAATGGAATCTATTTTTCTACAAATTGCGTATATCATTGAAATACCGAGAAAAATACCGAACTCCAGTGGAGTGCTATAAGTGCGGAGATCCCATACCGCTTCGCCGGCGCGGATATGTCGGTTCGTCGCGCGGCTCTAAATATATTGCTCCGCTGGAGCAAAGAGGTTTCCGCTTTGTCCACTATGTTTTGATTGCGTGAGATAAAGAGTGAATGCATTTATACCTCTTATATCAACTCACGTTTGGAAAACCAGCCAAACTTTAAGACGAAGAATATGTGATGGAAATAAAATACACTGATCAAGAAATAACAGAGTTAATCAATGAGCGTAAAGTTTTGCCTGATAACTGGCGTATCCAACTAAATAAAAACAATAGTTTGTATATTTTTGGGGGGAACGGGAACCGCTTCCGTATTATAACCAATCTAAATACAAAATATCCATCAGATTTTTCGGTAATCTTAGCGGTTATAAGCCCTAAAACTGGTGCAGACTTTCGGATTCGTCGCTATAATGGTATGCATAAGCGGGTGCACAGAAACAAAATCGAAAAACAAAAGATTTGCGGCTACCATATACACTTTGCTACAGAGCGATATCAGGCGAGAGGTTATGATGAGGAAGCCTACGCAGAAAAAACTAACCGCTATAATAGCCTCGAAAGCGCGCTAAATTGTCTTATAAAAGATGCAAATTTTGAGTTGCCAGCACAGCTAGAATTAGAGCTGTTGTAGGAGGCGAGACCAATGTCAGTTAAAACAATAGAAAGAGACTTCATTGATAAGGTTTCTGCAGAGATACAACTTTCAGCAGATGGCAAAGATCGTTTCCACGTCTTAACTCCCTTTCATTTCAATGACGGGGATCAGTTGGTTATTGTACTAAAAAAGATAGGGGATAAGTGGGTACTCTCAGACGAGGCACACACCTATATGCACCTTTCGTACTATATGGATGAACAAAGTCTCCATCAAGGAAATCGCCAGAAGTTAATTTTAAAAGCCTTATCTATGTTTCAAGTTAAAGACTATGATGGGGAATTAATTATTGACGTATCCGATGGCTGTTACGGGGAAGCCCTTTATGATTTTGTACAAGCTCTACTGAAAATAATAGACGTTACATACTTGTCAAGAGAAAGGGTTAAGTCAACATTCCTAGACGACTTCCGATCCCTTTTGTATCAAAAGATTGAATCAAATCGTATGACATTCAACTGGCAACATCCAACAAATGATCCTGATGGAATTTACAAAGTAGACTGTAGAATAAACGGAAAGGTACCTCCCTTATTCGTGTTTGCCCTAAATAGCGATATGAAAACTCATACAGCAGCACTCACACTGCACCAATTCAAGTCCTGGGGAATTAATTATCAACCCCTGGGCATCTTTGAGAGACAGAATACGACTACTCGTAATGTCTTTTTACGTTTCAATGATGTTTGTCAAACATATTTCACCGACATAATAGAAAGCCGTGAAGAAATCGAAGAGTATTTGCAAAATTATATGTCGGATGAAGCATGACAGTTGTTGTCATGCTGTTAACCTAACTAAAGTTTGGACAGTTTCTGTCATTCTCGTGTCGTGTTTTCAAATATGATTGCTGTTAATGTTTTAGTTATCGTTATTGCGATTATTGCCTCAGGAGGTTAGGTGAATTATAGCAATTTCACCTTAGAATCCGTGCTAATAGCATTTCAATTAGAAAAGGTTGAATCCGCAGGCATCTTTTCTTCAGTAGAACCCGTTGTCCCCAGTGCTTATCTCGCAACAGGATTGACGAAAAAGATCCCTTTGGCAGCCGCTATTGGTACCGAAAAGGCACGTTCTGAACTCATTGTTGCTGATGTACTTGTCGAACTCCGCGAAAACTTCAATCACCGCATCAGTTTCTTCTCGGGAATTGATTTTAGCGTTGCCCCTGAAAAGGACTTAACAGGGGTTTGTGATTTTTTGGTAAGTCTCTCACCGAGTCAGTTTTTTTTAGAGGCACCCCTTATCATTCTTGTTGAAGCAAAAAAGGATGATCCAAAACTTGGCCTCGGGCAGTGTGTCGCCGAGATGCTTGCCGCACAACGTTTTAATGCTGAAAAAAGGAATGACATTCCTATTGTTTATGGTGCGGCCACTACTGGCACAGAGTGGCAATTCCTCAAGTTGTCAGGAAAGAAACTACAGATTGATATCGATATCTATCCTATTCAGCAATGTGACAAAATTTTCGGTATCCTCTCCAGCATGATAAACAGGGAAGCGTAAACTCCCACCTACTGCCGATAAGTTGTTGGCAGCAATCTATGCACCGTGTCAATCACCAACTGCTCAATCCCTTGTGCAAATCGGGTTGGTGGGCCGAAATAGAGCATCGCGCCGCCCCCTTCATAACCCCCCTCGGCTAACACCCGCTCCGATGGAATATAGCACGGAAACGCGTTTGAATATGCACCTACCCACAATCGTTCCGCATCTAACTCTTGCTTCAGACGCAGTGAATAGTCAACAACCACTTCACTTGCGAGGAAAACAATAGCGAGCTCCTCGCCGAATCTCCATGCTTGTACGGGATAGGAGAGTTCCGTTTGTATCGTCTCTCCTTTCTGCAAGCGTTCAAGGTGTTTTTGGGCGTGATAGGCATCCGAGCCGCCTTCTGCCACGCGTTTTTCCCACTCTTCACGGGTCGGTAGTGTATCAAATGGCAGATTAACCCTTTCAAACGCACCAGTCGGCACTTTTGAGATCCGTTTCGCATCTCGTTCCAGCATCTGTTGGATTTCCTGTGAAAGTGCTTCTCCATGCGCTTTTGCATACGCAAGACGGGTACTGAAAACCTCCTCTTCCCCATCTGGCATCGGCATCATCCGAGATTCAGGATTCGCATCGGCACCACATCCGATGGAGATTAGCGCAGTTACACCGGGCAAGGCTTCTTGGATCGCTTCTTGTGCAAATCCTGCCCAGTCTCCACAGATATGATTATCTGTGCCTGCCAACGTCGTGCAATGGCAGGCGTAACTTGCCCACACAGCGCGGAGTGTGCCGTCCACACTTGTGATTTGCATACACGGTAACGAATGATCTACCGGGCCGCCTTCAGTGCGCCGATTTTTTGCGAAACCGAGTTCTCCGATGCTCCAACCCAAACGTGAAGGTTCACGGTTTGCAAGTGCCTCCAAGGCAACGGCTTCCATCCAATCTTTAAATTGAGCGGTGTACCGATCTATCGTTTCCTGATGTGCAGGGGGTATATCTGAACTAAACAGGAAAGGTGCAGCGTTTGTTAGACACGGGGCACTGTGCGTATGTGTAAAGCATGCGACGAAATGGGCGCGCGATATGCCAGTTTTCTCCTTGATTCTGTCGGACACTTCCTCGGTCAACTCATCCGGTAAGCCACAATTTTCGACTGTTACCAAAACAACGGGTTCATCTGCATCGCTGCCAATAGCGAGTGCTTTCGCCCATATTCGCTGGATGATACCGTCGGATTCCGTGCGCCGACTACCGTAACCACTCAGTCGAACCGGATAATCAGGGGTAATGTCTACTTCGGCAACACCAACCTGAATAATGTTATTTCTATCCGCCATGTGAGGTTCCCTCCTTGCGTTAGATGCGTAGGGTGAATGCAAATAGGTGTCTGTAGGATTCATAGGTGAAATTTCCGAACATCAGGGTGTATTCCAAATATGTGGTTCCAAGCCTGAGTCCAACGCCAGATGAGAAATAGGAAGTTGCCTGTGTACGTCCGATACCGATTCGGAACGCTACAGTTTTCGGCACCCTTCCAGTCCATGTTTTCTGAAATTCGCTGCCAACGGCAAAACTCACTCCCTTTTGCCCAAAGTCCCGCCAAAGATCCGCTGCGACTGTAATCCATTCCTGAGGTACATAAGCGACACCGATACCGACTCGGAAAGGGAGAGGTTCCACTAAATCTGCGCGTAGGAGATTTTCAAAGAGGATACCTACCAGCAAGGGTGGACTCGTCTGCTCCGTGTCAAACCATATCGGGCGTTGAAATCCGAAGTCCAATTCCAATCGGTTGACTGTTCTTTCAAACGTTGGCTGTCGTTTGTGAACGATATCCCGAACTCTGTCCCCGAATTGTAGTTCTTCAACGATTGCCGCAATCAATTCTTCAGGGGCATCTGTAGCGACTTCAGGTCCGTGGCGTGCTGCCAAATTTAGAGTAGAGATCCTCGTTCCCCGGTTGATAACTTGCCTCAACAATCTAAGGCGCAGACCCGCCGCTGATCTTCCGAATTGGCGACTGAATCCGATTGTCCAACTTCTTTCTTGGCGTAAGTTGTAGTGTGTGAATAGAGCGGTTGTGGCGGAAAATTGACGCGCGTTTCGCTTGTATTCCGCCCGTGTGCTTTCAAATGTGAACTCCGCAAAATTCGCAAATCTTGCCGCATACCCGGCACTCACACCCGATTTACCGAATACGTGTGAATAGTAGATCCCTGGCGAAATATCTATATTGGCTTCGGCGGCAAATTGCGCAGTTCCGTGTTTGGGAAGCTCTGCCCAGTGGATATTTTCAGCAGCAGTCCCGAACGCGAGGTTGTGGTCCTTTACATGCACAAGCGATGCCGGATTTCCAAATATGCCTGCGTCCTCTGCAGATGTTGCGATACGGGTGCCGCCCATCCCTGCGATACGGAGCATCTCATTTGCTATACTCAGTGGGGGTATCACCACGGCTAAGGTGCAAAGTGCTAAGATGGTCGTAAAAGGTCGGACGTTAAAAGACTTCAATAACGCCATATCGCTGCTCTTAAACAAACATCTGCAAGGACAACGTCCGCAGCAGCTCAGATTTAATCGTTAAGAAATTGTGAATCCACACTCATCACCTCAGCGAAAATATCCTCTAACGTATGTTTCACCCCGCGGAGTTGGCGAAGTTGGACACCCGTATCGTGAGCGAGTTTGAAGAAGAATGTTGTTTCCGTTTGTTCCTGATTACCGGACCTAACCCGGAGACGTTTATCGGGGTGCAATTCGACCTGAAAATTATGGCGTTCCAAAGCAGTGATATAAGCCTCGCTGTCCCCTACGATCTTCAGATCGAAAGATTGTCCTTTATTCTCTTTAAGATCTTGTATCTGTCCTTGGATGGCAACACTACCGTGTGATAGCGCAACAATCTCTTGACATGCGAATTCCACATCGGGGAGCAGATGCGAAGATAAGATGACGTTGATGTTTTTGTTGATTGCTATGTCTTTAACGAGTTCGAGCATCTCTTCTCTGCCACTCGTATCCATCCCGTTTGTTGGTTCGTCAAGAAGTAATAGTTTCGGATCATGTGCCAGGGCTTGTGCTAACTTTACGCGCTGTTTCATACCTGTGGAGTATCCCTCCAAGGGTCGATACCGCTCTTCATCTAAACCAACGTAATAGAGTACCTCGTGTGCGCGTTGCAAGGCATCCCGTCTCGGCATTCCACAGAGTTCTCCAGCATAAGAGACGAGTTGGACGGCACTCATACCCGGTATTAGGCACTCATCTTCCGGCATGTACCCGACCTGTCTCCGAATTTCCATCGGATTCGCCTGTATATCCAGTCCGAACACAGTTGCTGTGCCTTCATTCGGTTTCACGAACCCAAGGAGTGTCTTAATCAATGTGCTTTTCCCCGCACCATTCGCTCCGAGTAGACCGACAGCACCGCCTTGTACCTGCATTGAGAGGTTGTCTAATGCGGTTGTCGTCCCGAATAAAAGTGATACATTCTTTACTTCAATCAACATTGTTGTGAGCAACAGGACGAAAAGTCCTTTTTACGCGCGTACCTATCTGCGTTAAGATTTCATAAGGAATAGTGCCAGCGCGCTGGGCAACCGCATCAACAGTGATTTCCGCGTCCCCCTGTTTTCCGATCAGGACGACTTCATCGCCGATGGCTACTTTATCTGACGGTTCCAGCTGCACGACACTTACGTCCATGCAAACCCTGCCGATAATCGGACGGCGCATCCCGCCAATCAACACCTCACCAGTGCCAGAAAGGGCACGCGGATATCCGTCACCATATCCGATCTGCACCATTGCCACGGAGACTGGATAGGGAGCTTTGTATGTCAACCCGTAACTTACACCCTCCCCTTCCGAAATGGTGCTTATCCAACCGATACGTGCTTTCCATGTAAGGGCCGGTTTTAGTAGAATAGGTTTTTCAGTTGCAGGATAGATACCGTACAGACTCAAACCGGGACGGACGGCATCAAAATGAGACTCAGGAACTGCCAGCACCGCTGCACTATTTGCGACATGCACCTTTTTCTCGTCGTTGTCCGAAAGTACAGACGAAAATCGCTTTAGTTGAACGGAAATAAAACTTTTATCTACCTCATCCGCGGTAGCAAGATGCGTAAAAAGCCCCTCTACCTCAAGGGACGGCAGGGTCTTCAATTTACTCAGAAACTGCAGTGTTTCTGTCCAACATACACCACTCCGATTCATTCCAGTATTGACATTGAGGTGAACTTTCGTAGAGGCAGTCTCTGGAGCGATCTCATTCAATGCTGCCGCGAATCCCCAGTCCCCTATTGATGGTGTGAGATTGAATTCAACGATAGGTCCTGTCTGTGCAGGCAAACAACTAAAGAGGATAAGAATCGGTTTACGTATACCCGCTTCACGCAATTCTATTCCCTCTTCAACGGTTGCGACCGCAAACATATCAGCGACAGGATGCAGTGTTTCCGTTACAGGCACCGCTCCGTGCCCGTAAGCATCTGCTTTCACGACGGCAATCAGTTGTCTACCCGTGTATCGCTTTATTGTTTCAGCATTATGTCGGATTGCCAGCAGATCTATTTCTGTGTATGCTCGGAGATAAGGCATCTTGTTTTTTTTATCCTGCTGCATCAGTAAAAGAATTATACCGCAATTCGTACAAATTTGCGAGAAATTTCAAACTTTTGCCAGAATTATGCAACTGAAAACTGAGCCTGAAACGAAGTGGAAGGCGACTCGATATCAACACTCTTCGAGGTTCAAACCCACGGCACTTACCCGCAAGGAACAATTAAAAACCCTGCTTTTGGGAGGAGGTTGTACCCTCTTGGAACCACAGGAATAACAGGATGAATACAATTGAGTTCGCCAACAACATCGTTGAGATGGCGTTAATCTTCGGGGTAATCCCGAATTTCAGTAGTGAATAGATGTGAACGGACAGTGTTGTATAACCAACGCCAGCGGTAAAGAAAGTGATAACGAAGTCATCAATGGAGAGTGTAAAGGCGAGTAGAGCACCACCGATAATTCCGGGGGCAATCAGAGGGAATGTTATCTGCCAAAATGTCTGCCATTCGTTTGCACCGAGGTCTCGTGCTGCTTCTTCTAATGTGTTATCGTAGCCTTGTAGACGTGCCCGCACGACAATAGTGACATACGCAATATTGAAAACGCTATGTGCGATAATTACAGTGATTAAACCGAGCGGAATACGGGCTTGCACGTAAAAGGTCAACAACGCGATCGCCAATACGATGTCTGGGATGATAATCGGGAGATAGAGGACCCGGACAAGGGCAGTTCGGAAGCGGAAGCGGTGCCGTTCTATAGCGAGTGCCGCAGCCGTGCCGATAAGGGTAGCGATAATAGTTGCAACACCCGCCACCATCAAACTATTTCGACAGGCGCGCCACAACGCCTCATCCTCAAATAGTTTCGCATACCAACCGAACGTGAAGCCTTCCCAAACAGAAATCTGTTCTCCGCTGTTGAATGAGAACACTACAACCGCTAAAATTGGCGTATACAAAAAGAGGTAGACTAAGCCTATGTTAGCTTCAAGAATCCTTCTCATTGAAAGTAGTAGACACACTCCGGGTGCTGTAACCTTTCAGAAATTACGCAATTTTGACAGTAATACGGTCTCTGATCGGGCGAATCGACAAAAAATACACACGGTTCCCTGACACAACCTAACAGGTTATGCTACAGAAGCTCAGACTGCCTAAGTCCTACCTTTATTAAGTTTCCGTAGATTCACTATCTTGTAAAGCGCGAAAATATAACACGGCGCCGACTAGAACAATGCCCATCAGCATGAACGAGAGTGCGGAACCGAAGGGCCAATCCCGTGCTGTTTTGAATTGTCTCTCAATAACGTTACCGATATAACTTACTTTTCCACCGCCGAGAAGATCGGGGGTTAGAAACGCCCCTACCGTCGGGATAAAGACCAACATTGAGCCAGCGAGGATACCGGGTAGACTAAGGGGCACAGTCACATGCCAGAATGCATGACGTGGTGACGCGCCTAAATCCTGTGCGGCTTCTAACAGTGACATATCTAACTGCTCTAAAGCGGCATATAACGGGAGTATCATAAACGGTAGGTAACCATACACCAGTCCAATCTGGACTGCTAAGGGTGTATTCAGCAGTTCTAATGGACTCCAATTAGGGAGGACTGCTCCCAAGAGGCTGTTTAGGAGTCCTTCCGTCCGCAAGATGAGTATCCACGCGTAGGTCCGGATGAGAAAGTTCGTCCAGAATGGGACGACAACGAGGAGCAATAAAACGTTCCGATGTTTCGGTCTATAACGTGCCAGATAGTAAGCGAAGGGATAACCGAGCAGTAGACAGATCGCAGTGCAGATCAACGCTGTCGCTACCGAACGCCAAAGGATACCGAGATACAATCCATCAAATAGACGTTGGTAGTTTTCCAGTGTGAAGTTCCACCGGACTCCGCCGTATGTTCCACGTTCTATGAAACTGTAAATGAATACTGATGCAAGCGGCAGCAGAAAGAAACAGACAAGCCAAAAAATAACTGGAAACAGGAGAATAAAGAGGTGATAATTGCGACGCATTTTCCCACGTTAGCTGAGCCAGATATACCGCGCGATGAAGAGAATCGCGAAGACGTAAACGAGCCAATGCACTTCTTTTCCACGGGCTGTGACGAGTTTGAGAAAAGCATACGTAATAAATCCTAACGCGATCCCTTCTGTAATACTAAACGTCAGGGGCATGAGCGCGATCGTCAGGAAACCAGGTATGACTTCTGTCACATCCTCCCAATCAATATTGACAACGTTTCTGAGCATTAAACCGCCCACAAGAATCAGAGAAGGCGCGATGATTGGAAATAGCACTGTGGTGTCATTGATAGCATACCCTGCACCAACAATCTTAACAAGTGGATTAAAGAAAATTGCGAGTAACATGAGTATCCCTGTTACAAGCGCGGTGAGTCCAGTTCGCCCCCCAGTCGCAATACCCGAAGCACTCTCTATGTAACTTGTTACGGTGGACGTGCCGAGAAGGGCACCACCGGCGGAACCGACAGCATCGCTCAACAGGGCGCGCCGAGCCTTCGGAAGTTTTCCGTCTTTTAAAAGCCCAGCTTGCTGCCCAAGTGCTGTAATGGTACCAATGCTATCAAACATATCCACAAAAAAGAAAACGAAAACGATAGCCAAAAGTTCAGGACTGCTGAAAATGTTAGGGAATTGGACTTTGAAGAGGGTCGGTTCAAGAGATGGCGGTGCCGAGACTATTCCTTCGTATTTGACAACACCAAGGAGCAAACTGACAAGCGTTGTTGCAAGAATACCGATGAGAAACGCCCCTGGCACCTTACGGGCCATCAGTATCAACGTTAGAACGATACCAAAAAGTGTGAGCAAAACAGGCGTAGACGTGAAATCACCTTGGGTTACGAACGTAGCTGGATGTGCCGTAACAATGCCTCCCATTTGCAAGCCGATGAAGGTGATGAATAACCCGATTCCGACTGGCATCGCGGTCCGTAACACCGGGGGAAGCGTGTTCATAACGGCTTCACGTAACCCGACAAGTGAAAGCAGAATGAATAATACTCCTGAGATGAAAACGATCCCTAATGCTTCCTGCCATGGAATGCTGTTACCGAGGCAAACGGTAAAGACAAAATACGCATTGATTCCCATCCCCGGTGCCAGCGCGATAGGGTAATTCGTGAGGAATGCCATGAGAAACATCGATCCAGCACTTGCAAGACAGGTGGCAATCATGACGGCACCGCTATCCATACCTGCCTGTGCGAGGATAGCGGGTTGGACAAAGACAATATAGGAAAGCGTCATAAAGGTTGTACACCCTGCAACGACCTCCCGTTTGACTGTTGTACCATGTGTCTTTAAGTGAAATAGTTTTTCTAGCATATTTCCTCCCATTTAATGATGGGTTTTCCGTGTTGTAACCCAAATTGCTACGGACACGTTTTTGAGAAACCAACACATGCTGTTTTTCACCGAAAAGCCTTCCGTATTTGGATGTTTTTGTTATGCACAGGCTAACAGCCTATGCTACGTAACTGCCAACTTGGATTATGTGATACATTTTAGCAGAAATCGGGTGCCATTGCAACAGCGGTTGTTTCGTAATGCCCCGAAGTAAGGGCAACGAAACGACCCTATAGAATAGATGTTTTTCTTGACTGTTTTGTCGAAAAGTGCTATCCTTTATTTTCAATTTTCTGAAGATATAAGTCATTAATTCCCTCTTCCCGCTGTGGGGGAGTCCCTGTTCGCAGTACTCAATTCATTCTAAAATCTACTATAATAATCCAAGTTGCTACGGACACAATTTTAGAGATGCATCTGGTATTCCTCATTGAAAACGATCAGGATCCGCAGTATTTCGGACCGTAGGAAACCGTCAGTCTCCTGCGCCCGAAGATGCACAACCTAACAGGTTCTGCGACAAGGTGGCAACTGAGGTTAGAATATATCCGGTTAAAAAAATAAGGTCTTGAAAAGGAGTGTAACCTTGGAAAAGATACGCGAACTGATTGCCCTGTTGGAATCCGGGATTGAGGATTATGATGAACAACTGAAAATGCTACAAACAGAACGGTTGAAATATATTCGTCTCTCTATGACAGGTGGGTTTGGAACAGAAGAAGGCGATTCTAAAGAGTCGTGGCTGCTACATCTGAAGCAGTTGGAGGAATCCCTCACACTCCGAAGGGACAGTATACGACAGGCGATTCGTGCAGCTGCAGACGATATTCAAGAGGAGGAAAATGCATGATGTTAAGCTTCACGTCTCTGGAGATAAGAAAACAAGTAAAGTGTGTGCTATTGCTGACGTGGCTTTTTGCCAGTTGGACAGCAGAGGCGCAGGAGGTGGATACACCTCAGATTATCGAAGAAGCGATCCGGCACCAAAATTTAGGATTGGCATATCTCGAAGAGTCGCAGCCTTCAAAAGCAGTAGAAACTTTTACGAAACTTATTGAACTACTTCCCAATGAGGCGATCGGATATGGGAACCTCGCCGTCGCACATCTGCGATTGCAGCAAGCAGATACTGCTGAGGAATGGGTCAAACGTGGGATTGCTGTCGCACCGACGGAGAGTCAGTTACACTTTATTTTGTCTGAAGTCTATCGATTAAAAGGACAGAGCGAATTAGCCGTGGAGGCGATGAAGGAGTCCGTCCGATTGGATCCCGATGAATTGGAGTTTCGCTATAAACTTGTGCAATACTATATCGGACAGCGAAACAACTCAGAAGCACAGTTGGGGGCAGTTCGACACCTCCGGGAGCTTCACGCCCGGTCTCCTGTGAATATTGTGGTGCTGTTGAAGTTAACACAAGGATTATTGGCACAAGAGGAACTTGAAGCAGCGGGGGACCTCTGTCAAGAATTGATGAGCATTTTAGGCGATACAGATGCCGAAAAACTTGCATACCTCACACAAGGGATTGCGGCAATAGAACAGAAAGATTTAAAACTCGCTACACGCAATATTCGTATTTTTGAGAATTTGCACCGGGCAAGCCCGCGTTATCAGCAAGGGATCGGTGAACTTGTTACCGATATTCTTGGACATCCGATAGAAACGTTTCCTCCAGGATTCAAGGCTCGAATCACAGCCAGACAGAGCACACCGATTACAGTGGATTTTGTGGATGTTACCGAACAGCTTGGACTTGCCAATGTGAGCACACCGACAGAAACATCTGCCGCCGTGTCTTTGGTTGATTATGATAACAATGGAACTCTGGATCTGTATATTGCATCAACGGGTCGGCTTTTTCGAAACACAGGTGGAAATTTTGTGCCTGTCCAAGAGTTTGACAGCGATCGCAGTCAACATATTGTTGCGTTCGCGGATCTCAATAAAGATGGGACACCGAACTTCCTATTCCCATCTCACGATGCGATAACATACCTGAAAATGGATGCAGATGGCAATTGGGAGACATCTTCACTCATTCAAAATGAACAGACAGCAGACGAAACCGAGGTCCTTTTTCCGGTTGATTTTGACCACGACGGTGACCTGGACCTCTTTTCAGGTCGAGCCAACACCACAATGTATCGGAATAACGGCGATGATAATGGCACTATAACCTTCACCGATGTTAGCGAGCAAACCTTTGTAACGACAGACGCGGATGGGATTTCTCCCGTCCAGCACGCACCATCTGAAGCCGTGTCTGCTGATTTTGATGATGACGGGGATATAGATATCTTTGTGACACATAAAGGAATGGGATGCACACTTTACGATAATCTCCGTCAAGGAAAACTCCGAGCGGTTTCCAACGAAATAGGGATTCCTCAGGATGTGCGTTATATCGCAAATGCCGCTGGCGATTATGACAACGATGGCGACATTGACCTCTTCTTAGCTACAGCAGATCGTATCTACCTCTATCGTAATCGGGGAGACGGGAGTTTTGTTGACGCACCGAGTTCAGAGACAAGAGTTCTTGCCTCGCCACCTGCTCTATTGAGAAATTTAGATTATGATAACGATGGGGCTGTTGATATCTGGGTTGGTGGAGATAACGGAATGTTCCTGTTTCGGAACGATGGGACCGGGACTTTTATGGAACCGTACCCCTTAATAGAATCGGTCACACCGGTGGGTGATCCGATTTTATATACTGCAACTGCGGGCGCAGTCGGTGATTATGACAATGATGGCGATCTCGATCTCTTTTTCATCAATACTGACGGACGACTGCGGGCATTGCAAAATGACGGTGGGAATCAAAATAATTGGATACAGGTGCGGTTGGAAGGGATCACCGCGGGAAACAACAAAGTTAATAGAGATGGCATCGGCTCGAAGTTGGAAGTGAAGGTCGGGGATCTGTATCAGTTGCAATATGTAACAGAACAAGTGTCCCATTTCGGATTGGGGGCGTTTGACACGGCAGATGTGGTTCGTGTTGTCTGGACGAATGGGGTACCGCAGAACGTTGTTAAACCACAGGTGAGGCAGCGAATTTTGGAAAAACAGGTGCTAAAAGGATCTTGTCCGTTTCTGTATGTCTACAACGGTGAACAATATCAATTCATCACGGATTTGCTCTGGCGCGCACCTTTGGGACTTGTAACTTCAATGGGATTCGTTGCACCTGATGAAACAAAGGATTTTGTAAAAATTTCGGGAACGCAAATACAACCAAAGTCGGGTAAATATTCTATTCAGATTACAGAAGAATTGTGGGAAACCGCCTATTTTGATGAGGTTAAGCTGATAGCAGTTGACCACCCTGAGGGTACTGATATTTTCGTGAATGAACAGTATACACCGCCCCCCTTTGCGGAATTCAAGGTTTACGGTGTTTCAGAAAAGAGGTATCCGAAATCTGTCGTGGATCACCGTGGCAAAGATGTATCCGATGCTTTAAAGACGTTTGATTACCGTTATGCCGTTGAACATGCTCCTGGTGT
The DNA here is from genome assembly GCA_007571305.1 of Candidatus Poribacteria bacterium. GTDB lineage: Bacteria > Poribacteria > WGA-4E > WGA-4E > WGA-3G > WGA-3G. The sequence continues at coordinate 4,484 of RKRR01000093.1, read as the reverse complement.
ATATCAAGGCGTTGTTGAGCCACATGCCATCATCCTCGATTTCGGGAATGTCGCAAACGACACACCTCTGACGCTTTTCCTCAGTGGGTGGATCTTCCCAACGGACACCAGTATCAACGTTGCCTTGTTCCAAAATCCTGCAATCAATCCTCGTTTCCCTTCGGTTGCGGTGAAGAACGAGGAGGGGGAATGGGAAACCGTTATTGATATGATTGGAATCCCTGCGGGGAAAAACAAAACCATCACTGTTGACCTGACAGGCAAATTCCTCTCGGAGGATCGGCGCGTTCGGATTGAAACCGATATGCAAATTTACTGGGATACAGCGTTTTTTACTGTTGGCACACAGACTGTCCCGATGGAAATGACGACATTGAATCCAGATAGTGCGGATTTACATTACCGAGGCTTTTCCGAGATGTATCGTCCGAACCTACATGCCCCACACCTATTTGACTACCAAAAAGTTACAAAGGATGCACAGTGGCGCGATTTAGCAGGATTTTATACCCGCTACGGTGATGTCGCTCCGTTATTGCAGGAGGTAGATGATATGTATGTTATCCTCAATGCGGGGGACGAGATTACAGTGGAATTTGATGCATCACGATTGCCGATACTAAAAGCAGGATGGATGCGAGATTTTATCCTCTATAGTGACGGATGGGACAAAGACGGGGACATCAATACGTTGACATCGCAAACAGTTGAACCGCTTCCATTTCATGGCATGTCCGCCTATCCGTATCCAGATGATGAACATTATCCAGACGATGAAGCACATCGACGATATCGGCTTGAATACAACACACGGCGTGTGGAGCACCGCTTACCGCCATTGCCGAAGCATTAGGTTAATGTCCGCTGGTAATCAGAACTCTGACTGCTGTGATGCGTGCGCGATTTCATCCCTAACTTGACGTAGCGGTATATACAGACAGAGCGTTGCAATGATCAAAATGCCCGCCAGCACTCCGTAAGGATAAGCATCTCTTGCATAGAGCCAACCGCCAAGGAGAGGTCCCAGGATGCGTCCCAAACTTAAGAAAGCATCCATGAGACCAATAGCCATGCCTTGACCAATCTGGGTCTGTTTGGAAATCCATGATGCATTCGTCGGACGGATAAGTTGATTACCAATGCCAGCGATGGTGAGATAAATGGTGAGTGTTACGAAGGAGTAAGCGTTGAGCAAAAGTGCTATACCTATCGCACTGAGGAATAACCCGATGAGGATGATACGCCGCTCCCCTAAACCGTTTATTAATCTCCCGAGCAAGACCCCCTGTAGGAGGACCACAATCGCCCCCATAAACATAAACATCCACCCCATTTCTCTTTCTCCGTAGTTCCAACGAGCCTCAATGAACAGTGGGAACGTCATCTCCAACCCTGAAAAACTGAAGGTTGAGAAAAATGCTACAAGGAAAAGAGGCGTGAGAGGCGATTTCAAGGTTGTCCGACGAAATATCTCGCGTGGAGAGATCCATTCGTGCCGATCTTCAATTGTTTCATCACTGATGTTTTTCTGTAAGGATTCCGGGAGCAGGATAAGTGCGAAGAGGAAGTTCAGTGTAGACAACCCGCCTGCGACAAAGAACGGCATATCGTGACTGCCCATAACACCCCCGATCGCTGGACCAAGGATGAAACCGAGGCCCATCGCTGCACCCATCAAGCCCATCCCTCTGCCACGTTCTTCTGACGTGGTTATATCTGCGACGTAAGCCATTACACTGGGGAGCACGGCTGCTGAGGCTATGCCTGCGGCACTGCGTGCCGTGAGAAGCCAGATGTAATCTTTTGCCAACCCGAAACCGACTAAAGCGATGGCATTCCCCAGCAATCCAAGTAAGATCGCAGGTTTTCTACCGTATTTGTCCGATAGTCTACCCCAGATCGGCGCGAACAACAGTTGCATCCCAGAGTAGATAGACATGAGTATCGCGATTTCGGTGGTGGTTGCCCCGGTATCTTTAGCGTAATAAGCGAGATTCGGAATGATGATGCCAAACCCGAGCATCACGAAGAATAGGGTTAAGAACAGGAGGAGAAGTCTTGATTTTTCCATCTAAGATGAGCGCGAGAATCCGCGGTGATGAGTCCATACCTTTTCCGCTCCAGTGGATTACATACTATCGGTAAGGTCCGGGAGCATTTGTAGAAATAAAAATATAATATCGTCTATTGTAATCCAAGTTGCTACCTCTATAATTTCAGATACATGAACACCCGTTTTCAGCGAGACTCCTTCATTTTTGCGAAAAATTTGGGGTATTCTGTCATTTTCTGCACGAAGCTGCACAACCTCACAGGTTATGCTACAAGGGGCAACTTAGGGTTATTATAACAGATTTGAGAAAAGCGTATCAATATAAAAAGAGAAGGCACTCACCCCTATTTTTTTCTCTAAGTTTGTAATGAAGGGTTTCTGTCGTAAACAGTGTGGAAAAGTCAGTTGGTTTCTGATAAAATACCTCCTTACATCCCGGTTTGTCAATTTTCACACAGAGACAGAGCAGAGGGGAGCCGCTCTCGGAGCCCCTTGGATACTGACTTTCTCACATGCAAACCTAACGGTATCAACGACAATCTACCCGCTAAAAAATGAGGGTAAGTGACAAAAATCCAGTAAATACAAGGATTTCTCGCACTTTTTCACAACTTTTTTCAACCCCAAAACTACTTAGTGCGAAAAATTAACAACCTAACGGAGCTGTGATTTGAAAGTAGTCTTCTTCGATTTGTTTGAAACACTCATCACCGAAAAAACGAGAAGGGATTTCCAAGAAAGGGTTCAGATTCACGAACGATTCGGTACGACCGAAGATCGCTCCCAGCTCTGGTGGGCGGAAAACGGTGATGCCGCAATGCGAGGAAAATTCCCGGACTGTCTAGCGATGTTCAACGATTTTTGTGTAGCAGTCGAGGCACCACTGACGAAAAATGATATTATCATGGAGGCCCAAGAGCATGAGGTATGGAAATCGAAAGTCTTGAGTTGTGTCGAGCCTCAGATCTTTGAAATGTTGAATTCAGTTCGGGCGCGTGGGCTGAAAGTTGGAATTATCAGTAATGCTTTACCAGAGGAGGTCCTTGCTTGGCAATTTTGTCCGCTCCAAGATCACGTGGATGTAGTCGTGTTTTCCTGCAGCGTCGGCGTAATGAAACCCGACAGAGAGATATATGAGTTCGCTTGTTCACGTATGTGTGTCCAACCTTCCGAAGCGTACTTTGTTGGAGACGGCGGTTACGATGAACTACAGGGAGCGGCATCCCTCAACATGAAGGCAATTCAGGCGGCGTGGTATCAAGATCGAGATTTGAGATGGGTTTGTTCATCTCCCTTAGTAAAAGCAGACACAATAAGAGACCTCCCCGATCTGCTGTGTTAGATTTTGCTCTTCGCATTATCTGTAGTATTGGGTAATCTGAATAGGTTAAAGGAAACAAGAAAACGATGGTCGAAATACGATCTCACAGCCACGCCAGCGAACTTATTTCACTTTCAGGCCCCTACCTGGAACGGCATGAGAGTGAAAACAATTTGCCTATCGGTCTCGTTTATAGGCTCTCCGAGAGTCCCCACTATTATGGATCTAAATCGCCTCTTCTACTGAGTATTCTGGAACACGAGCAAGTCGTAGGTGTGGCAGTAATGACACCACCAAGGCGAATTATCCTCAGCAGAATTGACACAGAGATTCCGATGGCTATAACTCACCTTGTGCACCACTTACGCAGAATTAAAAAACGGACACCGGGAGTTGTTGGACCAGCAGTAGAAGCCCAAGCCTTTACTGATCGCTGGGTTGAAGAGGCACCCGGCGTATCGGTCAGAATCGCCATGCGGCTGCGCGTATTTGAAGCAAGAAAGGTTGCAGATGTGTCTCTGTCACCCGGAAAATTACGTTTGGCACGTATGGATGACCATCCACTCATGACAAAATGGATTGCCAAATTTTCGGAAGAGATCAGAGAACCCGTCGCTCTTGAAAATGCCAAAAGTCATGCTGAACGCTCCATCAACGGGCAGGAATTGTATATTTGGGACAACGGTGAGCCAGTTTGTATCGCTAAAGAAGCGCGCCCCACGAGAAATGGCACAACGATCAACACCGTGTACACGCCGCCGGAACATCGCAATAAGGGATATGCAACTTCGTGCGTTTGGTCGTTAACACAGAAGATGCTCACCTATCGCTATTCATTCTGTAGCCTATACACTGACTTGTCAAATCCAACTTCTAACAGCATCTACGCCAAGATCGGTTATGTCCCTATCGGAGATGCCCTGGCATTCGATTTTCAATCCAAGAACTCGTAGGTAGAAGGCATGTACACCTGATTGAAGAGAATAACTAACACTGCCAAGTTTTTAAACTTGGGTCCAACCCATATCGCTCGTACAAAAGTAAAAACGGGTTGATATTCTCTTATTTATTTGGTAGAATAATAGGACTGGTTCCGTGGTAGGTGCTGTA
>RKRR01000087.1 GCA_007571305.1 Candidatus Poribacteria bacterium | reverse complement strand
TACAGCACCTACCACGGAACCAGTCCTATTATTCTACCAAATAAATAAGAGAATATCAACCCGTTTTTACTTTTGTACGAGCGATATGGGTTGGACCCAGGTTTAAAAACTTGGGAGTGTTAGTTATTCTCTTCACTGCACTCTGCTGGAAATTATAACAGTTATCTGTGTGTATTGCAAGGATTTTGCGTGGTCTGAGATTTTAGATTGTTATTCCGCTGGGAATCTGATATAATTTGTTTTAAATCGGTATCATACAAGGATCTGGATCATGCAGATGAACAACGGATTTTCCGAATTGGCGAAGCTGATATTTAAGAATTCGGCGGACAAGGAAAATCTCAAACAACTACTGAGTGATAACTATTCAGAAGCCGATCTTGCAGCTTATCTGTACAGCAAAGAGCCATTAGTTGGACGGGCTGCGGGATTCGCACTTCGGTTAGTTGGTAGCTCAGATGCGATTCCTGCCTTGGTAGACGCTCTAAAAAATAATGACCGTGGGACCCGCTTCAATGCAGAATATGCATTGTGGGAAATTTGGTCTCATTCTGGCGATGACGCTGTTGACGCGATGCTTGAGGATGGTAAAAACTTACTCAAAAATGAGTCGTATCAGCAAGCTGTTGAATGCTTCACTACCGTAATTGAGACGGATCCGAATTTTGCTGAAGGTTATAACCAACGCGCAATTGCTTATTTCATGCTTGAGGAATGGAGTGAGGCGATTCGCGATTGCAGACGGACTATCTCTCTCAACCCGAATCACTTCGGTGCGTTTGCTGGGATGGGACATGTTTACGTCAGACTCGGTAAGGTCAATGAGGCACTCGATGCATATAAGCAAGCGTTAGTTATTAACCCGAACCTAATTTCTATCGCTGAAGCAGTATTGCGGCTTCGGAGTCGGACGCAAAGTGAATAAATCGGTGTATGGATACAATTCTGGATGATAGAAACCACTTCCTGCGGACACTTATAACTTGGTTTGTTATCTCGAGTTTTTTGCTCCGGCTTATCTATAGGGTCTTGATGCAAGCAAAACTCGGTTTACCAATAGAGTGTTTTTTCATGGCTCAGGTGTTCGTTGTGCTTTTGGTAGCACCTTATCTTGCCGCTCGTACTGTTCACTGCGACTTCCTAATCACAAGTATTGATTCACAGTTTACGCTCAGTCCGCGATCTTCCGGGCAAAGGCTGTTGAAACTGCTTTTGATAAGTCAATTACCGATGTTATGTTGGGTGTTTTTATCCACAGGGGCGGCTCTGTTCGTTATTCGCGTTCCCTTCATGAAAGCGTCCCAGATGTTGGTTATACTCGGGATGTATAGTTTGTCAGCAGCAGCGGTGGGGATATGCGGTGCTCAGGTTTTCCGGGATACCCTCTACAGTGCAGAGTTAGCCACCCTGTTATGGTGTGTTTTGATTGGTGGTGCATTTCTGCTGAACCCACTCAAACGGTATGTGGACGATCTTCAACCTTTCATCCCACTAGTCTTACATCTGAATCCAGTGATTATTGTGTGCTGTGTCTTTGAGGAGTTGGACCTCTTTAGAAATCCGCTTCTCTATGAACTCACCCCGGTGCCTTCATATATCTTTTTTTATCCCAAGCCGTGGTATCTTGTCGGAGTATGGCAGGTGGTGATTGGTGGGTGTTGTTTTTTAGGAGCATGGCAGATAAGTAGGGCCCGTAGATACGCCGCATAAAGGCTACAGAGAGGGTAGCATGGGAAAGGTAGAGAAACCAATTGTTAGTGTTTCAGGGGTTCGTGGTGAGGTTGGCGTTTCGCTTGATGTTCGCGTCATTACGCAGTTTGCCATGGCTTTCGGGACTTTTGTTGGTGGTAGAACGGTGGTTCTTGGCAGAGATTCCCGAACTTCCAGCCCCACAGTCCGACACGCTGTACTCGCCGGGCTTTTCGCCACAGGATGTCACGTCATAGATGTAGGGCTTTGTCCGACACCGACGATACTCCTAATGGCGAAAGCATTAGGGGCACAAGGAAGTATTACCGTTACAGCCAGCCATAATCCTGTTGCGTGGAACGGCATAGAATTTGCCTCTGCTTCCGGACACCTTCTGACGGCGGCAGAACGAGATGAATTGATGCGGATTTACGAAACAGAAGATTTCGCGCTTGCCCCTTGGAATGAACAGGGCACTCTTGAGACCTCTGAAGATGCGGTCGGATATCACCTCAATCAGATTCTGTATTCCCCTTGGCTGACACCAGCTTTAATCCGAGAGGCTGAATTGAAAGTCGTGATTGATTGTGGTAACGGTGCCGGAAGTGTGGTGAGTCCGTCCCTGTTAAGGAAACTCGGTTGTCGGGTTGTTGAGCTTAATTGTGTCGCGGATGGACATTTTCGCCGTCCTGCCGAACCTACACCTGAGGCGTTGGATGAACTTTGTAAGACAGTTCTTGCCTCTGGTGCCGATATAGGATTTGCCCACGACGGAGATGCTGACCGACTTGTCGTTGTTACAGAGCGCGGTGTTCCATTGAGTGGTGAATGGACGCTCGTTTTCATCGCTGATTTTATGCTCCGCAAGACGAAAGGCGACATCGTTGCCACGGTATCAACGAGTCGAATGTTGGATGATATTACAGCACATCATGGTGTTGCGCTCCACCGGACGAAGGTCGGTGTCGGTTGGGTTGTTGAGAAGATGCACGAAGTTAATGCAACTCTTGGTGGTGAAGGCACCGGCGGCGTTATCTATCCCAATATCCACTACACGACAGATGGCATCGCTTCTCTTGCGGCGATTGCGCAGTATCTGGCTGAGTCTCGTGCGACGGTAACGCAGGTTGTCGAGAGTATGCCCCAGTATCAGATGTGCAGAAAGAAATTGGAAATTCCGTCACAAGAACTTGCGATACACCTTGTGAATCTTGCTTTGGAAGTTTATAAAGAAGCGGAGGGCATTGGAACAGAGCCGCAACTCGAATTAACGGATGGTGTGAAACGGGTTTGGAATGACCGGTGGGTGAACATCCGTCCATCCGGCACAGAGCCTGTAATCCGGGTTTTTGGTGAAGCACCGACTTTCACAGCAGCGGAACAATTGTGTGACGAAACCATTGAAACATTAAAAATGTTAATGAAACAAAATCTGAATTAACTGCGTTATCTATTATGGTTATGGTAAAGCATTGAGGGCGAATATTTATTTCAGCGGAAACCCTGACGTGCTACCAGTTAATTGTTAGATGTTCGCGATTGGGTTTGGAGAAATTATGGCGTTGAAACTTGCATGCATCGGAGGCGGAAGTGGTTTATCCGCTTTGCTGAGCGGCATTAAACACTATGCCGATCTGGAGAAGGGTAAAGAGCACCTTATTGATTTAGATAGTCTGGCGGCAATTGTTACCGTTTCTGATGATGGTGGAAGTTCAGGGCGGCTTGTTGAAGAGTTTGACATGCTCCCACCGGGTGATATTCGCAGGCTTCTGTTCACGTTATCCGATGCTGATGAACTCGCAGGGCTTTTTGAGTACCGTTTTTCAAGCAACGGCGAACTCGGTGGACACACGGTCGGAAATCTCTTATTGACAGCACTGACAGAAAAGTTTGAGGGAAACTTCCCAAAAGCGATTCAGGCGGCATCACGACTGCTCTCGGTTCGTGGGCAGATTATTCCTGTTACATTGGATTATACCGTTTTGTGCGCAGAACTCACGGATGGAGAGATCGTTCGAGGTGAATCCACAATACCCGTGCGGGAAAACCGTGAACCGATCAAGCGCGTCTTTTTTGAACCCCGCGAGAATGGAAAAACGCATCATTCCCCCGATGAAATCTATGAATGTCAGGCGCATGAAGGGGCTGTGGACGCATTGTTTAACGCCGATGTCATTATCATCGGTCCTGGGAGCCTTTACACCAGTATTATGCCGAATCTGGTTATCAAAGGCGTTGTCGAAACGATTCAGCGTTCAGACGCGATCAAAATCTATGTCTGTAACGTTATGACCCAACCGGGTGAAACCGATGGTTATGCGGTTACGGATCACGTTAACGCTATTTTGGACCACGCCAAGATTCCGTTGAACTACGTCGTGGTGAATAACCAACCCGCTCCAACCGAGATCATGCAAGAGTATGTTCGCAAGGAATTGGTTTCGCAATTGACTCGGATTCGCTCGCTTGCCGAGGAAGGGCTTTCGATGCTCTATGAAGATACGCAGCACCTCATGGATGTGCTGAACTTGGCAAAAGATATCTCGTCTCTGTCTGTCGAGACAGTGCAAGTCGCAGACGCGTCAAAGGTCCAAGTCTCTTATAATCATGAGCAGGAGCACCTTGAAGAGCAAGGTATCCAGGTGGTCGAGGCGGACCTCATTCGGGATATGGTCGTCACTGAATTTGGCACATGGTTAGGCGGGGTTCAGATGAACGTTATTCGCCACGATCCCGAAAAGTTAGTCCGCTCTCTTGTGAAGATATTCCGGAACCATCCAAAACTCCAAGAGTCGGTTGAATGAGAGAGGGTTACGGTTGCTGGACAGAAACAGATGAGTGCCGTGATTCGTTAGATTGCTTAGAAGGGGCAGTGCCTTTCGCCACAATCTGGTAGGCGAATGTATCACAAATCTGTGACAAATTATCGATGAAAAGTTCCCAGCGTAATTCATCTTGACGAGCTTTCGCGATCGCAAGGTACAAAGCTGTTTCGTATAAGGATGGACGGTTCTTCTTACGTACATCAGTGGATTTCATAACTTTACCCCTTTCTAAAAGTAGTTAGTTTAGATAATCTAAAAAAATGAATATATTCCAACGCAGCGTTAAACGGACGTTATTCAGGAAAGGTTACACTTTTTATTTAAATTAGCGTCCGTTCGGTTTAAACATTACTCTGTTTTTATGATTTTTTCGGAATTAAAGACACAGTCTTGATAAAAAAGGGGCATAGCATAATATGAGGTCTCCATACAACCGAGATGAATCGTTATTTCTCACCCTTCAACTCAAAGACATTTATTATCGAACTCACAGTAAAAAAGAATAATATAATCCCGTGATCCAGTGAACGAAGTATCTTTAGAACCTTATTGTGAGGTTCTTTTTTCTTTTCAACCTATTGCAAGAACGGTGCCACATCCATGTGTCGTTTATTATGAGCATTATGCGGAAGAAACGTTTGAATAATACATGTATCTGCCTATTTTTTACGCGGGTTCAATATATTTTTACCGCCCTGTTTCAACGTGAAAGACTAAATAACCTTGGTGGAACACCTGAAGAGAATAACTAACACTCCCAAGTTTTTAAACCTGGGTCCAACCCATATCGCTCGTACAAAAGTAAAAACGGGTTGATATTCTCTTATTTATTTCGTAGAATAATAGAACTGGCTCCGTGGCGATTGTTGGT
>RKRR01000053.1 GCA_007571305.1 Candidatus Poribacteria bacterium | reverse complement strand
CGTGCCAAACACTTCGGTGTTTCCACAAACGGCATCTTCTATGCGTTGTCAAAACTCGGTATCACGCGAAAAAAAAGACGACAACCTACAGGGACCAGTGTCCTGTAAAACGGCGAGAGTCTCTCGCAGCCCTTTACCAAGAGATACACGGGCATGGCAAAACGCCAGTTTATCTTGACGAGATGGGGTTCAGCGAGGCGGATTTTCGCCCGTATGCTTACGCCCCGAAAGGCGACTGTGTCCGAGAGCAAGTGCCAAGTCGTCGGTATCGGCAGACGACCTTGAGTGCCGCCCGGGTGGAGGGGTGTTTCACGGCTCCCTTGCTTTTCGAGGGGAGTTGTGATGCGGTTGCCTTCAACACATGGCTTTCGGAACTGTTCTGTCCGTTGCTGGATGACACGCACGTTGTGATCATGGAGAATGCGTCTTTCCATAAAGGGACAGAGACCGCCCGGTTGATTGCCGAAACCGGGGCGAGTGTGTTATTTTTACCCCCGTATGCCCCGGAGTTGAACCCCATTGAGAAGGATTTCGCAAATATCAAGCGCAAACGGCAATACAACCCTGAGACTTCTATTGATGATATCCTCAAAGTGTATAACTAATTACCGGTTTTACTATAAAGAATTGGACAAAACACAAAATTTGTGCTAAACTCGTTACATCCTTCGGTTAAGGAGTCTATATAGGTTGCTATGTTACCTTTTATTTTGAAAATCGCAGACCAACCTGTAGAGCGTTTACAGCGTATCAATGATGAAAATCAACCTATTGATATTGATGTGCAAGTGGAGCTTTACTCGCGGGAAATTGGCAACACCGATATGGAGCGAACAGCGCAACCTCGGCGGTTAAGCCAGTTAATCTTGCAAGAAGCGACTGAGAACGCTTATACGACATTTATTGCGTTCCTCCGCGATAGTGCGGAGTCGGAGGCTTTTTTACCGTTTGAACGCCTCTCTCAACACGCTTGTCGACAATATGCCTTGATTCTCTCTGCGTCACGTTCTCATGAGCTCTTTGAAATCTGCCAGATGCAACCTGATACGAGTCCTTCTATCCTGCACTATGGAGGCTATGAGATAGCAATCAAACCGCGCAGATACATTTTAGACACCGAGGCTTATTTAGTAGCTCCAGATAAATATACGCTTTTTGTACGACAGGTGCGGGAGGAGGACACAATTCGGGTCTACCGTAGCGATTTTATCAATCTCACTCGAAATTCACCCCCGCCGTTTAAACTGGATACCCGTGATATAATTGAAAATGTGCAATTGGAGTTCGTAGGGGAACGCGGACAGGCTTTGCCAATAGAGCAATTGCTTATGTTCCCACCCAATACCGAAGAATCGAACTCCCTTCGTCTTGTAAAATGTCCTGAGTGTGGCGGGCGTATACGCCAACTCGGTAGAGAAGGCATTTTCTGCCTTGAGTGTGATTGGGATAACCTACCACCCCTGAAACACTCGCGGTGATGTGACGCTGGAGCGCGGACTCACATTTGTTGGATTTATCGGATATAGAGTAGGCGCGTCTTTCCAAGTCCTTCTACAGTAAAGATGAACGTTTTTGTCCTTTAACTGTGCCCTCCAAGTTTCGCCATATTCAAAATAAATACCGTGTTGCCAACAGCGAGCACTGCGCCGACGATGGTTTGGAGAAATGTGTGTCGTTTTCGGTAAACTCGCGCCCAAGCAATCAGTGGGGTCAACAGAAATAGCCAACCGAATAGTGGATTGACGAGCATGACGAGGACGGTAACACACCCAGTGGCGACACTGCTGTGAAAGCTGATTTTCCACATCGGAGTAATTGCGGAAAAAATAAGGCTGTTTACAATGTAAGCGATACCTGCCCAAACGATTTCCCGTGCCGCACCGAGTTGGTGCAGTAGAACAGTACCGACAACCATACTAACAAGTGTACAGCATAGAGGTAGGAGTCGTTCTTCCCTGTTGTGCAAGTGCAGGTCGCTTACTTTAGCATACCGGACCATCGCTGCAATTGACAGTACCGGTAGCACGGTAACAAATAGGACAACAATTACCAGCCAGCGGAGTGCGTCTTGGGGAGCTGCATGTTTTTGGATGACACCAACAGCGGTTGCGATCGGTACCAAAAATGGGCTGAAGATAACGGAGGTACCCCACGCGATGCGAGCCGAAATTGTCGATAAATCGCTATGCTCCATCAATTAATTTGACGTTTCCAAGGTTTTGAAGAAATCAACTAAGTCCACACCGTGTGTGCTTGCGTTAACTTCTTTATCAATTTCAAGAATCTTTCCTGTTTTACCAATAATAACGGCTAACCGTTGGATTTTTCCGTCTGGGGCATTCGTCGCGCCAAAAAGGAGTGCGAGATTGCGTCCGGTGTCTACCAAAAGCGGGAAATTCAACTGATTTTCTTCCGAAAATTTTTGGTGCGAATCCGCATCATTCGATGTAATCCCAAAGATCTGTGCATCGTAGTTCGCAAAATTACTCGACTCATCACGGAGTGAGCAAACTTGAGCCGTTCAGCCACGCCCAAAATCGCGTGGATAGAAGGCTAAGACGACGTTCTTTTCCTGATGCAATTCGCTTAATTGGTGCGTTTTACCGGCTCCATCGGTTGCAATAAAATCTGGAGCGGGTTGCCCGACCTCTATCTTTGGTAGGACTTCCGTAAGCAATACAACGACATCTGCACCGTGCGTTTTGACATTGACATCTGTATCAATAGCACGGATGTACCCCGCTTTATCAATGATGAAAGTTGTCCGTTTTGAGGCGTTGAAACTTTCAATGATACCACTGTATTGGTTGCTCACCTCAAATTCGGTATCGGCTAAGAGTGAGAATCCGAATTTCTGTTCTGTCCGAAACCGTTTATGCGATTCGACAGAATCAACACTGACTCCGAAAAGGACACTATCGGTTGCTTCTATCTCGCTCAAATTATCACGGAGCGAGGAAAGTTCAGTCGTTCATCCACCTGTAAAATCTTTTGGATAGAAAGCGAGAACGATATTCTTTTTTCCTAAATAGTCGCTGAGGCTTCGCTCGACATCTTCTTCATCTTTCAGTGTGAAATCCGGGGCGACCATGCCCACTTTTAATGTGTTTGACGTTGTCACTGCTTCCTCCCCTGAAGCTGCTGGAATCAAAATCGCTGTTATGAGGATAACAGCCCAGACGCTTACATTCAGCCGCGTTTGAATCATCGCGTTATGCCTCCGTTAGATACGTTGTTAATGAAATTATACGCTATTTTGCTATAGGTGTCAAGTAAATTTGCATTTAGCATAGCACCGTTTTGTTCTTCAGTAACCTCGTCGTTTCAGTTGGCAATGATACCTTTTTCTTCAAGCCATACCTTCAGCGGCACATCGGCATCTTTGGGGGTAAAATGCCCATTTGCGTTGGTACCACCACCGAGTAACTGCTGCCGAATTGGGTCGTTCCGCTCAAACATCTCTGCGGGTATGGTCATGTCGTCCTTACTCCGTAGCCATCGGTAGCCGTATCCGTAAAAGAGTCCCTTTCGGGTGATGTCTGAATCGTTTTCGCTACGGGCGTGCCATATTCGCCGGTCGAAGAAGACTGCATCACCCGGTTTGCAACAAACTGGCGTTGCGCCGTCCGGCATTGCACCGTCCTCTGGTCGATCGAGTTTATCCCAGAGATGGCTTCCGGGTATGACGTAGAAGTTCCCACGTCCCGTTTCGGAACAGTCGGAGAGCCAGTAGACAACTTTTATGGACAAGCGGGGTCGCGGTGAACTTTCGATCTCAAAGTTAACGCGTCCGCTATCCTGATGCCAACCGAGTGGAGTAGATTTACCGCGTACCTCATCCGGTCGAGGCGGCGTGATGATGAAATGGCTGTGGTAGGAATAGATATTCCATCCTAAGATTCCCCAAACCTTCGGGAACGTTTTATACCAATCCAAAAGATTCACGAAAACCTGATCTGTGCCTAGAAAATTCGGATAGAAGAAGTTGTTATACGCAGTAAGTTGACTCTTGCTATATGGATCATAGCCAGTGTCAAGATGGTTCTGGTAGATGCTGTCTACCTTTGTTTCAAGCCGTTCGACGAGATCTGGTTGGAGCGCGCCTTCAACGGTAAAGTACCCGTTTTCGTTCAGTTCGCGGAGTTGTTCGTCAGTGATCTGATGTTGTATATGTCGTTCGTCGAGCATGGGTTAAGTCTCCAATGTGTGATGTTTAGCCAATTACACGAATCGGTTAATCCGGTAGCGGACCCTCTATCTGATCAACAAAATGAATGGAATGTATAACATCACGGAGGTCTGTCAGCGGGACTTTCCGATTGCGAACACAATCGACGAAGTGGCGGTGCATCGTCAATACGCCTTCATAGTTCGGGGTATCGCGTTGGTCCACATCATCAACTTCCCAACCTCCCATAACACTTCTGTTGTTGTCCTCATAAATTTCGATTTCTTCTGGGATTTTCATGTAACAGCCGATGCCGACACCGTGCAATTCAGAGCGCAGTACGCGTCCGCCTGATGCTCGACTCCCAAAAAGCACGCCTGTGACGTTGTTATCAAAACGGACGAAGGCGGTATAGAAATTGCGTTGTTCCGCAGCAAACGTGTCCCGATGTGCTGTGACTTCCACTGGCTCACCACCTGCCATATAGCGGAGTAAATCGACGACGTGACAGACATCGTTCCAAAGCGTTGTCGTAAATTCTCGGTTCTGCCCGATCATTTGCTTGTTAAAGGTGGTGACGGCTAATGTGACAGGTCCCTTTTCTGCGACGCGTCGCATGGCTTCGCGCGTAACAGCGGCATATCTGCGCTGAAACCCTACCATACAATAGACATCGTTGGCAATTGCTGCCTCAAGAAGTTGTTGGGTTTCGTCGCTGTTTGCCCCCGGAGGTTTTTCGATGAACAGATGCTTGCCGGCGTTCAGGCAATCCAGGGCGGGTTGCAATATCCACTTCTCGTTCATCACACAATAAACGATGTCTAAGTCTAAGGTATCCAACATCTTCCTATGGTCTGTGAAGGTGTGCGGAAACTCATATTTCTGGGCAACCTGTGCGAGTTTCTCCTCGTCGAGTTCACAGGCTCCGAGCATCTCGACATCATCTTCCAGCCGATTCACGTTTGGGTAATGTGCGCCTTGACTGCGTCCTCCTGCACCGATAAATCCTGCTTTAAGCATTGTGATCTCCTTCGTCTCAATGTTCACTCAATTTTGTGGGTCGGAGTATCCGTAATTTAGCACAAGGTTCAAGCGATTGCAAGAAAATTTTTCAAAAATTGAACGGAATTAGTCGTTTTGGACTTGTAGAAATTTTAAAAATTGACTTTTTTTGACAGAAGTTGTATAATTATTCCAAGTTCGTGGGCGGAATTGTCAGAGC
>RKRR01000069.1 GCA_007571305.1 Candidatus Poribacteria bacterium | reverse complement strand
GTTTATCATAGATGCTCTCAACTTACAATTAAAGTGTTATAATGTCTAATGTGAGTTTGAAAAAAGTTTATGCTTTAGAAAGCCTGTGTCTGAAGTTCAGAACCCTTCAGCGACTGAATAAAAAAACAGTGAAAATCACCTCTCAGACGCAGTCTGGTATGACAAGTCTCATGCCTGAGAAAGCTGCCGGGGACACCTTGTTCAAACTCCGATGCCAACATTGGAGGATAGAAAATAAAGTCCATTGGATCCGAGATACCGTCCTCGGGGAGGATGCTTCACAAGCCAGAACCGGCAGTATCCCACACGCCATGGCAGCCTTACGCAACACAGCCGTGTCTGTTTTACGCTTCGCAGGACATACGAAAATCGCTGAAACACGCCGATATTTCGCTACAAACCCTAAACTCGTAGTTAACCTCATCAGATGAATATTCTTCCTTGACTATAACCCAAATGGTCATAAATTGTCAGAAAGTTCCGGGGACCTACAGCACCATAAATGTGAACCCTGCGGAGATCAGGGGGAAACCCCCAAATTGTCTGCCGGATTCCAGTGTATCAATCCATCTAATAATGCCTTGCAGATAGCGCATAAAGTATCCCCTTCGTCGCTATAAAATGTGCTCCAATGCGATGATATACCTGCCCATAAGCCAGCAGCGATCAGTATAACAAGGCATGCACACTTTGTCAAGTGATAGGGAAAGTCAGCGCATTTGGTTCTTCCCCGGTTCGTTGTCCGCTATGCGAATAAAACTAAAATTCCGAAACGCCTTGATTTTCCGAACATATTCTGATATAATACAATCAAAAAGGACGTACAGCATGAAAATCCTGGTTGTTGGGCAAGGTGGACGCGAACATACCCTTGTCTGGAAACTTGCACAGAGCCCACTCGTCGAAAAAATCTATTGTGCCCCCGGTAATGCTGGCATCGCACAAATATCAGAATCTATTCCCATGCCGGACCAGTTCACCGATTTGGCGGATTGGGCAGAGTCTCAAGGCATTGCGTTAACCGTTGTCGGTCCCGAAGCACCCCTGGCTGACGGAATCGTTGATGTCTTCAGGGAACGCGGTCTGAAGGCATTTGGGCCCGATAAACAGGCAGCACGTTTAGAAGCAAGCAAGGATTTCGCCAAGCAACTGATGCTTGAAAACGGAATCCCGACAGCAGAGCACCAGACGTTCACGGATGTCGAAGATGCGATGGCTTACATAGAAGACCACAATGCACCTGTTTTCGTCAAGGCAGACGGACTTGCCGCAGGCAAAGGCGTTATCCCCGGACGCACCTTCAAAGAGGCATTGCAAGCTGTTAAAACGATTTTGGTAGATAAGGCATTCGGTGAGGCTGGTGATAGTGTCGTAATTGAAGAAGAACTCATCGGCGAGGAAGCCTCCTTTACAGTCCTTACCGATGGCACTTACTGTCTCCCTTTTCTGAGTTCTCAGGATCACAAGATGTCCCACGATGCGGATACCGGCAAGAATACGGGGGGAATGGGAGCTTACTCTCCTGCACCAGTTATCACACCAGAATTGCACGACTATGTAATGGAGAGCGTCGTCTACCCTACCATCAAGGGTATGGCGGATATTGGAAGTCCCTTTAAGGGAGTCCTATATGTTGGATTGATGATTACCGAGGCCGGTCCGAAGGTGCTGGAGTTCAACTGTCGCTTTGGGGATCCAGAGGCCCAGGTCCTCTTACCTCGCCTCAAAAGCGATTTAGTTCCTTTGCTATTCGCATGTATTGACGGGACTCTTGAACAGCATACTGACGTGCAATGGTCCGATGAGGCAGCAGCATGTGTCGTTATGGCTTCCGGGGGATATCCAGCCCCCTACGAGACAGACATAGTTATCACAGGACTTGAAGATGCCAATGCGATTGAAGGCGTTACCGTCTTTCACGCAGGCACAAAGCAGAAGGGTGAAAACATTGTCACGGATGGCGGTAGGGTGTTAGGTGTCACTGCTCTGGCTGGCGGGTTGCACGACGCAATTCAACAAGCATACAAAGGTGTTTCTGCAATTCATTTTGAGAATGCCCACGCCCGGCACGACATTGGGCATCGAGCCTTGGGAAGGTAACCGTCGACGGATATGGCAGCAGAACTGATCTACAAAATCGCTAAGTGCTGTGCACCTCAAGAAGGTGACCTGATTACGGGCTATTTCAAGGAAGACAGCACAATCACTGTCCATCACGCCGAATGTCCTGCAGTCCCCAACTTCCGACCGGAGCGGCTATTGGCAGTCGCGTGGAATGAGATTCAGGCAACCGTGACCTCAATGGATCCAGTTTCCCTTCCGCCCGAATTTGCTGAACTTGATGAGATCGATTACTTTATACTGAAACACCACCAAGAATTCGGAATGGACTACTCTATCGTTGTCGCTGAAACCTTGAGAATCCCGCTTGAAGAAACGCACCAGCGACATCGTAAATTGAGAGACCTCGGAGGTTTAAAACGCGTTGAGGGGCGTATCATTCACTATCGCAAAAATATCGTCAAGGGAAAATGGATTAAACACCGAAATCACACCTATTACGAACTGACACCTGAAGGCAGAACGTGGATCCAGACTTTTGAAAATCAGCAAGCTGCATCATAGACATAGGCATCCAGAAACCAGAAAACAATCGCTCATAACCTATAATTTCAAAACATAAAATAAAAAGAAAAACTAAACCTGGAGGACTTCACCATGCTAAATCACTTGCTAAACTGGGGCATTGATGTACGACGACGTAGAAACCGCGCCCGCTCTGTTATCTTACTATCACTTATTCTACACATGATTCTCGCTATTACCTACCTGTTCCTTCCGATGAATCAACTCAGTCAAGAACAGGCAGATGCCCTCGCTGTTGACTTGATTAACGACGCTGATGCTCCCAGAAAACGAAAACCGAAACCCAAACCATCTCTCACGAAGAAGATGCTTAATCCGAACGAGAAACTCGCCAGAGATGCCATGGAGAAAAAGATTGAAACCGCTCGGAATAAGATAGATGAGGTTATGAAACTCAGTCCACGTGTTGTTCTCGAAGATGTAGAAATCAATAAGGCACCTGTGAATGACATAATTCCAGACGTTATGACGGACGCACGACTACGGGAAGCGGAAGCCTCAAATCTCAGTAGACTGATCTCACAACCCGGGCGGACCGATGGCCGCGGCCTCGTTACTGGTAGAGTCCGAGCACGCGGCGACGGTATGGGAAGATTCCGTGGCGATGGACAAGACGGCTCCGATGGTGGACTCCTTGGCGGCGGCGGAAAGGATGGCTCCGCAGATAGACTCGGACTCATCGATTTTCTTGATGAATTCGGAGGCCCTAAAGATGTCGTCTATTGCCTTGATATAACCGCCAGTATGCAGGCAGTTGGAATGAAAAAATTGCCACTGGCAATAAACGCTCTCAAAGATTCCGTAATGATGTTGGGAAACAACGACAGACTGAACATTGTGGCTTTTTCCGACACAGCGAAACCGATGAGCGAAAAAATGCTCCCAGCAAACCCCGCAAACATAAAACGCACCTTGAAGTTCCTCGACGAATTCACACCTGAAAGCATCCAGGGCAACTTGGACACTAACATTCTCTCCGCCATTAAAGCCGCGTTAGTCTTTGAACCCACTGTCATTGTTTTAATCACAGACGGCGTACCCCAAGTAGACAAAATGGCTGACGTGTATATTGAGACAAACACCCAAAAGATCCTTGATATTGTCCGTGAACATAACCGCAACAACGCCGCCATCTATGTCGTAGGGCTTGAAATTGATTTGAAACGCTCACGCGGTGCGGAGCTCCTTGTCTCTCTTGCTGAGGAACACAGTGGAAAAATAAAGGCTATTGACGGTGAACAACTGTTTGAATTCGCAGAACAGGATGGCCTGAACGATTAATTTAACCCAAGTTGCGAGTTATGTAGTATAGGAGACCGTTGGTCTCCTGTGCATAAACAAAAGTCTACGCTACAAAATACGGAAGGCTCTTCGCTGAAAAGTAGCATCTGTCGGTTTCCTAAAAATTTGTCTGTAGCAACTTGGGTTATAGTAGATTCCGTAATTACTTGGACACTTGTAGCATCGTGTGAATGATGAAGTTATATATCCTGGCACATATTGGCACAGGAAACCAAGGGTCTCCTATGCTACAAGTGTGAACCTGTTTTCGGATTTTACTATAAAGTAATGTGGGTTGGACTGGTGAGACAACTAAGAAAATGGCGTGATGTTCCTATTGAAGAGCTTATTGCTGATCATGACGCTACCATAGGATTTCTTCAAGCAGTATTCGCAGATTATCAAAGATATAGGGACCCTGCTGCATTAGTGAGCGCATTCCGAGCAGTTATAGATGCACAAAGCGGGATCGCAGAATTTGCCAAGCAAACAGGAATAGACTCACAACTGCTCCTGGACATGCTTGCAGGCAAGATAGCACCGCGTGTTGATATGCTCATATACAGAACGAGGATCTTCACTCAGATCGTATAGATGCAGATACTCAGATTGCACCGCCAGAGGATATCAAGCCTAATAAAGCTCTCGCCACAAATAACAAATAAGATGGAACGGAATAAAACAGGTGAATGGATAGAACACGAATTCGGAGTAAAATATGAATCAGAAATCTGCTACAAGCATCGTTGAACAATTTCGATTGGATGGCAAAGTCAGCCTCGTCACTGGAGCAAGTCGCGGTATCGGGCTCGCAATGGCAGAGGGACTCGCTGGCGCAGGCTCAGATCTCGTCGTTGTGGGTAGGAAAATAGAGACCTTAACCCCCGTCGCTGAACGGATCGCCGATGAAACCGGTAGAAACGTCCTCCCTATTCAAGCAGATGTCAGCAATCTTACAGAAATCGACTCCCTCGTCGAACAGACTGTGGAGACTTTGGGAGGGCTTGATGTCCTCGTCAACAACGCCGGAGTCAACATACGCAACCCCGCTTTGGAATTTACCGAGGCGGATTGGGACTTCGTCACGGACGTTAATCTGAAAGGCGCGTTTTTTCTCGCAAAAGCCTGCGGCAACGTCATGCAACACCAAAAATCAGGCAAAGTAATCAACACCCTCTCCCTCACCTCAGCTATCGGACTCCCGACAAGTGTCGCCTACACCGCAGCGAAAGGAGGGCTCCTCCAATTGACAAAACTCCTCGCCGTAGAATGGGCAGAACACAACATCCAGGTCAACGGCATCGCACCCGGCTTCATCCGAACTGAGATGACTGCACCCGCACGCGAAGACAACCGTAACAAATGGATTCTTAATCGGACACCCGCCGATCGGTGGGGCGAACCCGAGGACTTAGCAGGCTTAACGATCTTCTTCGCCTCCAACGCCTCTGACTTTGTTACAGGACAGATGGTATTCGTAGATGGCGGCTTCATGGCAGGGAGTGACTGGAGGCGACAGTCGTAAAATGTCAAAAGACTCCAACACCCCGCAAACTGAAAACCCGATTGCACTCACAGAAGTCGAACGTATCCTGCACGAACATCAACTCCAAGAGGTTTCACTCTTCGACCATACCCCAGTTTTACGGATACAGGTCTCGGATGCACAATTTGAACATGCCCTCCAATTGCGTGAAACATTAGTTGAACGGATAAAGCCTTTTGGATACCGATTCATCGCACTCGATTTAGATGAATTATAGGGGGTGAGAGGCGAAAAACGGGATCTACCTGCAAACCCTGTGTGTCGTAAAGTTATTCATGCCCAAATGGTAGGATGCAATACAATTCCCTTAGATGTAATTCAGTTTGGGAGGGAAGATCTCTCATAATAATATTCCTTCAATTCTCTCTTGAGCACAAATCGCCATCTCCGTCTCAATCTCATACCCGATAAATGATCTGCCCTCAATCTTGGCAGCGACACCTGTGGAACCAGAGCCTGCAAAAGAATCAAGCACGAGTGCACCTGGGGCAGAGAAAATGCGAATAAGGTGTTGAAGTAAATTAACAGGTTTTGCAGTCATGTGTCCATACCGTTTTCTTGGCTTTTTGGCTGGAATGACGGTCCCAGGAAATTGAGTCGCACCGATTAACGGATCCTTCACATCAATCAAGCCTGTTTCCCATTTATCCCAGTTATCCACAAAAGTCCCCTCCCTAGGAGCTTGCCCGAGGATTATCATTTCACCTTGCGGCTTCAATTGAGGCGTTTTCCGACCCCCTAACTTCTGGATAAGTCTCTCTTTTCCTTCTGCTGTTAACTTCCGTTTCCGTACAAAATGATCCTGAGTGAAGGCTTTCGCCTGACCTTCATATCGCCATAGCAAAACGTCCCGTATTTCAAATCCCGCATCTTCTAATGCAATAGCAGTTCTGTGCACCAGGCGATTCTGGCTGAAAACAAGGCAAAATCCACCCGGGCGAATCACTCGCATCCATTCCTCTGCAATGGGCGTGAGGAACCTTTGCAACTCTCGTCCTTGGTCGACTGAAAACTTCATACCGGCTGGCAGCGAACCAACAACACCATCTTTCACACGCGCAGTCAATTTTTTCGTGTCCCAACCCGCATCCATACCATCAATGAAATAAGGCGGGTCTGTGAGCACAAGAGAGACTGCGTTCTCGTTGAGGTGCTTCATCCCGATCCGACAATCCACATTTTCTACTTTTGCCTTTAAATCTTCATAACCTGATGTATTGTGTAACGCCGGCTGGTCCTTAGAGAATAAGTCCGCCTCGTTAATAATTTCGTTTTTCAAAATTTGATGTCTCCCTTGGTAATGGCAGAGTCATCTATTTGTAACCCAAGTTGCTAAAGACAAGTTTTTAAGAAACCTATAGAGGCCATTTTCCCGCGAAAAGCCTTCAGTATTTAGATATTTTTGTAGCATAGGAGACCGTTAACCTGTGGACATTTATGCACAACCTAACAGGTTATGCTACAAAGATGGCAACTTGGGTTTGTATAGTTCTTTGTTTATTTTTTCTTTCATCGAGATTTTGTGTGTCGGGCTGGACAGACCACGCCGCAAAACGCAGCAGGAATGTTATTGAGAGTCAGTGTTCTGTATCAGGAATTCACACGAAATTTCCGCTCTCAAGCCTCTATAAGAAGTTTATCACTGCTTGGAAAAGAGGTCAAATGCATTTCCATGCGTGCTCAACGAAAAATTTGATTTCCAGCTCAGGATATGGT
Organism: Candidatus Poribacteria bacterium; assembly: GCA_007571305.1. GTDB lineage: Bacteria > Poribacteria > WGA-4E > WGA-4E > WGA-3G > WGA-3G. The sequence goes on along the minus strand of RKRR01000069.1, from coordinate 11,301 downwards.
ATAATTTGGAAAGTGGAATTGAGCGAGTCAACGCTTCATAAAAACTGGCGTTCCTGAATCAAGTACCCGAGGAGATACCGGAAGACTGAGCGAAAAGGAAAACCCTGCAAAACGTAAGGGAAGCAATGCAGAAAACTGGACAAACAAAGCACCTTACCATGACATACCTCAGCGATATTAAAAGTAAGGTTGATGCATGTATCTTCGATTTTCTCCCGACTGCTCATAAGCACCCTGACGTACATCAGTTGTACCAGATGATGTTAGACTACCCACGCCGCGCTGCGAAGGGGTTACGTCCCGCACTCTGTATGCTCATGTGTGAGGCGTTCGGGGGTGATCCAAGCCGCGCCATCAACACAGCCGCCTCGCTTGAACTCCTCCAGAATTGGCTCCTCATACACGACGATATTGAAGATGGTTCCGAGTTACGCAGAGGCGAACCGTGTCTCCATCAAAAGCATGGCATTCCAATGGCTATTAACGTCGGGGATGCCCTCCATTGCAAGATGTGGGAGATGCTTCACCGTAACACTGAGATCCTCGGACACGAACTCGCCTTTCGCATCTTATCTGAATTCATACAACTCAGCAACCAAGTCGTTGAAGGGCAGCACATTGAATTGAGTTGGGTTAACGATAACCGCTGGGCTCTCGATGAAGATGACTACTTAACGATGTGTGTCCAGAAAACCGCGTGGTATACCTGTATCACACCCTGTCGGGTCGGGGCAATCATCGGTGGCGCGAGTGAAACAGAAATAGATGGACTTGTAGAACTCGGCGAAGAAATCGGAATCGCCTTTCAAATTCAGGACGATGTCCTTAACCTGATCGGCGATGTCGGTAGGTACGGAAAAGAGATTGCTGGGGACATCAGTGAAGGCAAGCGAACCCTTGTTCTTATTCATCTCATCAATACATGCAGCTCGGCTGAAGCCCAGCATGTGATTGACATCATGGCGCGGCCCCGTGATGAGAAAACCGAGGCGGAGGTCGAGAGTGTCCTCCACTTAATGCGAAAATATGAATCGATTACCTATGCTCAAAAACGCTCTCAGGCACTCTTACAGGAAGCCGCTGGACGGTTTAAGAATAATTTTGCCCATCTCCCTGATGGACGAGCAAAGCAACTTTTTCTCTCTTTAATCCATTTTTTTGTTGAACGCGAATACTAAATAGGTATCAGGCATCAGTAAGAATTGCTTGCCAATAGTTCATAGCCAACACTCATTAAAAAAAGGAGACATTAATGAACGATATTTCCTCTGGTAAATTGCGAGGCATCATGAAACTTGCCGATGCGACGGGTCGCTTTAAAATGATGGCGATTGACCAGCGGGGTTCCATGGTACAGGCACTCGCGGACGCACTTGACAAGGACAATGCGGATGTCCGATACGAAGATGTCGCAGCACTAAAAACTTTGATTACCCGCCTCCTTTCCCCAAATGCAACAGCGGTTCTGACCGACCCAATTTACGGGCATCCCTATTCTATTACTGAGATCCCACGGGATGTCGCATTGCTGCTGGCTTACGAAGAATCAGGTTATGTCAGCGAAGGCGTTGTTGAAAACGAACGTCTCTCCAATCCAATTCCAAACTGGAGCATCGCCAAGGCACAACGAGCCGGCGCAGATGCGATTAAACTTCTCGCCTACTACCACCCTGATGCCTCCGCGGACACCCTTGAACACCAACAAGCCTTTGTCCGTCACGTCGGGAACGAATGCGAAAAGCAGGATCTGCCCTTTTTGTTAGAATTAGTGAGTTATGCCCTTGAAGGCACAACAAAGAGCATCGCTTTCGCGAAACAGAAACCCGATCTTGTGATTCGGAGTGTCGCGGAGTTCACGGATCCAAGTTACAAAGTTGACATTCTGAAATTAGAGTTTCCTGCCGACCTGAAATACACTGCGGACTATCAAGATGCCAGTTTTTACGCAGGCGATGCGGCGTATGAGCTCCAGGAAGTGAAGGAAATCTGCCAGAAATTGGACGAGACCTCGACACTACCGTGGGTAATTTTGAGTGCCGGTGTGGATATTGAGGAGTTCATCGAGAACGTTAACCTTGCAGCCGGGGCCGGTGCGAGCGGTTTTCTCTGTGGAAGAGCCATCTGGAAAGATGCTGTCCAATACTACCCTGACACCGGAGCGGTTGTGCAGTTCTTGGAAAACGAGGCAACGACGAACTTCGAGAATGCAAACGCTGCAGCAGAGAACGCCTTACCGTGGTTTGAGCATCGCCAATTTGGTGGTGTGGAAAACGTTGGGATTGCCAAGAAATCCGCAACCTGGTATCAAGACTATTAACTTTACCTTGCGGATAGGTAGCAGGAACCTATATCTTAATTACTGTTTCGACAGCAGCGCATTCTGAATTTTCTCGGAAATTCTTTGAGCGATATGGAGGGTTGTTTCCTCAAGAACCTGCCCTCCTATTTCAGCAACCAACACGACGATAGTCTGCTCTACGAACAAAAAATTCGCACCAGCCTGCCACACCACATCACCCAGTCCATGTTTATCATTTGATGGGGGTTGATAGATAGAATCACGTCCGCCTAATGTCGACACCGTCTGCGCTGAAAGCCGAAATCTGCCTTCATCAGCGGCTGTCCGTGCTTCATCGTGTGACTTGAAGAACCAGTAATTGATGACGACTTGCTGTGCTGCTGTGTGGTTTAACCACCATCTATCGCGCCAACCGAATTGTGCGATCGGTCGCCTTGGTGCTGTTGGAGAGTAGATTTCTTGGGCAGAAGCCCGACGCGCGGCTACATCTGCCAAGTCATCAGATGTAAGTTGAATTGCTTCAAGCGTGAGTTCCATGCTGGTATGATAACATCACTCACAGTAAAATTTCAAATTAAAAACAGGGTTCGTTGCGACTAACATATTAAATTATGAAGGTTTTTCCGGCATAAATCAACTAATGGAAAAGAGTTGTGTCAGTTTATGGTAAAACCAATAATTATTGAAGTCCGTTGGTTGGTATGTCTGTAAAACGCATCCATCGTGAAATCTCTACGGCTCCCTTGAAGATATGAGAATATTAGCGCGGTATATACTTAAAGAGTTTTTTCCACCATTTATCATAGCACTTATCTGTTTTACCTTTATCCTCATTTTCGATGACCTTTTTCGGTTAACGAAACTTTTTGTGCAGAAGGGGATAAGTCCAATTTACCTTATCGAGTTGCTCATCTATGTGATGCCAGCGACGGTTGTGCTCTCTCTTCCGATGGCGGCTTTGGTCGCAATTTTGCTTTCTCTCGGTAGACTCTCTACCGATAATGAGATCGTCGCGATGAAAGCACACGGGGTCGCTTTCCATCATCTGATGCTTCCCCTTTTAGGCATCGCGGTGGTACTCAGCGTTGTTGATCTTGGGTTGATGGATGTCGCGTTACCGAAGGCGAATCTTGCTTACGCCACACTCAAACGCGACATCCAAAGACACAATCCAACGTTCGTTTTGGAAGAAGCCACTGTCATGAAAGAATTGGAGAGGGAAGGCAAGTTGTGGATGTACGAATCCACAGATACCAAGAGTGGTCGCATGCAGGATGTCAAAATCTGGGATGGTATCTGGAGTGGACGGCCCCGGTTCAGTCACGCGCGAGAAGGCACCCTTGGTTTTGAAGGCGGTAGAGCCATGCTCACGCTTTACGATGGACTCACTTATGAACCTACAACCGATGACTCAGAGACATATCGTGTAACAAAGTTCCAACAGCAGCAACTTGCCCTGCAATTGACTGAGGATCTGGAGCGCGGTGCGTTTCAGAACCAAACACCACGATCAATGAGCATTGCCCAACTCAAATCATTCATCAATACCTTGGAAACTGCCGTCCAAACCAGCCAAAACCCTGATTTCACCCGTAACAAACTCCGTTTTGCAGAGGTCGAGTATCACAAAAAGTTTTCTATCCCTTTCGCATGTTTGGCGTTCGGGTTAATGGGCGTGCCCCTTGGGTTGATGGTAAAACAGAGCGGTAAGATGATTGGGTTTGGTCTCGGTTTAGCTGTGATATTAGTCTACTACTTACTACTTCAGATCGGCCAGAGTGCAGGTCTAAACGGTATGGTATCTCCCATCCTTGCTATGTGGCTTCCCAATATTGCTATCGGTGCGTTCGGCGTTTTGCTCAGTATCCGTATGATAGGCGAAGGGACGTTGCGGACGCGGCGTGCCCGCGACAAATTACCGCTTGTCGTCAGCAGGAAAGTCGAATCTTGATATACTCACCCGAATGAATTCGAGGACTTTAGGCTTGGATACTTTGTGGTGTTTCTCTGTCGTTCTCAGTTACAGGACTTACCCAGCCCTCCTTGCTGGCGAGGTTTCCGAACCCCGCCAATGGCACAATGTGTAACGTTTCAAGCAAAAATTGCGTCCGTCCTCAGCTATATTTCTTGATGAGCTCTATACCTTGAATATTTTAGATCGATACCTGCTTCGCGAATACCTCAAAGCCTTTTTTGTCGGGCTTCTATTCTTTATCGCACTGATTATTATCGTGCGTTTGCTGGATAAGGACATTAAGAAGTTTGATGATGATGTTGCTTATATGACTGCTGTTAAAATTGTGCTCTTCCAAGCACCCCGTCGGATTATGGAGGTAGTCCCCGTTGCGGCATTTGTGGCTATTTTTTTTGTGCTCGGTAGAATGGTACAAAGCAACGAGTTCACTGCTATGAAGGCGGGCGGTCTCAGCGTTTATCGGCTCCTCGTTCCTGTTCTGGTTGTAACGCTCGCTATTTGTGGGTTGTTCGCGCTTTTTTATAACAGAGTCGCGGCTCCTGCCTTTCATGAAGCACATCTCTTACAAAATAAGATTAGCCCGCGCCGCGGCAGGAATATCGTCTTCAAAGGCAAGGACGACCGTATCTTTTACTCACAGCGGATCGCTTTGGACGCTCGTAAAATCCAACAACTCACCATCTATGAATATGATACGGAAGGGAAGCTCGCTCATGTAACCTTCGCGAAGTCAGCGGAGTGGACACCTACCGAGTGGCAGTTAACTGATGGATACATTCGCCACTTTGAAGGAGGGGTAGAGGTGGGCTATGAGGCTTTCGATACACATGCGATTGAGCGACACGAAGATCCTGCCCGTTTTATCGGGAGTGAGAAGGATCCGAGGGCGATGACAATCGAAGAACTGCGCGAGCAGATCGCCTATAAGCAGGAAGCAGGACAGATTTCGCGCAAAGAGCAAGTAAAGTTGTATCACAAGACAGCGTATCCCTTTGCAGCTGTCGTTGTTGTTATGCTTGGCGCGCCTATCGCTATCCGTTTCGGTAGAGCGGGTTTCTTTGCAGGTTTGGTGATCGCTTTCTTCCTCTCTTTTATCTATTGGGCGCTCTCCTTCGCAACGCTTGAGGGATTGAGTGAGAGTGGCAAACTTCACCCGTTTTTCGCTTGTTGGGGAGCGAACATACTGTACGCTGTCGTTGGGGGTATCATGATCTGGCGTACACCGAAATAGCATCAGCCCATTTGCTGAGACGGCAGAAAACATGATCTCCTCAAAAATTGGCAACTTCTTCTTCAAAATCCGCAGTTTCACACCTATCCCCTTTATCTTCGCACTCCTCTACTTTGCAGAGCCTCTGTGGCATACCATAGTGATTGGTGTGCTGTGCATTGCTGCGGGTGAGTGTCTCAGGATATGGGCGGTCGGATATGCAGGAGCATCCACTCGTGCGAGAACGCTTGGTGCTGCCCGCGACCTTGTTACAACAGGGCCCTATGGCTACGTCCGCAACCCACTTTATCTTGGTAATTTCCTGCTCAGTCTTGGTGTTTGCTTTGTTGCGAATGTCTATTGGCTCATGGCTGTGTTCGTTATCGGCTATTTCTTTCAATACCTATCGATTATTGCCGTAGAAGAGTCGTATCTAATGGAAGCCTGTGGTCCAGTTTATCAGGCATACCGAGACCGAGTGCCTCGTTTTATTCCCCAATTTTATTCCTATCCCAATCCATCTTCCCACGATTTTTCTTGGACACGCGCCATCAAAAGTGAAAAGCGGACCTTGACAGCGATTGTCTGTGTCATCGGATTGATTTTCGCAGGGCAGCTTGTCGACCTATCGTAGCTTTCTTTCATCGCGAGCCGAAACGTATAACAGAGCAGGACTTACGCAATTTTGATCATAGAAGGCTTTGTGAGAGAGAACCTAAAAAACACAGATGTCCTCGTGGCACAACCTAACAGGTTATGCTACAAAAGAGCAGCACGCGTAAGTCCTGCAGAGGTAGAGGCTTCTGGGATTCACAATTTTCTTAACATTATTCTCACAATAGTGTATGATGAGCAGCGATGATGTTGTTCGACTTTCAGACGTGTCTTCGTAAGTTACTGATCGGATAGCCTGAAGCACACAACTTTTCGGAAACAGAAGGAGACGCATCTCATGAAAAAAATGTATTTCTCGCTTATGATGCCCTCCGTCCTCCTGATACTGTTGGTTCTACCGGTTAACATCGCCTCGGCACGAGCGTTTAACAACGATTTCGAGACGGGCGACCTCACGGATTGGGAGAAAGACGGAGTTGCATTCGATTTTCAGCCAACTTGGGGAGATAACCCGACAGCACGAAACCGCGGTCAGCCTTCTCAACATCAAGGGGATTGGTGGTTGGGGTTATATGAAAAGTACCAAGGTCCAGATAAAGGGAAAAAACTCGGACAGAATCCAGGCGCGACGCAAGGCGATGGACCTCAAGGCACTCTCACTTCGATTGAGTTCACGATTATCGGAAAGACGATGAATTTTCTCATCGGCGGCGGCAATCACCCATGGAAGGACGACCCCGCGCCATGTTGTGTTAACCTTGAGATTAATGGAAAAGTCGTTCGCACAGCAACAGGAAAGGCTACCGAAACGATGGCGCGGGTAGAGTGGGATGTCTCCGAATTCAGAGGCAAGACCGCCCAAATTGTTGTTGTGGATAATAATAGCGGTGGGTGGGGACATCCGAACTTTGATGATATACATCAAGCCGATTCCAGAGGAAAAAATATCCCGTGGGAACAAGTCCTGTCCGTTGATGCTCGCGGGAAGTTAGCGGTCACTTGGGCACAGATGAAAAAGTACTATTAGTTCGAGAATTGAACAACATCATCGTTCTTTTATTTTTCAATAGACAAAGTGCACTCTGCCCAATAGCAATTATATCTGTGCTAACCCTGCACGCTCTCGGAAACGATTAAACGTTTTCAGGATTCCTTGCTCCATCGTGTAGTCAGGCGTAAAACCCATCTCCTCAGTGATGGGTGTTGCGTCGTAGTCCCATGAGATCCCAAACACCCCTGGCTCCAGTGTAATCTGTGCATCTGGCACCAACGTCTTGAGGTATGCCACGCCTTCTTTGACTGGGCGGATACCGCCCTTCACATTGAAGACGCGCGTTTGTGTTGTTGGGCAGGTGCAAGCAACCACGATCGAACGAGAGACATCCTCTACATACTGCCAATCCACTGCATCATCACCAAACGGACAGCTATATGGTTGACCGCACGCCACCGCTTCAATCATTTGTGTCGTGAATGAACTCATTCCGCGGGTCCTGCCCACCCCGTAGACCGCAGTAAATCGAAGTCCGATCGAATCCACCCCGTACGCATCAAAATAGTGGGTTGCGTATCTTTCGTTGAGGGATTTACATGCCCCATAGATGAACTTCGGATAGTGTGGCGCGTCGTTGAGAATCTGTTCGTGGTTGTAATCCTCTGGTGAGCCGAAGACTGCGACACTGCTTGCCCATACGACACGTTTTAGGTTGAAAATACGCGCCGCTTCCAATATGTTGATTGTGCCTTCACAGACCACCTTGAGTGCTTCTGGTGGATTCGCGTTGCATGCCGGTACCTGCCACGAGGCAAGGTGGATAACCCTGTCAATCTCATGTTCTTGGATGGTACGCAAGACGTGTGGTAGATCGGTGATGTCGCCCTGCACGAAGGTGAACCCTTCCAGTTGTTCATCTGTGAGGACCATTTTAGGAATCGTTAGATCGTAAGCAAAATCGTAGACGACTACCTTTTCACCGGCGGTCAGTAGGTCGCGGATGACGTAAGAACCGATGCACCCCATGCCACCGGTGAGCAGATATGCCATAATCTTTCTCCTTCATTTTAATGGGCGCGATCGAATGACCGCGCCGCACACCGAAACAGATGCTAACTCGCTTGGAGAGGTGTCTCCACATTCACGAGGATATCCTCGCCCTCCACTTTGACAGGATAGGTGGGTAGTTTCTCCTCACCGGGCCACACACACTCACCTGTCGTCACATCAAATTCCCACATGTGGAGTGGACACGTAACACAGTTGTTATCTAAAAAGCCGTAACTCAAGACCCCGCCGAGGTGTGGGCAGATGTTGTTCATAGCGTAATACTCACCCTTCACGTTGTAGATGCCAATGAAAACACCTTCTACTTTCACACCAATACATCTACCGGGTTGAATCTGGTCAGTTGTCGCGGCTTTTACAAATTGTGACATAATTTCTCCTTAGGCATCATCCATAGGATACAGGCTACATCCCCCATCTACCAGTAGCACTGTTCCAGTCATATAATCTGCAGCGGTGCTGCACAAAAACAGAAAGGCATCTGCCACCGAATCAAGCGGTTGCATAACGCCAAGAGGAATTGCTTTCTGTGCCCGGGTACGGTAGATTGGATCCGTATCCCACTGTTGTTTTGCAAGCCCAACGCTGACGATCCCGGGTGCGACTGCGTTTGCGCGAATCCCTTGGTCGGCGAGTTCCCGTGCAAAGGAACGCATGAGTTGCTTCATTGCCGCCTTGCTTGCGTTATACGGTCCAATCTCGGGCCACGGCACATCAGCGACCCAAGATGTCGTAAAAATGAGTTGTCCTTGAATGCCATCTTCGAGCATTGAACGGGATGCGGCACTGCCCAATAAGAACGCTGTCCGCACATTGACCGCCATTGTCTCATCCCATTCTTCTACCTTATATTCCAACAACGGTTTCGGAATCACCATACCAATATGACAGAGCGCGACGTGGATAACTCCGAACCGTTCGCGGGCAGTATCTACCAGCCTATCGGTTTCATGGGTGTCTGTCAGATCTGCCTTAACATAGTTTATTTTCGATACGTCAATGCCCTTCTGACGAAGTCGGTCTGTTGCCTGTTGATCCGATAGGATGTCGTTCACTGTTAGGTTTGCACCGTGCGACATTAATTTTTTGACGATTCCGAGTCCGATCGCCCCGCACCCGCCGGAAATAACGATATGTCGTCCAGCGAGTGCATCGTTACGGAAAGCCATTGCCAGATTCTCCTATTATTTTCCCATCACTTTGCCTTCACCTCGCGGATCCGTTCCACCGTCGTGGTGAGTTCCATCGTCCGAGACGCGAACACCGTGTCCTGGACCTCCGATGCCTGCGCTTGGCGTGATTTCATGGCCGAGTTCTCGTAACGCTCCGAGTACATCTTCGCCAACACCAGGTTCAACTTGGATCGGTTCGGCACCATCAGAATGGAAACGTGGTGCGTCTAGTGCTTGCTGCATTGAGATTTGTAAATCTATAAGACTTACACTGATGTTAAACTGATTGTTCGGGATAGTTCTGCCGCCGGGGATACCGTAAGTCGCGAAGGGTTTGCCGTTCCGTGTAGCGAGAAACGGAGCCATGTTGTGAAGTGGACGTTTGCCCGGGCCCACTGAATTCGCAATCCCCGGTCGGGGATCGAAACGTCCGACACCGTGTCCGAAGAGGAGTCCTGTTCCCGGCACTGTCACCATTGAACCGAATCCACCTCCGTGCGTTTGTGTAAGAGATACCATATTCCCGTGTGTATCCGCAGTAGAGATATGGCTTGTGCAGTTCATCGGTTCATAGTAGACAACCTCCCCCGGTTGAGGCGATTCAAGCCCTGCCTTCAGTTTTTCGCTGAGTGTAGCAGTGAAACTATCTGAGAGTTCCGTTTCAATATCTATATCAACGAATGTTGGATCACCGAATCGGCGGAGCCTTTCGGGCCAGCAGACTTTCATGGCTTCAGCAAAAAGGTGGAATCTCTCGGTGACGGACATCGATACCACGTCAAACTCCTCCACCAACCGGAGCATCTGTAAGGTGGTCAACCCACCTGCTCCGAGTGGTGCCGTATAGACCGAGTAGCCTCGATACTGAATTTTGTAAGGTTGTGTGATGAAGGGTCGGTAGTTCTTGAGGTCGTCCACGGTGAGACATCCGCCTAATTCTTGAATATGGTTTGCGATTGTTTCGGCGATTGCACCTTCGTAGAATGCGACGTGTCCGCCTTCAGCGACTGCCTCCAAGGTACGGGCGAGTTCGGGATTGGTGAGTGTTTCCCCTTTCTTCGGTGGTCTGCCATTTTTGAGGAAGACACGTGCGGTTTCAGGGAAGTCCTGTTTCCAACGTTCGGCATTTCCTGCTATCCCACCACGGTTTGCAGTGTTCGGAGCATAGCCGTAGCGTGCAGAATTGATGGCAGGGCGAACTACTTCTGCCAGTGGCAGACTTCCGAACTCCTCTAAGGCCAAGCACAAGCCAGCGACCACTCCCGGCACCCCAATAGACAACGGTCCGTGAACGTTTACGCGTCCTGGCACCCGGTACCCCGCAACTGCATCTGGCGCGTCTTCAATCGTGAACATATCCTCGGAGGCAGCAGCCGGTGCAGCGGTGTTGTAGTCTATCGCGATAACATCTTCCGTTTTCTTGCGATAGATGAGCACACAGCCACCATATCCCGCGATGCCGTTGTGAGAGGGTTCCACAACTCCCTCTGCAAAGGCAGCGGCAACAGCGGCATCAACAGCGTTTCCACCTGCAAGGAGCATTTCAAACCCCGCTTGGGCAGTACGGGGGTGTGGCCCAACGACGGTTCCATAATCCCTTTTGTGTAAATTCACAAGTTTTTTCCTTTCGCTGAAGACTAATACGCGGAATTCTAAAAGTTTTTCACAGAATTGTCAAGTATTATAGATGCTTTTTTGACATTTGACATATTCTAACCCAAGTTGCTACGGACACAATTTTAGAGATGCATCTGCTACTTTCATTGAAAAACCTTCAGGATCCGCAGTATTTCGTAGGGTAGGCTGTTAACCTGCCCCGAAGCTGCACAATCTAACAGGTTATGCTACAAACTGGCAACTTGGGTTATTATAACGTGAGTTTGATAAATATTCGTCTATTTTTTGTAGAAAGAGACCCCTTTTGGTATAATGAAGTAAATCCATTTCATTTTCTTCACCAAAAGGAGT
>RKRR01000178.1 GCA_007571305.1 Candidatus Poribacteria bacterium | reverse complement strand
CATCTTTTGTATTCTGAAACAAGCCAAAAACCCTTTATTTATCTGGGTTTATCGCGATTTTTCATAAACTTTTGTAAGCCCAAAACTACTTATTGCGTAAGTTTTTCTAATTTATTTTGATGAACCGCATCTTCAAGAACGCGTCTTCCCTTTTCAGTGCACACCTTATTGGCCGCCTCGGCTCACTCGTGATAACGATCTGGCTCATGCCGCGTTATTTCACTGAAAGCGAACTCGGCGGCTATTTTGTTGCACTCGCCCTCACGAACCTTATTGCAACACTCACGGAATTGGGGCTACAAAATCCACTCATCCGAGAGATGACGTTGCATCGACAACAGACCCAACACTACCTCGGCAACGCCCTTGTTGTTCGCGGTATCCTCTCAATTGTTGCTTATGGCATCATGATTATCAGTGGTATATTCCTCTATCCATCGATAATCGTAAAGATGATAGTGTTCCTCGGATTAGCAGAGATTGTCAATTCCTTAGCACAGTTGTATCGCTGCGTTTTTCGAGCTCATGAGAAGATGAAATACGAGGCTTTCACTGTAATAGCCGAGCGGGGCGCGTTTCTTGTGATAGGTGGAGGGGCTATCCTATGGGGTTATGGGCTCATCCCTGTCTGTCAAGTGATGCTGGCGGCGAGTTGTATTAACCTGATTTTGGGCGTTGGACTCACCAGATTCCGCTTCACTCAACTCCGTTTCCAACCGAGTCAAGAGATCGTGAAAGTGCTGATGCAGCAGGCACTGCCATTCGCGATTGGTAACTTCTTCCATCTGCTCTATTTTCGTGTTGATGCAATTATGCTGTCAAAATTAAGTTCAGAAGGCGTGGATGCGAATACATGGTACGGTTTGGCATATACGATCGTCATTGCCTTCACGACCCTGCCGGGAGCGTTTATGATGGGTGCGATGTTTCCTGTGCTCTCCCGGGCATGGGTACGAGAAAAAGGGAGGTTTCCGGGGGCATACGCGTTCGGTATGCGGTGGATGGTGTTGAGCGGATTTCCGTTAGTGGTTGGACTTTCGACACTCTCTCCCGAAATTACGGAGGTACTGTTCTCACCGTATACACCGGATCAAATCGCCAAGGTGTCAGAAACCCTCCAATGGCTGAGTTGGACGGGTGGACTTATCTTCATAACGACAGCAGTACAAGCAGTGCTTCGGGCGACGGATAAACGGAGTGCTTTCTCAGTGCTCATGGGGACAACGGCACTCCTGAATATCTGCTTTAATTTTTTTCTGATTCCGCGATTCAGTCATGTAGGTGCGGCGATAGCGATGGTGATAAGTGAGGCGTTCTTACTCGTCTTTGGGATTGGTTACATCTCAAGAAATATTATCAAACTCCGGGAAACCCCTTTTATATTCCGCACCGTTTTGAAAGCAACGTTCCTCTCCGCTCTGATGGGCCTTGGTTTAGTATTCTTGAAGGGGTCACTCTCTATTTGGGTGCTGATTCCGTTGGCGGTGCTGTTTTATAGTGGTGGGATGGCTGCTCTGGGTGAATTCCGGGACAGGCTTAGGTTTGATTGAATTACAAACGAACAGGGGTTCAACAGTGTATCATAATCCAAATTGCCAGTTCTGTAGCATAATCTGTTAGGCTGTGCATCTTAAGCACGCGAGCTAATTTTAGAGATGCATCTGCTATTTTTCAGTGAAAAACGCTCAGGATCCGCAGCATTCCGTAGCGTAGGAAACCGCGGGTCTCCTGCGCCCGAAAATGCACAGGCTAACAGCCTATGCTACAAGGTGACCACTTCGGTTCTCATACGAGAATTTTGGGAAAACCGTCCCGACTGTATCACCGACTCAACCAATTTGTAAGGCCAAACCGAATATGAACTTCCAAACACACTGTTCCCGTTATTTACAGAGAATAAACCAGACGCGAACTACCGCTGAGGCAACCCCAGAACTCTCGCTGTTTCCACACCTCCAAACGTTTCTTGAGGAGATTGCTACTGCTCATTTCGACAGAGATACCATCAGGTTCACGCAGGAACCGAGAAGGTTAGGTCAGATCGGTAGACCCGACTTTATCGCGATGGACGGTTTGCTGCCTATCGGTTATATTGAAGCGGAGGCATACGGAAGAAATCTGGATGAACTGACAGGGCATGCAGCAGAACAAAACGCTCGATTTATCGAAAACCTTGATAACTTTATCCTTACTAACTTCGTCGAGTTTCAGTTATGGACGAATGGACAACTGCACTCAACAGCAAACATTACGGACACGCATGAGAATTTAGAGACGCTGCTGGAACGGTTTCTGAACGCTGGAGGTGTCCAAATCTCGTCCCCGGAAGTATTGGCGAAATACCTTGCCAGACGGACGCGGGAACTCCAGACACAGATTGCGACGACGCTCACCGATGAAGAAAGCAACTTCCACGCGATGTTCACAGCGTTCAAGGAGACGCTCATCTCTACACTGACCCCAGATGATTTCGCGGATATGTACGCGCAAACCCTCGCCTATGGATTGTTTGCGGCACGTTGCACATTACCGAACTCGACGAACTTCTCAAGACACACCGCTGCTGAGGCACTTCCAAGATCAAATCCGTTCCTCGTTCAACTCTTTTATCACGTTGCCTCGCCGACTTTGGAAACCAACGTCACCTATATTTTGGACGACATCGCGTCGCTACTCCGAAACGTCCCGACAGAGATGCTCCGCACGGCATTTGCCGTCAGAAATTATCTCGAAGATCCGGTCATCCACTTCTACGAGACTTTTCTTGCCGAATACGATCCGCAGCGGCGCGTTGACCGTGGGGTCTATTATACACCACCACAGGTGATCTCGTATATCGTCAGATCCGTGGATAGCCTACTCAAGACAGAATTGAATAGACCTGAGGGTCTCGCTGATGACGAGACCCTCATCCTTGATCCTGCGACTGGAACTGGCGGCTTCTTGTTAATGGTGTTAGCTCACATTCGCGAGTCTGTCACCGAGACTTATGGCACAGGAAAGTGGAACCAGTATGTCAACGCGGCGTTGGTCAAACGGATTTTCGGGTTTGAGTTGCTTGTCGCACCGTATACGATTGCGCATCTGAAGTTGAGTCTGTTCCTAAAAGCACAAGGGTGGCGCGCCGATGAACGCCTCCGTATCTATCTCACCGATACTCTGGAACAACCTCAGGAAATGCAAGAAACTCTGCCGTTTGCCGGATTCATTACCGATGAAGCGAACGCGGCTGTTTCGGTGAAACAGAATGAACCATTGCTTGTTATTCTTGGCAATCCTCCGTATCCGCGCAACTCTGCCAATTCAAGTCGTTTGGGTAGAAATTTAACTTTTATCGGTGAACTCGTTGAGGATTATAAACAGATAGATGGTGAACCCCTTAATGATAAGAACTTAAAAGCACTTCAAGGCGATTATGTGAAGTTTATCCGGTGGGCGCAGTGGCGGATTGACAAGAATGGTGAAGGGATTCTCGGTTATATTGTGAATAATAGTTTTCTCGACGGGCCCATGTTTCGTGGGATGCGGAAAAGTTTATTAGAGAGTTTCAATGCAATATACCATCTCAATTTACACGGGAGCAGCAGAAGAACGGAAGCCATCCCAGCAGATCAGCGTGATGAAAACGTGTTTGACATTCAACAAGGTGTCTCTATTTTACTATGTGTCAAACATAGTGATAATCCGACACCCACAAAAACCTACTATGTGGATATATGGGGAAGCCGAGAGGATAAATATAGGACGCTTGCGAAGACTGATGTCCAATCCACAAAATGGTGTGAGTTACAACCGACATCACCGTACTATCTTTTTGTGCCACAAGCAACAGACTATAGTACCGAATACGAAACAGATTGGGCAATTACTGATATTTTTCAAACGGGATCAGTCGGGATTGTCACCGGAAGGGATAAATTGGCCCTTCATTGGACGGCAGACGAACTTCGTGAAACTGTAGCCAATTTTTTGTCTCTCTCCGTAGATGAGGCGCGTGAGAAATATCAATTACGAAAAGATAGCGAAGATTGGAAGATTCATCTTGCTCAAACAGATCTTCGCAACCATCCGGATGCAGATCAACATATCGTGCCTATTGACTACCGGACCTATGATACTCGCTGGACTTATTACACAGGCAAGTCATCTGGATTTCATGGCCGTCCACGTTTTGAGGTTATGCGTCATTTGCTCGAGGAAAATCTTGGTATTTGTGTTTGTCGTGTTGTCACAAGTCCCGCATGGCATCACATTATGGTAACTGACAAAATCGTTGATAAGTGTTACATTTCAAACAGAGGCAGTGAATCCAGCTACGTGTTCCCACTCTACTTGTATCCAAATTCAGAAGAATTGGGATTCTCTACAGAGCGTTCACTCAATTTCAAACCTGCGTTTCTCACTGCGCTTGCGGAGACGTTAGAATCACCACAAACAGAGCCTTTTAACCTGCCCGATGGCGTTTCACCTGAGGATATCCTCGGTTATATCTACGCGATTTTGTACAGTCCCACCTATCGCGAAAGGTATTATGAGTTCCTGAAATACGATTTTCCGCGGATCCCGATGCCACAAGATATTGAACAGTTTCGCCTCCTCGCAGCGTTGGGACAGCGTTTGATGCATTCGCATCTGTTGAAAGATGGATCGCGACCAGGGGGCACTTCTACAGAAGGTAGAGGTGCAGTATTGCATCGGTTTGAGGGTGAAGGGGATGGTATCGTTGCACAGGTGCGGTATGTGGATGGACAGGTTTGGATCAATCCAACCCAGTATTTCACAGATGTGCCTGTAGAAGTATGGGCGTATGAGGTCGGTGCGTATCAGGTGTGCGAAAAGTGGTTGAAGGATCGGCGAAAAACGGTGTTAAGTCATGCAGAGGTGCGTCAGTATCGTGCGATTTTGGTGGCTGTAGCGGAGACGCTGCGGATGATGGAGGAGATTGATAAGGTTGATTCAAGGCGTTTCTCCAGTTTGTTGTAGCACATTGCTGACTAGTGAAGGGCTCAGATGGACTCCATTCTCCAACAGGACATCTAAAAATGGTGTGCCCGCCTCAATATAGCAGTTTTGGTAGTTAACGTGAGTTTGATAAATAATAGAAGAGTTTTGAATAAAGAGAACTCTTTTGGTATCCTGAAGTGAGTCAGTTTCATTTTTTTGACCCAAAGGAGTTCTCCGATGAGTATCCTAACACTTTTCTGCGAAATAGACGACTTTTTTCTTCCTTACGAGAAATGGAAAACGACAAAGTGCCTCCCGGAAGCACGCCCGATAGAAACCCGGGGGCGACCCAGACACCTCCACCCCAGTGAGGTGATGACGCTCGTGATCGCTTTCCATCAAAGTAACTATCGGACACTGAAGCACTTTTATAGTAGATACGGAAAAAAAGTTCCCATTTTCTGAGATTTCTGTTAGCATTTAGCATTATGGCATATTCCACAGATGGACGCAAACGCGTGCTGGA
>RKRR01000023.1 GCA_007571305.1 Candidatus Poribacteria bacterium | reverse complement strand
CTCTTATATGCTGTGCTCGCGTATCACTGCCCTGGGTAGTCCCCTCTGTGGGTGGTTTTTGTCGTTACGCGCACGTTCCTATCCATGCTGCTGTTTGCCCCAGAGACGACTGCATTTGGGAGGGCAATTTGCATAACTCGTTTGCAATCCCCTCACAAGCAATTAACCCTTCCTTTTCAGGGCACCAGACATTTCCTTTTCGATATACGTGGCTGAAGAAAGGTGTTGATGCCGTAACGGAAGATCCGACCGTCTTTTCATCGGAGAACGCCTCCGTTACTTTAGGTGTTGGAAAAAATATGGTAGCCTCTATTCGGCATTGGTGCAGCGTCGCTCAACTGATTGAGGCAGACAACCATCAACGTAGGCGATTTATCCCGACTGATCTCGGTAAAGCCATTTTTGACGACCAAAATGGCTTCGATCCGTACCTTGACGATCCCGCTACCCTCTGGCTGATTCACTGGCAGATTGCGACCAATACCAATCGGGCGACAGCATGGTATTGGGCATTTAATATTCTAAGGAGTCACCAATTTACCTCATCTATATTCAAGACAGAAATGTATAAATGGGCACAACAGCGGAAACAACCTATGCGTCCCGTTTCCGACACTACACTGCAGCGGGATGTTAATTGTTTTATCCGAACCTATTGCCAATCGCGCCATAGCGATAGTGCTGTCGCTGAGGAAACATTTGACTGTCCACTCGTTGAACTCAATCTCATTGCTGAATTGCCGGAGGCCCATGGCTACGAATTTCAGCGAGGCGATAAAGAGACACTACCGATTGAAGTTGTCGCTTGGGCGTTAGATACGTTTTGGAAAAAAGATGACTTGTTCCGGCGTGAATCACTTTCGTTTTCAGATTTAATGTACGCCCCATCAAGTCCGGGGCGGGTTTTCAGGTTAGATGAAGATACCATGACAATATATCTTGAAAAACTTGGACAACTCACGGAAGGTGCGTTCCAATACGATGAAACAGCAGGTCTGAAGCAGCTCTATCGACATAGAGATTTAAAGCGGATGGAATTGTTAGAGAGGTATTATGGCTGATACATGCTTGTCAGATCTTTTTCACATTACAGAACGTTTTCGGCGTTCTGTGCATCTGGAGCGCGACTTTTATACCGAAAACGCGTTAGAGGGTTATATTGTAACTGTTAAAGCGAGAGAGACCCTCAACCGTCTGATTCTAGCACGAGAGAATGAAGCGACATCAAAAGCCTGGTCCCTCACTGGCCCCTATGGTTCAGGCAAATCAGCGTTCGCGCTTTTCGCTGCGAAGTTGTTCGGAAATCCAGAGGCCCCGCCAACGGCGCAAGCTTTGGCATTACTTAAGCACGGGGATGCCTCACTATACGAACGGTTTATCCATGCGAATAGCAACGGAACGCTCTCATCATTCGGTTTTTGTCCGGTGCTTATTTCCGGCGAACGCGGACCCATTACGTTTGCCCTTCTACGCGGTTTAGAACACGGACTCGAGGCTTTCGGAATTTCATCCGCCACTGCACTCCGGCGGAAGATCAAAAATCTATTGAAAACCGCAACAAACGGCACGCCTCCGCAAGCCTCAGAAATCACTGCACTTTTTGAGGATGCAACGCGCACTATTGCTAAAAACGGTGGGAAAGGCCTGTTGCTCGTAATTGATGAACTCGGAAAGTTTCTGGAATATGCTGCGCAATCTCCAGCACACGGTGATGTTTTTGTCTTACAGACCCTTGCTGAATTTGCCACACGAAGCACACAAACACCCCTATTTTTACTGACAATTCTGCATCAAGCTTTTGAACAATATGCACACCGGCTCGCGAAATCACAACGAGAAGAGTGGGCAAAGGTGCAAGGACGGTTTGAAGACATCGCCTTTGTCGAACCGTCAGAACAGATACTTCGCCTGATTGCGTCCGCTATCCAAACTAAAGCAGTGGATGAGAACGAAATTCTATCTGTTCCTATTGAATTGGATCTCAAACCCAACCAATTGAACGAAGACGACTTTGATGACTTTAGCGAACTCTTACAAAACTGTCTACCGCTTCACCCAACCGTGGCACTCGTTGTCGGCTCAATCTTTCGGCGGTTCGCACAGAATGAACGTTCCCTCTTTGCTTTTTTGAGTTCGAGCGAACCTTACGGATTACAAGATTTTCTTTCAAAGCATCACTATGACCGAAGTGGGCTCCCAATGCTGTCTATGGCTGACCTATATGATTATCTTAATACGACCATAGGCAGTCGGCTTTACGCCTCACGCGACGGTAACAAGTGGGGCGAGATTGAGATGGCTATTAGCCGACTGACAGATCCATCGCCGACACTGGTTAAACTCATCAAGACGATAGGATTGCTCGGTATTATCGGAGAGGTCAGTACGAACCTGAAAGCCTCAAAGCGAGTCCTGCGTTACGCCTTAGATGATCACACAGCGGAATTCAATCAGGAATTTGATGCCGCCCTAACGACGCTGGATAAACGAACAATTGTTACCTATCGCCGCTACAACGATATTTATAAACTCTGGGAAGGCAGCGATATTGACATTGAAGCATTGTCCCAGGAGGCTGAAAGAAACCACCTCGATCCGAACGAGACACTTACGAATTATTTGTCAAAACTCACGCCGCCGCGGCCTCTGATTGCTCGTCGACACCTTTTTGAGAAAGGCACGCTGCGTTATTTCGAGGTTCGGTACGCCAATCTTGAAAATTTTGATGCGAACCTGAATGAACCTCTCAGTGATGCCGACGGCCTTGTGCTCTATGCACTGCCAGAAGGTGAAGATGAAGTGGGTCAGTTTGTAGAAAAAGCGAAGGGAAAAGACACAACAGAACGTCAAAATGTCCTGATCGGTATCCCACACTCCACCCGTTTTCTTCGCGATGCTGTCACTGAACTCGCGTCTCTCCACTGGATTTCGGAAAATACGCCTGAACTCGAGGGTGACGCAGTAGCGAGGCGAGAACTTTCAATCCGATGGGTAGCAGCAGAACGGGATGTCGCAGATCAATTGGCAAAGATTTTAGGTAGCGACAGTGATGAACCTTGTAAATGGTTTCACAAAGGGCAGGAGATAGATATCCATTCGCAACGCGCAAGAAACGAATATCTATCGGAAATCTGTGATACGGTCTACCACAAAACACCACTTATTCGGAATGAACTCATTAATCGGCGGAAACCCTCTGCTACGGTAACAACTGCCCGGAGAAGACTCATTCAGGCAATGCTTGAAAACGGTGATCAAGAGGACCTCGGTATTGTTGGGTACCCAGCTGAAATGAGTATCTATCGATCACTTTTGTGGCAAACCGGGATCCATCGCAAGGTGGCAAGCACCTGGGGTTTTTACCCCCCTGATAAGGAAGACAGGTGGGTTAAGAACACCATTCCCGCTCGTAACATGGTGCCTACATGGAAAGCCATTGAGGAGTTTCTGGAAACATGTGAAGCCGAGCGACAACCGGTTGTCCGACTCTATAAACGTCTCATAGCACCGCCCTACGGAGTCCGGCAAGGACCATTGCCTATCCTCTTATGCGCTGCCCTGCTCCACTACAAAACAGAAATCGCACTTTATGAAAACGGATCTTTTATTCCCGACTGGTCAATGCCGGTCTTTGAAAGGCTGCTGAAAGCACCCCAATCATTTGAATTGAAACGGTTTCAGATGACAGGAGATCGCTCCAATCTGTTCTCACAATTTTTAGAGATATTCAATCCATCGACAGAAATCCAAACCCCGGATCTGTTAACAGTCATTACGCCGCTCATACGAACGATTAACCAACTGCCCAAATATACTTTGACGACACAGGAGTTGAGGGATAATGCAAAGAACCTCCGTAAAGTTCTCCAGAACGCCCGAGAACCCGATGAACTCCTCTTTAAACAGGTGCCAGAGGCACTTGGGTTTCAGGCTCTTGGCACTGAAGCAACGGATTCACGACCCGTCCCTGATTTTTTCAATGCCCTAAAAGACACATTGAGAGAATTAGCAGGTGCTTATGAGGAGCTGCTTAATTTCGTAGAAAAATGTCTCGCTGAAACTTTTAATTTGCAATCAAGAACAATGGAAAAACGGCGCGCAGAACTCGTCGGCAGAACTGAACCTTTATTGGGGTTGGTCATTGAGACTGAGCTCAGAGGATTTCTTATCCATATCCATAGTGGCGGTCACGATTCCAACAGCTGGCTTGAGGCAATCGCAACCTTCCTTGTCCAAAAACCGCCAAAATCGTGGGGAGACATAGATAAAGCCGAATTTGAGATGAACCTGTCGCAACTCGCGCGGAAGTTTCGACACTTTGAAACCGTGTCTTATGAAAAAGTGGTACACACTCATTTAGCAACAGGCGAGCCAATTCGAGTCGGTATCACAACACCGAGCGGAACTGAACAAGAACGAGTCGTTACCTTGACCCCGACTGCTGACAAGCACTCCACTGCAATGGAAGACGAAATCAAGAAGATTTTCGATCAGTTTGACGTAGATGACAACCCAGAACTCCATATCGCAATCTTGGCTCGAATTTCACAAAAATGGATACAACAACTTGATCAGGACAATGGTTCGTAGCCGCGCAATTCTGGGGCGTACTCGCCCAAATGAGCAGTGCATTATTGCGCATCGCCTCCGGCCTATTGATACATAGAGAGGTAAAAACATGACAGAAAAAATTCGCCACGTACTCGGACTCTCCGGTGGTAAAGACAGTTCAGCACTTGCAGTCTATATGCGCGACAGAGTGCCGGAAATGGAATACTTCTTCTCTGATACCGGTAAAGAATTACCCGAGACGTATGATTTCCTGGACCGCTTAGAGGCGTTCCTCGGCAAACCAATTGTTCGGCTTAACATGGACCGTGACTCTACCAAAAACCGGGATTTCGATCACTGGTTGACGCCCTACGGGGGGTTGCTACCTTCGTCTCAAGTCCGTTGGTGCACCATTAACCTCAAAATCAGACCCTTTGAAGAGTACATCGGTGAAGATAAAGCATATCACTACATCGCCATCCGTGCTGACGAACAGGACAGGATAGGCTACAAACCTCCGAAGATTTCAGGTCTACATAACATTGAACCCAAATATCCATTTAAAGAAGATGGGATCACCAAAGCAGATGTCTACAGCATTCTGGAGGAAAGCGGAGTCGGTATGCCTGATTACTATAAATGGCGCACACGCTCGGGGTGTTACTTCTGTTTCTTCCAACGCAAATCCGAATGGGTCGGACTCTTAGAGCAACATCCTGACCTCTTTGAACTCGCCAAGGCTTATGAAAAACCCAATCCAAACGCGAAAACGGATGAATTGTTCACATGGTGTCAAGGCGAAAGTTTAGAGGAACTCTCGAGACCGGAACGGATAGAACAAATTAAGGCAAACACCGAAAAAGCGATGACTGCAAAGAAAGCAGCGAAACCGAATCGCACGCTCTTAGAAATCCTCACCGATGTCCATGACGACGAGGATGACGAGGAACCGTGTTTAGCGTGCCATAAGTGATGCAGTGCATGGAAATATCATGTTCAACCAGCAAATTAAAATCGTTCGCTATAAACAAATAGCGACAAAACGGGACTGTTTCAACGCTCTTCCCGATAATGTTACAGCAGTTTATGCATGGATTCGAGACCTGACTCTGTCAGAAGAAAATCTTGCCTCAGAGGAAAAATTTATTAATACTATTTTACAGTGGCTTGAAGATCCTTTACCTTTGACAGAAAACTGTCAAGCTGATATATCTCTTTTCTATAAACTTGGTATAACTGTCAAATCTGAAAACCTTCCAGAAGAAAGGGTAAACAGTTTAAAGCAGTATGCAACAAAGGAAATTATCAGAAGAGAAATAGGACGCACTCTTGAGGCAGCGACCTTTTTGCAAACTCCATTATATGTTGGAAAGGCAAGTAATAGGTTGGCAGAAAGAGTATGGGAACATGTGAGTCGCCGTAGTGATTTATGGAGCCGATTAGAACAAGTTGGTTTATCTCTTCAAGATTGTCTATTAGTTTACGTACCAATACCAAATTTTGATGATGTAGACTGCGATTTAACACCTTTGGAACAATTAATTGAAGATATTATTACCAGATTATCTAGACCAGGGTTTGTACGTAGTTCTGGTTAAATGAAAAGTCAGGAGAAAATTATGTCAGGAAGTCCACTTTCCACCTTTAGAGCACAAGAACACACCCAATATACAAATGAATTAATCTTCGTGCCTGGTAAATTTACACTCTCCGATATGGAATCAGTCCCTTATTTAGCTGCTGTTATGCCGCTACAGAATTTAATTACCGAGATCAATCTTGTTGAAGACATTCCAGAAGAGGCCTTGCTTGATTGGTCCTTAGAAGAACTATTTCAACGGGATATAAGTTGGGACAGAGTCGAGACAGATCTTGTTAATCGGTACCTCAATGCTCCAGGTAAGCTTAGTTTCTTTAACTCCTTGACGATTGCCCTGCTGCCTCGGAAAGGTTTCACAATTGAAAAATCTTATGGAGAACCGGATTCCAAGCCATCTGGCAGGGGAGACGGTTGGAAAAGAATTGATGTGGGCAATATTTGCGTTGAGTTCTTGATCGACGGTGATATAGGTGTCATTCGTTGGAATCGTGATCGAATTTTTCCCGTAGCAATCGATGGGCAACATCGACTGGCCGCACTGAAGAAATACTATGAAAAAAGAAACAAGGATTTAAGACCGGATTCACCTGAACTTGAGACCAAAATATCCATTATCCTTTTGATATTAGATGAACGAATTGGTTTCAAAAAAAGGACCGAACAACCTCTTATAGAAACGCTCCGAGAAATCTTCATAGATCTCAACAAAAATGCGCGAAACGTCCCAAAATCGAGAGTTATTCTTCTTGAAGACCAGAATATTCAATCCTTGTGCGTCCGGACTCTAATGGCCAAAAAAGCCAAAGAATCCGCTGACGATAGACTTCCATTGTCTATAGTGACTTGGAGGAGCGATGAAGCCAAGTTTGATACAGGGCATAGTATTACCACCGTTTTAAATCTTAATGAGATTGTCGGCTATTGCTTGGGTCGTGCTTCTATCGATAAAATTGACCCACTAGCAGAAAGACAGGTTAAACGATATATCAATACAATTACAGCAAAGTTGGATTTAGAACCACAAGTAAAGAAAAGCATTACAGATCACAGTCAAATGTGTATTGATAGAGGTGAGCCTTTTAGTTTTAAGAAAGATCACCTAAACGCGCTCCAAAATGCCTTTCATCAACAATGGGCACCACACATAATCCGCGTATTTAGAGAATTCACCCCGTATGAAACATACCGCTTACAAGCGGAAAGAATTGGTGCGGTAGATAAAATGTTAGCTGAGTATTTACTATTACCGGAGGGAAAACAAGACAGGTTCATAGAAAGAAAAACAGTGGATAACAAAGTTTTCAATCCACGTTTTTGTATTAAGAAGCCTTTAGAAGAATTAGAAAATTTGAAAAAGACTGAATGGGCTTTCCAGGTTGTGTTCCAAAAGGCTCTGTTTATCAATCTATTTGAACTTGAGGCGCAAGGAGAATCCTTATTCGGGCGCAGGTTTAAAGAAAGAAAGGATTTCCTAACATGGTGGATCGCCCAGGTAAATGATCTTTATGCCCAAGGCATTTTTAGCCTTTATTGGAAAGCAGAAAAAGGAAATGCCGATTTATGGATAGGGATTGCAAATAATCCAGGATCTGGATCAATCCAACACTCCGAAGCGGCCGCAAACCGAATAAGTTCGTTTATTACGATTTGTATGTATTTTAGACACTTTGGTGCCCAGCAAGTGATAAACAACTTCGTGGATAATATAATTTATGAAAGAGGAGAAATACCGAGTATAGTCCAGAACGCCTTTAAATCAATGCGAAGTGGGTTGGAATCTCTGATTAAGGCAAGAACGAATGCTGATGAAATAGACGATCCTGAAAAACTGAAAGAACGAATTAAGCAAGAATTGATTAAACGGCTCAAAGCAATTCAAGAGTAGCAACAAAAGTGTTGATGTGCAGAGACAACCTATTACTAAGTGGGACTATGCGACTTGTAGGTTATTTTTCACGGCACACGAAAAAATTAGGAAGATGTTCATGCAACACGATTGGACACTTGAAAAACAGAATTAGGATAACTTACTAACACGCACCCGGGGAATCAAATGGCCAAAAGTCCAACTTATAGTAGATTCCGTAATTACTTATACACTCATAGCGTCGTGTGAACTCTGAAGTTATCTGTTATGGCTGGCACAGCCTAACAGGCTATGCTACAAGTGTGAACTTATTTTCGGATTTTACTATAATCAACTTTATCAAGATTACGTTAAAACGAGTAGAGGCACCGTCAGTTCTCAGAGGTGTCAACTCAACAAATGCTCAGTCCTTAGGATTTTGCCATTCAATCTCATCAAGTGTCTCCGCGGCGAGTGTCTTCTCAAAGAGCGAATCAAGGTGGGAGAGGCTCTGTATTGCGGTAATCTTATTGGTAACAGATTCAGGAATCGAATCAAACCGGAACCGCAGCAGTTTAAGCACCGCAGCCTGTTTTGCTGCTGCTTTGCCCTGCTCTATGCCCTGCTCTATGCCTTGCTCTATACCTTGCTCTATACCTTGCTCTATACCTTGCTCTATAAGAACTTCAGCCATTGACTGCACCATTGTTTCTACCTCCATATCGTGCGTATACCGGTTGACAAGCGTGATTAAGTCCCCATGTTCTTCCGCAGGACGGCGATGCAATATCAGCAAAAGCAAATACACAATTGCCCGCCGCCTTTGCTCCACGCCCTCCTCATTAAGGGTATTTAAACGCGACATCGCCTCAATCAAGGCATCTCTGAGCGATGCCTCGTCCGCTTCTTCCTTTTGAAGAACAGTGAGTAACCACCCAAGGGGATGGTTGGTTCGCGTCAACTTTGCTGCCTCTGTTTCCTTAACACTGATAAATAGAGTGTCAAAAGTTGGAACGAACCGAGACAATATATCGGGGATGTCCATCAGTCCCGTAAGAGACAGGGCGGTATTCCAACGCTGGCTACCCGTGTAAAACACTACCGGTAGAACCGGACGCAAACGCCGTTCACTTCTCGGAACACTGTTCAACTCCCACTCCCGACGTTGCTCATCCCAAAGCTGCATCATATAAAACAGGATCCGAAACCCCATCGTCGCATCTACCGTGGACTGATGTTCAATGAGAATATAGATAAGGAGTTCATCTGTCCGCGATTCACCCTGAAATGGCACGCGAAAAACAACATCAGCTTCCTGCTCCCGGAGTGTGTCTGAAATAAAACTTCTATTGAGCAGTGTGAGTTGTGTAAAATCGATCAGTTCCACCAACTCGCTCGCGATAATCTCTATCAAGCCCCGGACATTCTCCTGGTCCTGAAGCAACCATCTGGCACTCCTATCGGAGAAATGTTCAATGCGTAT
The DNA here is from genome assembly GCA_007571305.1 of Candidatus Poribacteria bacterium. GTDB lineage: Bacteria > Poribacteria > WGA-4E > WGA-4E > WGA-3G > WGA-3G. The sequence continues at coordinate 44,542 of RKRR01000023.1, read as the reverse complement.
GTCGAAAAAGTTGCGTATCTCTGTTTCTGGTATTGTCATAACCCCTCTCGTCTGGCGATTTATATAATAGCATAGCAGGGCACGCGCGCAAAGTCAAACAAATCCTTTATCATCATCTGCCTGCAAAACACGGAACTCTTTTTAAGGGAGACTGGAAATTCCTAATTCTCTGTTGACAGCCCTTTGCAAAGTATGCTATTATTTTCACACGCGCGAAAATTAGAGGAGCCTGCCAAATATAATGGAACAGCGCATACTTTTCGACCTCACACAAGACGGATTGGTTACCGGAGAAAAGATTCAGCGCATCTATCCTGATTTCGATATATCTGCCTTCGTTTCGGATGTCCAAACAGAGATGGAAGGGCAGACGATTTACAACGTGACGAAAGCCGTCGGAAGGGTCCTACGCAATTATCTGCCCCAAAACTACTCCGAAGCACTTTTTATTTTGATGGTTTTTGTTGAGTGGGTCAAAGACGAAAACGCAAATCTTTGTCTGTTTGTAGCGGCATCGCTTTGCACACGCGGCACATGGCAGAAATGGCTTCATCCCTTTATCCAAGACCCGCAACCGATTTTGGTGCTTCTGGAAACACTTAAAGACGACCCAGATGAGCGTGTGCGGGAGCAGGTAGCGACAGACATGCGCGATATCATCAAGGACGACCCAGAGGCGGGATACACGAGGCTGGAACGATGGAGTCAGGGTGGACGAGATGAATGGGGATGTGCTTGGTGCATTTGATTTCGAAGTAACCGTCCCAAAAGATAGGAAAGCAGGTTGAAGAACAAAAAACCTTGTTCGTAGTAGGGCGATTCATCGCCCGTCGCGAGACCTCAATCAGCCAAAAGGATTATCTATCATGACAGGCGAAGAAAAATTTCAGGTAGACCTTGAAGGCTACCTCGTTATAAAGAACGCTTTGACCGACGATGAAGTCACCGAAATGAACGACATTATTGATAAAGGCGATCTCCAGGGCCCACCGAGTCTCTGGGGTGAACCCTTTAAGAGACTCATAGATCATCCCAAAATCTTGCCCTATCTCATTGAACTACTCGGACCGCATGTCCGACTCGACCACGATTACGCCCTCTTCATGGAAAAAGGGCAGGGACGCGGCGGATTACACGGTGGTGAGGATGGTGGACGCGCCGGTGGAAGCGTCGGCGACCATTGGTATAAATACCGAGATGGGCACATGCGCAACGGGTTGTCCGTGATGACATACAACCTTGCAGACGCACCAGCAGGCGCGGGTGGGTTTGCCTGTATCCCAGCGAGCCACAAGTGCAACTTCCCAACGGAACTCCCTGCGGATGTCCGACGTTTTGAGCGTCCAGCACACTATGTCGTCCAACCCCCGCTTGAAGCCGGGGACGTGCTATTTTTCACGGAAGCACTCATTCACGGGACAATGCCGTGGACAGCCTATCACGAACGCCGATCGTTGCTCTACAAATACAGCCCCGGACACTCCGCCTGGTCACAAAATTATTACGACCTCAGCAAATACGACGGGTTGACGGAGCAACAGAAACGGATGTTGTTGCCACCCTCCATCGGCAGAAGACCACGTGTTATTGAAGGGGCTTGAAGAAAATCTGGTGCGGTTATATGAAGCTTAAGAATGCAATCAAATAGCCTCTGAACGTGCGATAAATCGCACGACTACGAACACCCCTGTTTGTAGTAGGGAGCCCGTCCAGTGTCCATCAATTCTACACTGTTTTTTACAAACTACATTTACCGTCAGTACAAATAGTGCTGATTGCTGATGGCTATTCTTCTGTAGGAGCGCGTGTTTTGCTTGGGTGTTTCCCCATGCTCGCGATCCCGCTGATTATTGACGAAGGAGTTGCTACAAATGACCAGTGAAGAAAAATTTCAGGTAGACCTTGAAGGCTACCTTGTCATAAAGAATGTCTTGACCGACGATGAAGTCGCTGAGATGAATGAGATGATTGATAGGGAATCCTCCGGTAGTTTGAGAGGACACGGCGATAGAGTGTCGAGTCTTTGGGGTGAACCCTTTAAGAGCCTGATTGACCATCCGAAGATTCTCCCGTATCTCCTCGAGTTATTAGGACCGCACGTCCGTTTAGACCACGATTATGCCATCTTTATGGATGAAGGGCAAGAAGGGGGTAGGTTACACGGCGGTGAAGACGGTGGGGGACCCGGTGGTCCTGAAGCCGATCACTGGTACAAATATCGCGATGGTATCATGCGGAACGGGTTGTCTGTGATGACGTACAATCTGGCGGATGCCCCCGAAGGCGCAGGTGGGTTCGCCTGTATCCCCGGCAGCCACAAGAGCAATTTCTTGCGGGACTTACCATCAGATGTGCGGCATTTCGAACGTCCCGCCCACTACGTTGTGCAGCCCGCTGTCGAAGCGGGTGATGTGTTGTTCTTTACTGAAGCCCTTGTTCACGGGACAATGACTTGGAGGGCAAAACATCAACGCCGTTCCCTGCTCTATAAATACAGTCCCGGACACTCCGCATGGTCGGGGGAATATCACGATATCAGCAAATACGGCGAACTGACCGAACAACAGAAACGTATGCTCCTGCCACCATCAGTCGGCAGACGGCCCTATGTCGTAGACGAGAATTGAGGTTTTGTGATAGGACTTTAATCAAGTAATTTCTGAACGTGCGATAAATCGCACGACTACAAGCAAGTCCGTTTGTAGTGAGGAAACCGTTTATCGCTTGTAATTACTGGTTATTTTTTAATTTTTTCTGCCTCACTTTCAAGGCCCACAGGAAAAAACAAGGACGACGTAAATGCCAAACGTTCAACTCACCGGAAATCAGAGCGATTTCCTCAAAATCGTTGTCGCCGCGGCAGGACGCGGTGACCTCGAAACCGTCCGACAATTGGTCGATGACAATTCGGAGTGGATTCACACCGTCGGCTCACACGGTCGGACGATGCTGTGGGAAGCGGCATATCGAGGTAAGCTGGAGATGATTCAATTCCTCCTTGAACGCGGTGCTGATATAAACTTGCCAGGTTGCTACCATATAGAGCATCGTCTTGAGATAACTCCGTACTGTGCCGCACGACACAAGGGGCGCGACCGTGTCGCGGACTACCTGCTCCAGCACGGCGCGACAGTTGACATTCATACCGCCGCCTACCTCGGTGATTACGATACCGTTCGTTCACATCTCGACAATGACGCAGATATCGTCAACAGTGGATACCTTCAGGCGGTAATGCTACCCGCAGGGGAACCTCATAGTTTCGAACATCGCCAAACAGCATGGGCAACGCCGCTCTGCTACGCCATCGTAGGCGGTAACCCCGCGATTGTCGAACTGCTTATCTCGCGAGGGGCGACAGTCAAACCTCACAGCGAACGTTTTCTCGATTATGCCATCGCGTATGATTGGGTGGAGATTGCTAAGATCTTACTTGAAAACGACGCGGATCCGAGCAAAGCACCGCGCATCTTGGACGATGGCTCCGAAATGAGCGGACTACTCAAGGCTTTCGGTGTTCCGCCTAAGGACATAAACGCACAGGGCCACATGGGGTGGCCCCCACTTGTCTATGCTTGCCGTGGCGACAACGGCGAACATCCGGACGAGATCCGGCGGCTGTTAGAACTGGGTGCCGATATCGATATCCAGAATTATAAAGGGAAAACGGGGTTACATTGTGCGGCGAAGGCAGGTTTTCTCAAAGTCATCAATCTCCTCATCGAAAACGGTGCGACCCTTGACATCATGGATAACAATGGCGAAACGCCGCTGTTTGAGGCGATCCGATCAAGAATAAAAAACGGCGAAAAACAGCGGGCGGCGTTGGAAGCACTACTCGTCAAAGGTGCAGATCCGAATTTTAAGAATCGGAAAGGTTTTACACCCCTGCAAGTCGCGCAGCGGATGCGAAGATCAGATGCGGGAAGAATTGTCGAGTTGTTGCAATCATATTATGCTGTTTAGTTCACCGAAAATTGCGATTTCACCGATATGATAACTTTCTTTCTTACCAAATAATGCGGCCTCCTTACACATACAAAACACTCATTCAAGATTTCACCAATCTCGGTATTGCCCAAGGGGACACACTTTTTATCCACTCTTCCTTTAAGAGTCTAGGACCCATTGAAGATGGAGCAGGTACAGTCATCTCTGCATTAGAAGCGGCAGTCGGAACGGAAGGGCTAATTCTGATGCCGACCTTCAGCCTTTTACCGAGCCGGGAAGAACGTGTCGCCAGATGGAATATAGACAAAACTCCGTCCACGGTCGGCTGGTTGACAGAGTTTTTTCGACAGATGCCCGACACCCACCGTTCCGACCACTATTCTCACGCCGTTGCTGCCCGCGGGAAAGGTGCGAAGGCGTTGGTATCCGATCACCTTCTACGCGAAGGCTACCGGTCCCCATGGGATTATCATCCGTGGGGAAAGACTTACGGCACGCATTCACCGATGTTCCGCGCCTACAAGGCGAATGCTAAACTCCTTATGATTGGTGTCGATTACGAGACTTCAACTTATATCCATCTCGTTGAAGTTATCCATTGGAACAAACGTCTTACCGACAACCCACAAGCGGAATATATCGGTTTGAAACGATCAGAACTCGGTGAGTTTTGGGAAGAATTCGGTCAGTTGAAACAAGGGAGGGTGGGAGATTCCATGTGTCGATTGTTCCACATTAAGACGTATGTGGATACGCTTCTAGTAGAGGTCGAGCGCAATCCTGAACCGTATGTCGTATAAAGGAGAGGCAGATGAAAGGAGCCTACTCTGCGCTGCTTTTGGTGTGCTGCACCCTGTTCCTCTATAGCGAAGTAGGGGCATCTGCTCTTGTAGATGATTCCAATCAGCAGATAGGTGTAACAGATAAATCGACAGGTAAAGAGCAAAATACTCTCACGCCAGATTGGGTGCCACAACCGAGCGACATAGAGCATGTAGAAGAACAGCGACTTTTAACTACCCTTAAAACTGCACAGAAAGCATTGATTGAAACTTCCAAAGACGCAACGGCTTGGGGAGAGTTAGGCAATGTCTATTTTGTTCACGGCTGGGAGGCAGAAGCCGCGGCGTGTTACCGAGGTGCAGTCAGGATTGCACCTAACGAATTCCGCTGGTTATACTACCTCGGATTGACTACCTATAAAGTCAATCCACAAGCCGCTGCCCAAACACTTGCCGAAGCGATCAAACTTGACCCGCAATACGCAGCTGCCCATATCTACCGCGCCGCCGCACTCCGAAGCCTCGGACACCTGGAGCAAGCAAAAGTACACCTTGAAACTGTCAACGAATTAGATACTCAGAACCCGTATGCGTCTTTATGGCTCGGTGAGATTGCACTTGCCAATCAGCGGTTTGAAGCCGCGCAAAGCCACTTGCAACGGGCTTTGAAACTGAATCCAGAGCAGAGCGAAGCACACGTTGCAATGGCGCAAGTTGCGAGGCTCCTCGGAGAAACGGAAACTGCCTCCCGACACGCGCAAGCATCACGGAAACGGACGAAATACACACAGATGCACGATCCACTGTGGTGGGATGTGCTGAAACTTGGTGTAACAGCACAGCGATATGCTGAACGTGGAAACCGATACCTACAACAAGGGGATTTCAAACGCGCGGTCAGTGAATTGGAAATAGCAGTATCAGGGTTTGACAAGGATCCACACCTCTGGCTCAATTATGGAATCGCGCTCCTGCTTAACAAGCAGCCCAGTGAAGCCACTGCTGTTTTGGAAAATACATTGACCCTCATCCACGACCCCGGGAGCACAATCCGAAATCCAACGGAAATTGCTGATTTAAAAGTCCAATGCCACTATAATTTAGGGCTCGCTTACTATCAAGGCGATAAAATCGAGAAAGCAATTGCCGCTTATCAAACAGCGCTCCAACTTGAACCGAATTTCGCAGACGCTTACGGCGGGCTTGGAGTCATATATTGGCGTTCTGGAGATCTTGCTGCGGCGATTCGCTATTGCCAAAAAGCAATTAAGATTGCTCCTGAAAATATTGAATTCCATCAAAACCTCACACAGATTTACTGGCAGAAGGAGATGTATGATAGAGCCGCAATCGGCTATCGGATTATCCTTGAACTGAACCCTTCAGATGAAAACGCCCTGCACCGCCTCGGTATAATTTTGCTGTCGAAACAGGAGTACGATGAAGCGGTTTCTTGCTTTCAAAAAGTGCTTCAACTCAATCCGGATAATGCACTAACGCATGGAGCTTTAGGAACCGCTTACTACACACTCGGAGAGGAAACCCTTGCTATCCACGAATTCCAAGAAGTGCTACGTTTGGATCCGCAGAATCAAGATGCCCGCCAAATGCTCCAACGCCTCGGACACTAATTAAAAAAAGAGGGCATCATACTCGCGATGCCCATCTTTGGTTCCTTTAGTTATGAAGAAGGTGCTTACTGCCAATTGGGCCCCCTCGGATCAAACGATTTAGGCACTTTCAGATATCCGCCTTTTATCGCACCCCATCTCGTGGGCAACTTACCATCTGGCTCGACAGCATAAACCCGATCCATTGCCTCTTTGACTTCGTCTTGGGTCAGTGCAACGCTCCAAATTGCAACCTCATCGACGCGCCCAATGTAATGCTCGCGATTGCCTTCACTGTTGCGTCCGATCGACACCGGGACATCGTTTGTATCAATTTTACCTTTGGCATCCCCTTCCGTTTCTACTTCACCATCATAGTAAAGGACCATCTGGCTCCCATCGTAGGTAGCTGTCACATGCGTCCACTCCTTCGCGGGCAAGTTCGAAGTCGCAGCATCGCCGATCCGCTTTTCTGTTCCCTTATTAACAGAGATAATAAAACCGGTCTTTCCATTATTACCACCAAACTCATAGAAGCCGTAGACCATCCACGGGGCAGTATCACCTGCCCAGGTCTTCACAATAATGCGGAACCACTCATTTGTGAATTCTGTCGGATACACCCAACACATCAAAGTAATTTCGTCCGTGATATCCAAAGAAGCAGAATCTGGCACTTCGATCCAACCACCTGCTTCGCCGGTCAGTTCTACTGCCTGGCCGATTTTGCCCTTTACGCGCTTTCCTTTATGGATTGTCCCATCATTTCCGTGTTTAGACTTATCCTTCGCTGTATCACCCTTCGCTTCGTCGAACGAAAGATAAAGTGCTAAATCGTCTTCCCGAACAGCCTCGCTCATCGCGCCGAACGCGACAATGCAACCCAGTGTCAAAAGAAATATCGCTAAAACCTTCATGAAGTCTACCTCCTGTTACAGTGTAATCTACTATGAAAATTTAGACAGTTTCTGTATAGTGCGGCATTCTTTCGGTAACGCTTCCATTTTAGTATAACTTCCATATTTAGGCAAAATTTTAACTATAGGGTTTCGCTTCTATTGATTTGTGGGAGGGGTGTCCGACTCCCGATTTCTGGTGCCTACATCTCAATATCAAAAGCCTCTTTCCGAATCCGTAAATCAAAGTAGAGGAGCGCATATCCCACAACACCGATCGGCATCACGAGTGCATTAATACTTATAGTTACCAGACTCCAAATGGCATACCATCCGATATCCCTTGGGGTTGGCGCGAATATATCCCGAATCGTTTCCAAGAGACCCGTAGGTCCCGTGGATTCAGCGGATTCAGTAACCCCTAACAAATTCAGGAGAAGCTCAGCAGATGCCGAGAGTATAAAGGCTATCATAATCATAATAAGCGTGATCACCAGTAGGATTCCAAATACTCGCCACCAGCTTCCTTTAACCAATTCCGTGCTCCGTTTCAAGGCATGCCGCGCGCCCGTCTCCTCAAATACCACAGGGAACGTGTAGAGTCCCCACCGAACCCCAAAATAGAGAGCGAAGGGAAGCCCGATAATTGTAATAGATAAACCCCATTCAACCAACCCCAAAAGCAGAGAGGCACCGAAGTACGTCCAAAAACGTCGCCATGCTTGCTGCAAGGCAGCACCTGCCGTCATCTCTCTACTTAAATAGATATGAGCACTCGCGTAAGCCAGTCCCATCGCAACTAAGGTGAACAGCATAAAACTGAAAATTCCAGAAAGACCTAAGACAATAACACTCATGATTGGGTCGGTCGTAACCAGAAATACAGAAACCATATCGATAGCATACCCTAAAACGAGATAAGCAACCATAATGGAAAAAAACAGCCCAAAATGGCTGCGATACAGATTGAACATGCCATTCAGAATATCCGTGAAATCCATCGGTTGCAGGGATGTCGTCCTGATTTCACCGCTACCTGAATCCCTTAATTCGTTGTGTTCTTGCATAGTTGCCTCACCCTCGACAAGACTGATACCTTGTGTTCAAAGAAAATTCATAGGATAAAGTCTACCACACGTGCTATAATTTGTCTGTTATGAACTGAGATAAAAAGGAGGGCAGGAATGCGCCGCAAGCGCAGCACACGTAAAGATAGATGGCTATACTGGATAGTCGCAACCTTCGGTTGGGGATGCCGCCGCCTTCCTAAAAGATGGGCACTGAAACTCGGAAGCGGTCTTGGGATGCTGTGCTATCATCTCATCAAAAAACGCCGACAGATTGCCTTAAACAACCTACAAATTGCGTTCGGCAGCCGCTTCACGAAATTGCAACATACAAAGATTTGCAAGGCGAGTTTCATCAACGTTGGCAAAACCTGCATTGAGTTCCTCCGGTTTCCTCTACTTGACGCTGAGAACATCTGGGACGAAGTCACAGTAGAAGGTGCCGAAAATCTCCATACAGCCTTGGCAGGTGGCACAGGGGCGATTGTGTTCCTACCACATTTCGGGAATTGGGAGCTCCTGTCCCTGGTATATGGAGCACTGATTCCCGATCGGGCGAAAGCCATCGCTTTCCCTCTGAAAAACGCGCCACTTAACGCCTACATTTGGCGACATCGGGAGCAGATGAGTTTAAAACTGATTCCTCGGAAGCGAGCGATCCGAGAGACACTGCGCGCCCTCAAAAACAACGAGGCAGTCGGTTTTTTCGCAGATCAAAACGCTGGTCCTGAAGGTATATTCGTCAATTTTCTGGGGAAATCGGCTTCGGCGGCACGCGGTCCTGTTACATTAGCAATTAAGACCGGAGCCCCCCTCCTTTTCTCACTCAGCATCCGTCAACCTGACGACCGTCACCATGTCTATATCTCACCTCCAATTCACCCCAATCCCTCCGACAATTTTGAACGAGACGTTGAAACCTACACAACACAGCTGCTAAACCATTTAGAAGCATCCATCTATAAATATCCTGAACAGTGGCTTTGGCTCCATAACCGCTGGAAAACACAACCACCTCTTAAAAATTGTGTTGCATCAACACTGAATCCGTGTTAAAATAGAGAAAATTCTCAAAAATAGCGAAAACGCTGCCCTATATTCTGAACCGCAGAGGGAAATTTTTATGAAAAGATACACCTTGTCCTTCATCGTCTTAGTATTTGCTATCGGTATTCCGTTTCTGATCATCAACCCGAGTGGAAAAGATGCCATAAGCGGAGACGAACGCATCACCCGTGTGATGCTAACTGATGCCCTCACAACGGCTATCCGCACTGCCGAGAAAAACTACTATAAACCGATAGACGATACGAATGAGCTGTTCCGCGGCTCGATCAAAGGAGCACTTGCCGCCCTTGATGACCCATATACCTATTACATCAAACGGCGCGACCACCAACGCGCTGTCGAAAATCTCTACAATGCCGAATTCGGAGGACTTGGTATCTATATCTACAACGATCATCGGGGATTTATTAAGATTTCTAAACCGATTCCAAACACACCCGCTGCGCTCGCCAATCTCCAAGCGGGAGATTACATCACCAAAGTCAACGATAAACAGATTCACATCAGCGCAAAAACGGGAATGTCGCGGGACGATGTCATCGATTTGCTCAGAGGAAAAGCTGGCACTGATGTGACAATCACAGTACAACGCAAATTTCTCGAACCTTTCGAGGTGACGCTCACCCGTGCCATTGTTCCTATCAGGAGTGTGAAATCAACCATGCTTGAAGGGGACATCGGTTACATTCAGATCTCAGGGTTCATCGGAAACAAGGATGGCACAGAAGTAGAATTTAAAAACGCCCTCGCCGCACACAAAGCCGCCGGTATGAAAGCCCTCATCTTGGATTTACGAAACAATCAAGGCGGACTCTTGAATGCTGCATATCACATTGCTGACGCTTTTATTGACAAAGGGCTTATCGTGTCAACAAGAAGCGAAACAAATAGCCAATTTAACGAAGAATTCCAAGCAACACCGAATATATTGTGTCCTCCAGAGATTTTGCTTGTCATTCTTGTCAATGAGTATAGTGCCAGCGCATCCGAAATCGTAGCGGGTGCGATTAAGGATACGCGCCGCGGCATCCTCGTTGGAAAGAAAACCTACGGCAAAGGGGTCGTCCAAAAACGCTACGAACTCCCTGACGGGGGGTCAATGTCGCTCACTATCTCCACCTATTATACGCCAAATGGCACCTCAATTAACAAGGTAGGAATTACACCACACGTCGATATTGACCTTGAGGAACCTGACGAGATAGAAAGCATAATGCTCAGAAAGGTCGATTCAACCGATTCTGTCCAAAATTTCGTCTCAAAATGGATCGATGACGCACACCGGAATCCCGGCGAAATGCCAAAGGACTTCTCTCTGCTCGAACCTGCCCTCCCAAAACTACAGCAAACCCTCGAAGAAGAACACATCACTATCAGTTTGCGGTGGCTTAAGCATCGCGCAGAGGAATTCTTTAATCTATATGTCGGTATTGATCAAGTAGTGAACTTAGCGTATGATAGACAATTGCAAGAGGCAATTCGCATCATTCATGCCGATGAAGTCGAAAAATATCTCAACCCCATGCCAGAAGAAACGGAACCGCCCTCTACGACGCAAGCGAACGTCCCCCTGGAAGATGAGGTTATCACCGAAGAATAGTCGTCAGAAGAATAGTTATCAGTCCTCAGGCTTCAACTGTCGGTCACAACAGGTGTTAGGACTATCGGTTCCTTCTTTAACTGATAACTGATAGCCATCCCAAAAACATGAATTCCAGAATCGAGAACCCACCCGATGTCATCACGAAAAAAGCATTAATTGTCGGACTGATTCTGGTTGTTGTTAACGCGTATTGGGTAGGGATAGCGAGTGAACTCTGGTATGCTGTCTACACACTCGTTTCACCGTTTTCCAACGCGGTTTTTACACTATTTGTGTTGCTCGCGCTGAACGTCCTCCTCCATAAAGGCGCGCCACACCTTGCCTTCACCCCTGCTGAATTGCTCCTCATTTACATTATGGTGACGATGGTGTCCACGATCTCAGGACACGCTATGATGGCAATTCTCATGGGAACGTTGGCACATCCGTTCTGGTTCGCGACACCTGAAAACGAATGGTCGCAACTCTTCCTACACCACATTCCATCATGGCTCACAGTCCACGAGTTCGAGTGGTTAGCGGGTTACTACGAAGGTGAATCGAGTATCTATTGGGCAGAACATCTCCGCATTTGGGTGAGACCTGCACTCCTTTGGTCAGGCTTTATCTTTCTGCTCTACGGTTCACTCCTCTGTTTAGGACTCCTCCTCCGCAAACAGTGGATGGAACGCGAAAAACTGAGTTTTCCCTTAACCCAATTGCCCTTGCAAATGACAACGAATCGAAGCTTCTTTCGCTCTCGTGCCCTCTGGTTCGGATTCGGGATCGCCGCGCTCCTCCGCGTGATGGCTGGATTGCACGACATTTTTCCTGTTATCCCTGCGCTACCGCCTAACTATCGACTCGACCGGCACTTTACGGAACGCCCTTGGAATGCGATCGGCTATGCCTCAATGTCCTTTAACCTTGCGATCGTTGGATTAACCTATTTCATGCCCCTTGACCTTGCCTTCTCGACGTGGTTCTTCTTCTGGCTCACCCGTGCGGAACGCGTAATCGCAAGCACAGTTGGCGTAACAAACCTCAATATTTTGCATTTCAACGACCGCGCATCGGGAGCTTGGGTGGGTATCGCCGTGTTGACACTCTGGATGAGCCGCCGGCATTTCGTTCGTTTTTTCCGGCATGTAATCGGAATCGAACGCGGGGACGATAGCAACGAACCTTTCTCCTATCGGACAGTCACAGTCCTGACTGTGTTAAGTATAGGACTCGTTTTCGGATTCTGCTATGCCGCGGGTATGTCGTTGTGGGCAATTAGTGTATTCTATGCCTTATTCATAGCATTTGCCATAGCGATAGGACGCGTGCGCGCTGAACTCGGTCCGCCTTACCACGAAGTCATCGGTATCAATCCGCGACAGATGATGGTAGGTATGTTCGGAACACGGCAACTCGGTGCCACGAATCTCACTATAATGACATTTCTGTATGCTTTCAACCGTTGCAACCGTTCGCACCCGATGCCGAACCAGATTGAATCCCTACGGATTGGAGAACGCTCAGGAATGCCCGGTAAGACGCTGCTATTGGGAATGGCACTGGCAATCGCTGTCGGAGCATTGGCGACGTTTTGGACGTATTTGCAAGTTGCTTATCATTACGGTGTGCTGGCGCAATGTCAAGGCGTTGTTGGACGTTTCGGATGGGAGAGTTTCAACCCACTTCAAAGTTGGTTACAGCATCCCAAAGAACCAGATGTTAGCGCTATGATCTTTATGAGTGGTGGATTCGCCTTTGTTTTTCTTCTTAATTTTTTACGAACCCGCCTGCTGTGGTGGACGCTACATCCGTCAGGTTATGTGTTGTCAGGCGCGTCATGGGGTGGTCTTATCTATTTTTGGTTTCCCGTAATGGTGAGTTGGCTCATCAAGTTCCTGATCCTGCGGTTTTCGGGTTGGCAAACATATCGCAAAGCGATCCCCTTCTTCCTCGGATTGGTTTTGGGTGATTATATTCCACGGAGCATTCTAAGCCTCATCAGTTTCGCATTGCATCTATACATGCCCTCGTCCGGCGCCGGACATACACTTTAAGGTTGGCTGTTAGCAAGCAATGATGCAATTGGAAATCTCATCTACTGAGGGAACGTTTTTAGGATTCACCGAGACAGCTATATACTATGATAACGCAAGTTACCACTCACAAGATTTTAGGCATCTCGTTCCATTTTTCGCTGAAACGATCTCATGATTCGGAGGCATTTCGTAGCGTAGGAAACCGTGGGTCTCCTGCGTGCTTAAGAGCACAACCTAACAGGTTATGCTACATAACTCACAACTTGGGTTATGATAATTACTACATGCAACCTTGTTTGTAGTAGAGAAACCATTCATTGCCCACCAATTACCGAATTATTTTTTAACTTTATATCAGATTTGTGTTGAATTGTGTATTCGGTAGAAATTAAAAAATGACACCACTACTCACTGTCGAATCTATTACGAAGCAATTTGCCGCTACCCCTGTCGTGAAAGATGTCAGTTTCACGGTTTATCCAGGTGAAATTTTCGCCCTTTTAGGCCCCAGTGGTTGTGGAAAGACGACGACCTTACGCATAGTCGCTGGATTTGAAACTGCGGACACCGGCAGAATCTCTATGGCGGAGCGCACGCTCGCCAGCAGCAACGTCCATGTACCAGCCGAATCACGAGGCATCGGATTCGTTTTTCAAGACTATGCGCTCTTTCCACACAAAAATGTTCTTGAAAACGTAGCTTTTGGACTGCGAAAGGTGTCGAAAAAGAAGAGGCAGGAAAGGGCATTCGAGGTGCTGGAAATGGTCGGCATGACGAATTTACATTCGCGTTTACCGCACCACCTCTCCGGTGGTGAGCAGCAGCGGGTTGCGTTGGCGCGCGCTATCGTTGCCTGTCCGAAATTACTCCTCTTAGATGAGCCTTTTTCAAGTCTTGATCCGGGGTTACGGCAATCTACCCGTGAAGAAGTCCGATCGCTCCTGAAAACCGAAGGGATCAGCGCGGTGCTTGTCACACATGCCCAAGAAGAAGCATTGAGTTTCTCCGAGCGATTGGGAGTGATGAAAGAAGGCTCACTTGAACAGATCGGCACCCCCGAGACGGTGTACCGTCATCCAAAAACGGCTTATGTCGCAGATTTTCTGGGACAGACGAATTTCATTCGCGCAGACATCAAAGATGGGATCGCAGAAACCCCGTTCGGACGTGTAAAAGTGGAAGGTGCTGAGAGTGGGAGCGCGCTGCTCTCAATTCGTCCCGAATGTTTGCAGATGATGGCATTTGACGCTCAGCGTAACATTAAAAGCGGGCACATTGTCGGGAAAGCGTTTAAAGGGCACGATTTCACATATCAGGTCGAAGTGGATGGGCAACATTACTTCGTCCAGACCGACTACCGTTGCACGTTTCAGATAGGCGATTCGGTTATGTTGAAAGCAGAATCAGCAGTAGCAGTTACACCCGAAACCCGATAAAACAAACGCGATGAGTGGTTTTGGACTTTGATTATTCCGAGAACAGAGCCATTCAGTTTTCCATTTTTAGACCCTGTTTTCATCCATATTAATCACAAATTACAGCATACTCCGAATTCCGTCAATCCCTCGAATCATTCGTGTGAACGCCTCAACCAATCTATCAATCTCTGCATGTACCGCTGCATCATCACCACTCTCCAGTGCATCAATTACCCCAGGAAAAATGACCGCCGCGTAGCCAGTGTTAAGGCCCGGGGCATAAATGAGATGCTTAAACCAAGGGCGTAACGGCAAGCCAGTCTCACTCGTCAAGTTCCGCTCTAATTGGTATAATCGCTGGTTTATCTTCGAAATCTGAGATAGATCGTCAGAAGCGAGGTAACGCGTAAGTTCCCTATTGAGTCTCCCTGCTGCTTGCTGCCATTCTGCGAGTAAACCGTCTAATTTCTCAACATCTTTGGCAATCTTGTTTTTCGAGCCAGAATTTTGCAACAGTTTCAAAGGGGTCATCAGGTCTGTCGCATACGTCTCGTAGTCGAAAGGTAAAACATCTGCATTGGCGAGCTGCAATGCAAGTGTGCCCCAGACTTGCGCCATCGCAACCTGATATTGAAAAGTCGGATCCCCGAAGTGTGTCATCCAGTAAAAATTATCTTGCATGGCATGGTAGACCCCATAAGGACCTCCAAATCCCATACTGACAGCAGGAATACCCGCATGCCCAACAAACGGCGAATGATCTGAACCACTTCCGAGGTTACCGATCTGCGGAATCTCCTTGCCTTGTGCTGTTTTCCAACTCTTGTAAACGGGTTTGAGCGTTCCCGGATCAATGACATTTTGGGTTACTTCGCGCATGAGTTCCCGCAGCGACGGCGTTGCGCTCACGTAGAACCGTCCCCCCGTCGCTGCGATGTCTACATTGAGGTATGCGATAGTTTTCTGCTGGAGTGTCGTCTTCAAATCTTCAACCCACTCTGTTGAACCGAGGATACCGAATTCTTCGGCATCCCATGACGCAAAAACAATCGTTCGCTTCGGACGTGTCCCCGCTTTGGCGAGTTCACCCAAACATTGCGCAACCTCTAAGAGCGAAGTGGTGCCGCTGCCAGGGTCTGCAGCTCCATAAATCCAAGCATCATGGTGATTGCCCAAGATTACCCACTGATCTGGATACTTCGTGCCTTCTAAAGTCGCAATAACATTATAGATTGGGCGGATGCTGTGTTCACAACGCACCTTGATTCGCACTCTGGCAGGTCCCGGTCCAATGTGATAGGCAAAAGGTAAGCCGCCCTGCCACGCGGAGGGAACATTTGGTCCTGCAAGTGCTTTCAGAAATGGTTCGGCATCTCTATAAGCGATAGGCACTACAGGAATCTTGGGAAG
The DNA here is from genome assembly GCA_007571305.1 of Candidatus Poribacteria bacterium. Taxonomy (GTDB): domain Bacteria; phylum Poribacteria; class WGA-4E; order WGA-4E; family WGA-3G; genus WGA-3G. The sequence continues at coordinate 28,719 of RKRR01000023.1, read as the reverse complement.
ATCTGTGGCTTCGTCAAATGAGAGTCTCTCTGCATCTTTAGTCGCCGCCCAACCGGGTGTCAGTGGATCACTGGCGTGTTGAAAGATATACTTCACGGTTCCGCGTTGTATTGCATCACCAGAACGCCACGGGCCCCGAGGATAAACATCACCACGCATGTATCCATCGTCCGCCGGATCTGAGTATAAAATCAAACCGACTGCCCCGTTATCGCCAGCAACTTTAGCTTTCACACCACGATAACTGCCACCATATCGTCCAATACAGATCTTTCCTTCCACCGAGATACCTTGATCGGCGAGAGTTTGGTAGTCTGCGGGTAACCCTTTATTGACGTAGATGAGTTCGGCTGTTACATCCGCATCAGGCGAATAGGCGTTGTACCCTGGCACAATCTCTGTTTCATAAGAATCCTTATCCCACTCCCAACCCGCTTCTTTGCCGATAGCAAGGTGTTCGGTCGGTGAGAGCAGTGCTACATGCACCTCAAGCGGATGCGGAAGATATACGTGATACTCGTATACCTGAACCTGCAAACCGTAACTTTCATATTCATTCCGAAGATATTCCGCGACTTTACGACTATTTTCTGTCCCAGCGAGATGAGGCTCCTCAGTCAGATAACGCAATTTATGTTGGCATCTTTCCGCTGAAACCATATCCTTAAAACGGGTCTCATATTGTTTTTGTGTAGCAGCACTTTCTAAGGTGAACCCACGCATACCGAAGACGTTATGAGAATAAAGCGCGAACACAACAGAAATGCAGAGAAAGCAAAAATGTGATCTCCAAGCCAGCCATGGCAGATGAGCCATATTTATTAGCGTTGTAATGAGTCATTACCCCCTTCTATTTTAACCCAAGTTGCTACCTCTATGATTTCAGATACACGAAGCCCAATTTTTTACCGAGACTTCTTCGTTTCTACGCAAGGTTGAGCGTATTCCGGGTCATTTTCGTTGCGAAGCTGCACAGCCTAATAATCTGTGCTACGAAGTGGCAACTTAGAGAAAATAATAACACATTTTTCACGCATTTTCATTGATTTTTTCTTCTGTCCGATTCTGAGTATGCGACGTTAGGAAACTGGAAATTATTGCTGATGCAAGGACCAATCTGAAGTTCGCACAGTTTCAGCGTAGACTTCTTCCGCGGATGCGTGTAGGCGATTGTCTCATGTTTCCGAAGATGCGTTTCTTAGCAGACAGTGTACTGATGGACAGACTTCATTCCTGATAAAAAAATCGTGTATTTCGCAGAAAAGGGATACCATACGCATCGGAGAACGCCTTTGGGTCGAAGATTGGATACTTCATTCTACCAAAAAGGGTTCCCTTTATACCCAAGAATCTTCAGACTAATTTTTATCAAACTCGCGTTACCAATAGTTTGTCTATAGGAGAGTGGAAACAGCCAAGCAAACACTCCGATTCCCGACTCTTACTGACCGCCCTGAAAATTGACACAACAGATCATAATTTGTTAAAATAGAGATGTAATCATTATCGGTCAGAAGTGGTTCTACAGTGAACAGAAAAGCATTGGACACTTTCTACCCTTGCGGGGCACAAGATAAAAGAGCCCCGCGACAGATTAGGTTTCAAGAAATTGTTTGGAAGGAGCAACGACGGACACGATCTGCAAAAGTATCAGACTATAAAATATTACGCAGGCTTAACTTTAGATATAAACCTATTATCTTACCTCAAAAGATACAACAGGCAGATATATCTTTACAACCCACTTTATACGAAAAAGGTAGGCTTTGATGGATGCACAGATTCTAATTGTTGAAGATGAACGTGACATTGTGGACCTATTACGGTACAATCTACAAGCAGCTGGTTTTGAAACAGATTACGTCCGGAACGGCGCAGATGCTCTCCATCGGGCTGTCGAAAAGCCGCCGGACCTCATTTTGTTAGACTTGATGCTCCCTGAAGTGGATGGACTTATCGTTTGTCGGTTACTAAAGAATGATCCAAGGACCAAAAATATCCCTATCGTGATGGTAACCGCGAAGGTCGAAGAACGGGACCGGGTGGCAGGCTTGGAACTCGGTGCAGATGATTATATCACAAAACCCTTTAGTCCAAGAGAAGTCGTACTACGAGTATCCGCTGTGCTACGCCGCATCCAAGCCAGCAAACAAACAGAAAACACCAAGCAGATTGAAATGCACGGACTCACAATAGATTTGGACAAACATCAGGTCTTGACCGAAAACGGCTCAATCGATCTCACAGCTACCGAATTCAAACTTATTACGTTATTCGCACGTTCGCCAGGACGCGTCTTTACCCGCGATATTCTCATGGACGTGATATGGGGACCAGAGTATTACGGCATCCATAGGACAGTGGATACGCATGTCAGCCGCCTTCGACGTAAACTCGGGGAATTCGGGAAGGATATTGAGACAGTACACGGGGTTGGATATCGGTTCAAGGAAGCCAGTTAGGGGTTGCTACACCAGAAGCATGCCATTCTCTCACAGAAAGGAGCCCCGAATCCCAACTTTACTTTTAAGGATTGATCGCTATTCTTCTGTAGGAGCGACCTCCTAGTCGAGATTTTTATTGATTCCGATGAAGTGCTTTCAAGCGAGAGGTACCCTTTAAGGTCTCCTCCCGCATTGAAGCGCACTGGTAAGGTTAATATATAGACTTGGCTCCTGCACCTACGGAAACTGTATTCCCTGTTTTCGGCACACCTTTCGGATCTTGTTAACCGCACCCCCTATCTGTTTCCCGTTCCGAGTAACACCAAAAAGGTGTTGACTGACAACACGACGGGAAATACCGAGAATGTCTCCAATTTCCTCTTGCGTTTTACCTTTATAGAAGTAAAGTTGAATACACTCGGCTTGGCGTTTGGTTAGTTCGTTCGCGATAATCCGGCGAATCTGTTTGAGAACTGCCTGTCGCTTGGCGTGACGCATCTCTGTATATTCGTCATCAGGTGCCCGATACCAGAAATAGTCATCGGTAGTAAGTTGATCGAAATACTCCGGTGGCACCGGAATTTCCCAAAAGTCGGGATTAAACTTGGGCATAGATAGAGCAACTCCCTCGAATATGAGGCGATCGCGCCTATGCCTTAATCAAACTATCGACAAAGGTCAGAGGCACCATCGCCACAATTGAATACTTTTAGGTGAAGTGTGGCGTGGTTCATTGATAACATAATGGCTACCTCCTTATCCTCCTTATTTTTTTATGATTGGGAGCGGTGCAAGCGGGTCAATGACGTTTCGTAAAGACTGCCTTTTGCAAACCGTGCGTGATTGAATACTAAATAGTCTACTAAAAAATAGAAAAATATGCCATAAAAATCCGGTTCAGTCTGCGACGTGTAGTGAAGTCCCCGTTCTATTCCGAAAACAGCATACCTTCACAATAGGGGACAGAGGGGTTTGAACCCCCCGTCCCTTTCCAAAGAGTGCGACACTCAGTGTCACACCGCAAGGGCGTAACACTAAGTGCCACACCTCCTCTGGTTTGCTAACATAACAAATACCTCCTTTTCCGCAACACAGCGGCATTAGGATACCATCGCCATAAAAATGACAATGATTCGTTTATTACACGTTTTCGGATGCACTTTTTGGTGTTTTTATGAAAAAAATTATTTTTTATTATCAAAAAACACTTTGAGTGGGGTACTGAGCCGTGGCATTTCAGTCTGTTCATCTATTGACTTCTCGCCGCTCCACTCGCTGCGCTCAATGCCCATCGTGTAAGCCTGTTCTGTGGTGTCGGTGTAACTGAGATATTGGAATCCGGCATTCTCAAAACAGATGAGTGCAGGTCCATTGTCAGGTGATACTTGTAGTGTGATGTGCTCAGCCTGCAGTTGTTCAAACCCGTAACGTACCAATTCAAGGAGTGCATCAGTACCGTATCCGCGAGCGCGATAATCAGGTCGAATAATGACGAATTTAAGGGTAACAGTGCCTACATCATAGTGCAAGAGAGCAAATCCGATGAGAACACGTGTCGTCCGGATCTCAACAGCCAGCGCGTGCATCTGTTCATTCTCGGTCCAACGGTGCCAATCTTCGAGAAACGTTTCAAATGATACCTGTGTCGCGTAGAGGAGATTCCTGATGCCCGTCCGGTTTAGCCATCCCCAAATTCGACGCAGCTCATTTTCAGCGACCTGTCGGAGATGAATACCGCCCCCGTGAAGTTTTTCCAATTGACGCAACTGACTTCTCAAGCCTTCCAACTGCGTTGAGTATGCACCGACCTGAGCCCCCGCGGCTCGAATCATACGCCGATTCGGACGATCCATGAATTGTGCTTGCTTTACGCGGTTCTGGAAGTATCCGAGTTTCTGTTCACTCTTTTCAATGATACGGATCAAATTCTGAATAGCATCTTCCCATTTTTGTAGATCAGCGTCTACGGCGTCGCGTGTTTCGGTCCGTTCTTCTCTTATCTGAGTTTCGTTCATATCTCCCTTCCTTGAATCCAGAGATTCGGAGGTAACTTTCATATCGGAGCGGACTAATATCGCCAACTTCAACCGCTTGCTTGACAGCACACGTTGGTTCGTGTTGGTGCGTACACGCAGCAAATTTGCACTCTGGAATATAAGAGCGCATCTCCGGAAAATGAATATCTAACCCCTGTTCTTCATCAGCTTCAAGCAAGCCGAGGGTTCGGATACCGGGCGTGTCCGCGACGAACCCGCCGAACTCAAGTGGCAGTAGCATGACTTCCGTTGTCGTATGTCTTCCTTTATGAATGCGAGTATCCACTTCACCTGTGCGTAACTGGAGTCCGGGTTGCACTGCATTGAGCAGAGACGATTTCCCAACCCCTGATGAACCTACAATTGCAGCAATCCTATTCCGCATCACCGCCCGCAATTCTTCAACACCAACGCCTGTCACGATACTTGTATAAACCACTTTATAACCTAATTCTTCATATAAACTGAGTTCACGTTGCACATTCTCTAATTTTGCTAAATCAAGTTTGTTAATACAGATGACCGGCTCAACACCAGATGCCTCCGCGGTGACGAGAAATCTATCAAGCATCCGTAGTTTGAGGGTTGGATGCCGTGCCGCAAAGATAATGAGTAGCATATCCAAGTTAGCCACAATAACCTGTCGCCAACCGTCCATGCGAATACGTCCAAACTGGGTGTCCCGCGGAAGACATTCCTCTATGTGTCCACCGTCCGCTGTGGACATAGCAGTAGAAATCCGTACCCGGTCGCCAACTGCGACGAGATCCACGTACGGCATCTCCTTCGTCTCATCGAGCCGCCGTTTTTCATCTTCAATGAGGTGGTGGCGCAAGGCACAAGTGTAACTTTGTTTGCCAACTTGTACCTCATAAGTGCCACTTCGTGCTTTTATTACAATGCCTTCCATAGTCTGATTCAGGGGTGGCATCAAAGAGTTCCTCATGCAACGGCACCTAAGAGCCGGGATTCCGCCAGATAATGCGTCCACGCGTCAGATCATACGGAGAAAGTTCCAGGGTAACCTGATCGCCAGGAAGCACCCAAATTTTGTGCTGCATGAGTTTGCCAGCAAGATACGCCACAACTTTGTAGTCATTCTCTTCCAATTTCACCTGAAATAGGTTCCCCGGTAGGGATTCCAGGACAGTTCCGAAGACGCGGATCGCTGCGTCTTTAGACGCTTCATGAGTCTTGGTTGTTACATTTTTATCTTTCATTTTCTTTGCTCCTCTTTTTGTGATGATTAGTTACCTTATAACACTATATTGGATGCATTTTGTTAACGAATTGTTCGGAAAAAAGTTGACATCAAGCCTGAAAAGTTGTAAAATGCAGAAGTGGGAGATTCCATTTCGAGTATTTTAAATTAAAGGAGAAAAAACAATGAGCCAAGCCTTACCTCTTGTAGCCTATCCTGATCTCGAGGGTCAAGTCAAGGCGATGAAGGAGGATGGATACGCCTATCTACCGAAGGTTATCGAGGGTGAACAACTCGCGGAACTGCGTGCGGCAATGGATCAATTAACCGCAATTCCTGAGAGTTTTGATCGGCACGGCACGCCAGAGAATGGAAACGGTTTCCTTAACAAACACATCAACAATGCCTTCAACCGCGATCCCGTCTTCTTACAGTACCTTGATTTCTCTCCAGTGATAGAATTAGCAGAGGCGGTGCACGGCGAAGATTGTCACGTCATCGGTATGACAGCGTGGGTAACGGGCCCCGGTCGCCCCGATCAAGGGTTGCACACAGACTGGCTACCGATTCCGCTACCAGCAGACATTTTGGAAGATCCGCGTGTCAAGGTGCCAATTTTCATCTCAACCGCCCATTACTACTTGGATGACCTCTACGAAGACCTCGGACCAACAAAGTTCGTCCCCGGTAGCCATCTTTCCGGACGGAGACCTGATGGTGAGACAGAGTGGAAAGGGGCATCAGAAAAGAGTATCCTCTGCAATGGCGGCGATGTCGTGCTTTTCCGAAGCGAAGTCTGGCATCGAGGCACAGCAAACCGTAGCGACCAAACTCGCTATCTGTTACAAGTGCACTACGCGAATCGGATGATCACCCAAAAATACCCACCCTATCTGAACCGGTTTCAGTTCGATGAAGAGATCTTGGAGCAGGCAACGGAACGCCAACAGCGATTAATGGGCAATCATCGCCCCGGTGCCTACGATTGATCCAAAATTTTTCAGAGAACAATGACCTCCACCGAGGATAACAGTTTCGTTTGAATAGAAAAGAGAACATCGGGACATCGCCAACACCAAGCGTTATCAGTGAGGAGCCGCACGGGAAAATTATTGCCCTCAGTTTGCTCCTCGCTTTTCTTTGGGGAGGGAATTCGCCATCCATAAAAATCGGCTTGGAAGACTTTCCTCCATTGGCATTGGCGTTCTTCCGATTCGTGATTGGACTTGTCGTCATTGGGAGTTGGGCACTCTATCGCGGGGTTTCACTTCGCTTACGCCGTGGCGAACTCCCTCGTCTGCTGCTCCTCACAACGATCTTTATCCTCCAAATTATCTGCTTAAACACTGGTACCCAATTCACAACGGCATCCCGATCCACTATTTTTATTAACGTCTATCCCTTTTTTACTGCACTCTTTGCGCACTTCTGGATTCCAGGCGAACGCCTCTCTGTTGCAAAAACATTAGGGATCGTTGTCGCCTTCAGTGGCGTTTTCGTAACCGTTGCCCCAAACCTCGGAGAAGGTGAAACGAGCGTCCTTGGCGACATCATTGTGCTTGTGAGCGGATGCTTTTTAGGGCTACGCGTTGTCGTGACGAAATTACTAATTCAATCCATTCACCCATACCGACTCTTGGCGTGGCTACTCACCTTGAGTCTCCCGTGCTATGTCCTCATGAGTTTGCTTTTAGAGTATGGGCAACCGATGCAACTCACACTCAGAAGTAGTGCTGCTTTACTCTATCAAGGTGGCGTTATCGCCGGTTTCTGTTTTCTGGCGTGGACTGCGGTGCTTGAAAGATATAGTGCAAGTAAACTCGTTGTTCTCTTTTTCGCAACGCCACTGTCGGGGGTCGTGTTTAGTTATGTGTTTTTAGGGGACGAGTTGACACTTAGCTTATTGGTAGGTGCAGTCCTTGTGGCAAGCGGAATTTATCTGGTGAATATGCGGCGTTAATAGACAGAAACGCAACCACTCCGCAAAGTTGCCCAGAATGATCGCCACTGGAAAAACGAAAGTCATAAAAATTTTCCAGTTTTTCAGGTATTGTAACCCAAGTTGCTACCTTGTAGCATAACCTGTGAGGTTGTGCATCTTAAGCACGCAGGAGACTGACGGTCTCCTACGCTACGGAATGCTGCGGGTTCTGAACGTTTTCAATGAAATATAGCAGATACATCTCTAAAATTGTGTAAGTGGCAAGTTGGGTTATTGTGCATAAGGCGAGGTCGGAAAACCTCGCCTTACGGATAAATCAGGGATAAAATTTACGTGCGTTCAGATGGAGCTTCCATCGCTGGATAGATCTCTATATCCGATCGCGTGATAAGAACTCCAACGTAGAAAGTCAACCAGTCGCCGCAGCGTTCAATAGACATGTACTCGTCGTTCTCAGTAGCGTATTCGTGGAGTTCAACGTCGAACTTCTCTTCGCCTTCCGGATTGGTAAGGGTAAGCGTTGCGGTGACAACATCCTGTCGGTTGTATTCGACAGCAATGTCCTCGTTCTCATTCTCCGGATTAGGAAAATAGAGCGTCATCACATCAGGCAACGGATCGCCGAGTTCACACTCATCATCAACAATCCATCGGGAAATCTCGTAGTCATCCTTCGTTCCAGCGACATGATCGACACCGATAACGACTTCCTCTTCTGCATCACGGATGTGATACATATAACGACGGATGCTGTCACCTTCATACTTCTTCCGTATGGCCAGTTTGAAGGCATGCGAAGTATTCCCCGTCTCCTCATAAGTGATGATGTCAGAGAGTTCAATCATGCTCTCAAGTGGGATGTCGACCAACTCATGCCGCTCCGGTTTCTTCGGTTCAGCATTCTTTCGTCTACCAAACAGAGATTTACCACCTTTTCTGCCAAATAGTGCCATGATCCCACCTAAAAATAACCTTTGTTATACATCACTAACATAATCACACCAGCAACGAGGACACTTCCGAAGATAAGCAGAAACCAAGTTGCTCCCGATGTCTTCTTCTCAACAACGACAGTTCGTGTGGCTGGTGGTGCGCGCGTTGTGCTCGTTGTTGTAGCGGACGTTGTTACCGTAGGTGTTTCCTCAGCGGCGGCAAGGAGTTCTGCCTTCAAGGCCCCTTCATCTGGAAGTTCGTCAACAGTGAAAGTCTCGGCACCGTCCCCATAAAACTTATCAGGATTCTCCTCGACGTAACTTGCGACATAATTCTCATCTCGGTTCGTTCCGGGATCCACGTAATTCGGATTCTGCTCTATGCCTTGGCTTTCGTAGTAATCCTTATAGAGTTCATACTCTGCCTGCTTTTCAGCACTCCAATGCGAGCGATCATAGTCTCGATGGTGGTAGTGCCATAAGTAACTATGGCGAATCGCATGGTTGTAGTAGTCGTGGAAATAAATGCCAAACATGAGGTTGTTAAACGCCATAGATGCTGCCAAGGGATACATCGGATATCCCATCATTGGGTAATAACCACCGAAGTTATTGACGTTAATCGTTTGGCGCGCTTCTCGGCGAGCACGTGCTGTCTCTCGATTCGCTCTTCGGTTCTGCCGTTTCAGAGTCCGGTTTTCTGCTTTGAGTTGCCGCACCTGCTTCCGATTTTGTGCCTTCACCTGCCGTTGCTGGCTGCGCGTTGCGCTCCGCGTCGCAGTCGTGCTTCGATTTGTTGCAGTCGTTGCTCTGGCACGATTTGTCGCAGTCTGTCGCTGACGTGCAACTGTGCTGGCACGCGTCCCAGTGCTTCTCGATGCCCCACTTCTGCTATAGGTGCTGCCCGTACTGCGGGTCATCCGCGTCGAAGTCCGTGGGCTTGTATAGGAACGCCTCGGTGTGGTACTCCGCCGACTGGGGCTACGGCTATAACTGCGACTACGACTGAAACTCCGTCCCCCCCCAAAACCGCGCCGGCTTTCTACTATATCTGGTGCGAAACTAAATAAAAAGACAACCAGAACCGCAAGGATTGAGGACTTCTGAAATTTACGTTTCACCCTGATCTTCCTCCTTAGATTTTTTCTCTCGAAAAACTTGACAAAAGACGTTGAGTCTGTTAAAATTAAGGGTATATGTAAATCAGGTTCAGTTTCATTCATTTAACCTCCCTGACTTAAAATTCATGTGCCTGTAGCTCAGTTGGATAGAGCGTCAGCCTCCGGAGCTGAAGGTCGAGCGTTCGAGTCGCTCCAGGCACGTTCTTTTTTTAATGGACGTGCAAGTCACATTCTTACTGCACGAAATCCTATATCCACCATTTTTAAAGACTATATTAACATTAATTGAGAGAGTTGTCAAGGATATTTGAAAGGAAACAGATGGCACTTGACGTACGCGATGCACGATTAACAGATTTAGTTGACTCAGGGGCAGATGTTGAGCAAATAGCAACAGGATGCGAATTCACCGAGGGACCTCTCTGGCACGCAACAGAAGGGTTCCTGCTGTTTAGTGATATTCCTGCGAACAAGATGCGGAGATGGGATTCAAACGTTGGAATGACTGTTTTCCGTGAACCCTCTGGGAAGTCAAACGGCTTGACTTACGATAAAGGCGGACACCTCATTGCTTGTGAGCACGCAAACCGACGGGTTTCAAGAACAACAGCAGATGGACACGTTATCACAATCGCATCACATTATCAGGGAAAACGTTTGAACAGTCCAAACGATGTCGTTGTGAAATCCGACGGAAGCATATATTTCACCGATCCCCCGTATGGGCTGAGTGCGGCTTACGGCGTTGAATCAGAGAAAGAACTAGATTTTCAAGGTGTCTATCGCCTCTCCCCAAACGGTGAGACACTGACCCTTCTCATTGACGACTTCGACAGACCTAACGGTATCTGCTTTTCACCAGATGAGTCCATCCTCTACATTAACGACACTGAACGGATGCATGTGCGAGCTTTCGATGTGCAACCCGATGGCACAATCACAAACGACCGCATCTTCGGTGAAGAGGAAGGGGATACCGGAAAACCGGACGGGATGAAAGCCGATACACACGGGAATGTTTATTTAACAGGTCCCGATGGCATTTGGGTCTTCGCACCGGACGGAACACATCTCGGAATTATTCTCGTCCCTGAACGCGCGGCGAACTTGGCATGGGGTGGAGATAACTGGAGCACCCTATTTATCACGGCGAGTACTTCCGTTTATCGCATAGAATGTAAGACCGTGGGAGTCGCAGTTCCGTAATACCTATGAAAATCAATATCAAACGCATTGATAAGACGCTCCCTTTGCCGAAATACGAAACCTCCGGTTCCGTCGGTTTTGATCTGATTTGTAGAGAATCAGCAGAGATTGCCCCACACTCCATCGTCCTGATCCCAGCGAATGTCATCGTTGAAACACCCCCTGGCTATATGTTAATGGTATGTTCGCGAAGCAGCACACCGCGCAAATTTGGCTTGATGGTACCGCAAGGTGTAGGTATTGTCGACAACGACTATTGTGGTGAAGAGGATGAACTGCAAATTCAGGTCTACAATTTCACAGATAGCGTTGTTACGGTTGAAAGAGGGAGTCGCATTGCACAAGCCATTTTCGTGCGTGTAGACACAGCAGAATGGAATGAGATAGAACAGATGTCCACGGCCTCCAGAGGCGGATTCGGCAGCACAGATCCGTAGATATAGAACAAGATAGGTGTTACGCAATTCCCCGGTAGGTGCGGTTCCCTAACCACAGTGATTGTATGGTAGGGGCGGAATTCCGTAACGTAATTTGGGGTAAATCTTGACAGGATATAGTAGCGATTTTAAGAGATTGGGTTTGAAGTAGGTAACCACATAGAGACAACTATGGAACAATATATAGATGGACTTCGACAGGTATTAGATACCGGCGTTGACCGAGAGGGCAGAAATGGAAAAACTCGGGCACTCTTTGGCATGCAAATGCGATTCAACATGGAAGATGGGTTTCCTGCCGTAACAACCAAGAAACTCGCTTTTAGATCAATGAAAGCGGAGCTTTTAGGTTTCTTGCGGGGCTACGATCATGTCGATCAGTTTCAAAAACTCGGCACGCGGATATGGAACGCAAACGCTGAAGCCTGGGGACGCGAGGGTTCCCTCGGACGGATATATGGTGTCCAGTGGCGACGATGGAGAACAGAAAATGGCACGATAGACCAATTAGGGGATGTCATCAAGCAGATCCAAAGCAATCCATATAGTCGTAGGCATATTGTTTCAGCATGGAATGCCGCAGAATTAGATCAAATGGCACTGGAGCCTTGTCATGTGTTATACCAATTTTTTGTAGCCGATGACAAATTGTCGATGCAGACCTATCTACGGAGCTGCGATATGTTCTTGGGGGTACCATTCAATATCGCCTCTTACTCGCTTCTCCTACACATGGTCGCTCACGTAACGGGGTTAACACCGAGTGAATTTGTTCTTACTTTAGGCGACGCACACATCTATCATGAACACTTTGAAGCCGTTAAAATCCAGTTGAAACGCAGTCCTTATCCGCTTCCGAAACTTGAACTGAATCCGAAGATTAAGTCAATTGACGCTTTCAAGATGCAACACATTCAATTGATAGATTACCAACACCACGAGACTATTCGCGCGCCTATGATTGTCTAAAAATCCGGAGACACTACACACGGAGTTATCTATGAAACTGCAGATAGTTTTGATAAGTATCACTGCATTGCTATTTGTAAGTTGTGGGAAGTCTAACGAGAATGAATATGCGATTTCGCGCTTAGCAGACATGATAACTCTTTATTGGGTTCTGCCTGCGGATTCAGAGATTGCCAATTTTGAATTCAAGGACAACGTTTTGGAGTTGGATATTGGTACGGGCAAACACCATGAAAAAAGGCAGTTATCTATTCCAATTGGGGCATGGCAGCAGAAATCTTTCGCAATCATGGAAAACCACGAGACGCTTGAGATTAAGGGGATAAGCAGGCTGGACGATCTTGCGATCTTTCATATCATGGTTCATCCTACAGTGGAATCTACCTCAGAATTTCCATTTAAGACCCATATAATGTGGAAGTCTATTGATGGGAAATGGCAGGAATCACCCCAGATAGTACCGTCTGTTTGCGTCTATACGTCCTCTCGACCCGACAGCTATCTTCGTAATATTGGTGGTAGTGGCAAACCAGGCAGTTTTAGACATGCAAAAATTTTTCGATCAGGTGACAGAATCACGGCATATTGGCACAGTTCCGGTAAACCAAGAACATGGTTCAATCAAGTGCAATCAGGAAGCGGATACATCGGGGGTGGGGTAAGCGAGAAAGCAATTGGACTGCCTAACGATTGGATTCAACAAATGTCCATTACGAAGATAGAACCACATGAAGATATAACGTGCTTGGGAGTTGGGACGACACCGGAGATTTTCATTGCATATTTCCGCATCTCTTCCAATTCTACCAACTAACCCAAGTTGCCAGTTCTGTAGCATAGGAAACCGTTGGTTTCCTGTGCGTAAATGTGCACAAACTGAAAGTGGACGCTACAAAAATCCGCGGATATTCAATGACTCCCGATGAAAATGGTCTCTACATACCCAAAATCTTATAAGTAGCAACTTGGGTTAAAATAACAGGGAGCTTACATGCTGCTAAGTGGAATTCATGAAACAGAAAAAACAAAATCAAAACCCCCTGGACAATTCGGAACAGAACGGCAGCCCCTCAGTATCAGACGAATTTACGTTGACAGAGGAAGCCAGATTGACAGAGGAAGCCAGAGTTCTCATCCAAATCGCTTTTGAGGAATTTGAAGAGATTATAATCAATTACCCGCATCACGCCGCCTACTGCTTCGCATCAATTACCCGCTTCGTCGAGACAACCGAGAATCTCTCTCACTTCACACGACGGTTAGGAATGTGGCTCTGGATAGAGGTTCTTGCTTTTCAAACTGAAGAAGCTCTGGATATCACGGAATTCGCCCAACATTTTGAAATCGATCTGGAGACCATTCAGGCCGGAATTAACGAACTTGTGAACACGAAAGAATTTGAGATTGAATGGGAGCAAGAAAAGCAAATCAAACTCGTTCCTCGTATGTCAAAAGAGACAGTTATCCATTTTGCTGAGCAGGTCTTGAGTGGGATAAGAGCGGGGGAACCCGAAGAAGGAGTCGAACCATAAAATATGGTAGTTTCAATGATTGCCGCAATGGATGAAAATCGATTGATTGGTAATGGACCAGATATCCCCTGGCAGATGCCAGTCGATCGACGGCATTTCCGCGATATGACACTTGGTAAGCCCGTCGTTATGGGACGTAAAACCTTTGAAACGCTGAAACGTCCGCTCGGCAAGCGGCGCAATATCATTCTCACACGAAACAGGACTTATAAAGCACCGAAAGGATGCATCGTCTCACATTCAGTAGAAGAGGTTCTTAAACGTTGTGAAGGAGCAGAAGAACTCATGGTCTGCGGCGGCGCACCGATCTACGAAGCCTTCTTACCCCATGCCAAGCGACTCTATCTTACGCAGATCCACGCTATATTCAAAGGTAATGTCTATTTCCCCGTGTTCGATACGAGAGCGTGGCAAGAAGTAAAACGCATTGATGGTGAACCTGACGAGAAAAATCCTTATCCGTACAGTTTCGTTTTTTTAGAAAGAAAATAGGAGAAAACCCTTGCTTAATTTGTGTATGCTTTCGGGTTCTTTTGAGTACGACTCCGAGGCATCCTTGACGACCTTCAAAACGTTCGTTGAAAAACACTATCCGATCCAGGCGAATTTAGTCGTCTACAATTCAGAAGATCACGATCCTTCGTTAGCCGCGCTGGACGATGCAGACGCGCTGTTGGTTTTCACACGCCGTCTCAATACAGAAAGTGCATCACTTAGGCAATTCCAAGCGTACTGCGAACAAGGCAAGCCGCTCGTTGGTGTTAGGACAGCCAGCCATGCTTATCAAAACTGGCTGGAATTCGATAAAGTCGTATTGGGAGGCGACTATCAAGGTCATTACGGCGACGGTCCTCTCACTCAGGTGGAATTCATCGCTACAGAGCATCCTATTCTGAACGGCATTCCAACGTTTGCCTGTTATGGAAGCCTTTACAAAAACCCATCACTTCGCGATGATACATCTCTACTACTGATGGGACATACCGGCGAGCATTCAGAACCTGTAGCATGGACGCGTTTGCATAATGGCGGACGTGTCTGTTATACTTCATTAGGGCACCAGAAAGATTTTGAGGTAGAGCCCTTTTTACGATTCCTTGCACAAAGTATCTTATGGGTAGCGGAACAGATATAGGCAAAGACTCAAGGCATTTTCGCGACATGGAAACACTTACGATTGTGAATGGCGACATCTACACTCCAGCACACCATGGACACGGGAGTATCGTCATTCAAAACGACAAAATTTCAACGATAACATCAGAAGTACTGCAACCGTCAGGGGAGAGTATTGATGCATCCGGATGCCTTGTTATTCCCGGATTGATTGATGGATTGGTGCACGGTGGCGGTGGTTATGATAGTATGACAGGGCAGGTTGAGGACGTTGCAACAATCGCACGCGCACATGCCCGTAGCGGTGTCACCTCGTTGGTATTAGGAATCTCCTCGGGGAGTATGGCACAAATTAATAGGGCCTTATCGACGATTGCACATGTCATTGACGAACCGGTATCAGACGGTTCTCGGATTTTAGGGTCGTACGTGGAGGGGAAATTTGGGAGTCTCGCCAAGAACGGTGCCCAGAATGCGAAATACATCACACCTCCGAACTTTGAAGAATTTCATGCAATGTGGGCAGCTTCCGATGGCACTTTAAAGGTGATCTCCGTCGCGCCAGAAAACGATGAAAATTTGCAGTTTATCAAGCATCTCGCGACCTTTAGAGCAGATGCCTATAATAACATTGTTATCGCGATGGGACACACAAACGCGACATATCAACAAGCAATGGACGCAATCGACGCAGGCGTGACACGTGCTACCCATACTTACAACGGTATGAGTGGGATGCACCATCGCGCACTTGGAGTACTTGAAGCAGTCCTCTCACATCCAGATATCCACGCAGAACTCATCGTAGATGAACATCATGTCCACCCTTTCTGGGGAAATAACCTCATCCAACAAAAAGGAATTCACGCCGTTGGGTTAATTACAGACTGCACAGAACTCGCCGGTGTCCCTGCAGAAGACTGGCAAGCCTCGGCAACCTATGTGCCAGAACTCGATGCCTATCGCCTCAACGAAGATGCGATTTCTGCACACGACACAGCCTTTGAAGCCAATAACACCGAGAAATATGTCCGCAACGGAGCGGTGTGGTTGGATATAGGACAGCCTACTGAACGGCTCGCGGGTGCAACAATTACACTTATGGATGGTGTCCGTAACGTCATCAATTGGGGATATTCCCTGGAAGATGCCTTAACAATGGCTACTTTAACGCCGGCACAAAATTTAGGCGTTGCAGATTCGGTGGGTTCAATTGCAAGGGGTAAAACAGCAGATGTCGTTATCATTGACGAAAATTTGAGCGTTCAAACGGTGATTTTAGGCGGAAAATTAATAAAAAAGTAGAAAATTATGAGAATTTTCTACTTTTTTTTCTTTTTCTGAAAAAAATTTGACATCGTTTAAAATATTGTGTATAATATTAAAGTTTTGCGAACCCTAATCAACTTTTTTGGAAGCGAGGGGCAATTATATGGAAACATTCTAACGTCGTACCTAAATTCCACGTTAATTTGTTGAAGTTGTGATGCCCCGCGTGGGGCTTTTTTATTTATGTGAAGGACTAGTAGACACATTATTGCGGAGATCCGAGATGCCAACAATTAATCAGTTAATCAAGAAACCGCGCAAAAAGTCCCGGAAAAAAACGAAATCTCCGGTACTGGAGCAGTGTCCCCAGCGGCGCGGTATCTGTCTACAGGTAAAAACAGTAACGCCGAACAAACCGAATTCAGCACTGCGTAAAGTTGCTCGCGTGAGATTCACGACCGGTTACGAAGCTACCTGTTACATTCCGGGGATCGATCACAATTTGCAAGAACACTCAGTCGTTTTAGTCCGAGGCGGGAGAGTGAAAGACCTCTCTAATGTGCGTTACCACATCGTCCGCGGCAAATTGGATACAGCAGGTGTCGATAACCGTCGCCAAGGTCGTTCAAAGTACGGCGCGCGGAAACCGGGTTAAACAACGGAGGAAGAGTAAATGCCGAGGCGTGGAAACATTAGCAAACGGGATGTGAATCCTGACGCGAAATATAATAGTAAGTTGGTGTCAAAATTCATCAATAGCCTCATGTTGGATGGAAAGAAAAGCACTGCGCAATCGATCCTATATGAGAGTTTTGAGATTATTGAATCCCGGGCGGACGAAGATGGTTTCGCCGTGTTCCGCCAAGCAATCAACAATGTCAAGCCGGTGTTGGAAATTAGACCTCGGCGTGTAGGGAGTCAGACGTATCAAGTTCCTGTTGATGTAAAAGCAGAACGGAAACAACGATTGGCTTTTAGTTGGATTATTCAGTCCGCACGCGACCGCGGTGAAAGACGGATGGCAGAACGCCTCGCAGGCGAAATACTTGAAGCATCCCGGAACGAAGGCGGCGCAATCCGTAGGAAAATGGATCAGCATCGAATGGCAGAAGCGAACCGAGCTTTCGCACATTATCGATGGTAAGAAAATGCGTCACGGCTTATAGCCAAAGCATTAACACACATAAGGAGTTGTTCAACCGTGGCGGATAAGAAAAATAACAACCCACAACGTTTAGAATTGCCCCACATGCGGAATATCGGCATCATGGCACACATTGATGCCGGGAAGACCACTGTCAGCGAACGTATTCTGTATTATACCGGTAGACTCTATCGGATTGGCGACGTAGACGATGGCACCACTGCTATGGATTGGATGGTGCAGGAACAGGAGCGCGGCATTACGATCACTGCCGCTGCAACAACCTGTCAGTGGAAAAAACATCAAATCAATATCATCGATACACCGGGGCACATTGATTTCACCGTTGAAGTTGAACGCTCGCTTCGCGTTCTCGACGGGGCAGTCGCAGTCTTTTGCGCAGTCGGCGGGGTTGAACCTCAATCTGAGACCGTGTGGAGACAAGCAGATAAATACGACATACCCCGAATAGCGTTTGTGAATAAAATGGATCGAACCGGTGCCGATTTCTTCCGCACCGTTGAAATGATGGAAGAGCGACTCGGTGCTAAAGCGATCCCTGTGCAACTTCCAATCGGTTCAGCAGAACAATTCACAGGTATCGTAGACCTCATCTCCATGAAGGGCCAAGTCTGGAACATAGAAACAGACGCTGGCGGCGATGGTACCGTCATTCAAGAAACAGACATTCCTAAAGAAATGGAGGAGATGGCGAACGAGTATCGCGATCGGATGTTGGAGGCTATCGCCGATTACGACGAAGAATTCATGTTTAAATACCTTGAGGGTATTGAAGTTTCGCCTGAAGAGATTAAAGCAGGAATACGAAACGCTGTAATTATTGGCAATGTTGTCCCTGTTCTGTGCGGAACCGCTCTAAAAAATAAAGGCATACAGCCTCTGTTAGACGGGATTGTATCGTATCTACCAGCCCCCACAGACGTGCCGCCAGTGGTAGGTTTTCATCCAAAGACCGAAGAAGAGGAAACACGTCGCCCAAATGATAATGAGCCTTTCTGTGCCTTAGTGTTCAAGATTACGACAGATCCGCACGTTGGCAAACTTACCTACCTACGTGTGTATTCTGGTGTCCTCAAGAAAGGGGATACAGTCTACAACAGTAAAACTGGGAAGCATGAACGGATTGGGCGGTTAATGCAGATGCACGCCAACAAACGAGAAGAACACCAAGCCGTTTACGCGGGCGACATCGCTGCTGCAATTGGATTAAAGGACCTCTCAACTGGTGATACACTCTGCGACCCGAAGACACATATCACATTGGAAACGATGGTGTTCCCGCTGCCGGTGATGTCTATCGCCATTGAGCCTCGAACCCAATCTGATATTGATAAACTGAATCTCGCCCTCTCGAAACTCGCTGAAGAAGATCCGACCTTTAAAGTACATCAAGACAGCGAGACAGGACAAACATTACTGTCCGGTATGGGTGAACTTCATCTCGAAATCATTGTTGATAGACTCGTACGCGAGTTTAATGTTTCGGCGAATGTTGGTAACCCACAAGTCGCCTATCGGGAAACGATCACCAAAGCAGTTAAGTCTGTGGGACGTTTCGTGCGTCAATCTGGTGGTAGAGGTCAATTTGGACACGTTGTGCTCGAGGTCGAACCCGTTGAAAAAGGGGCAGGCTTCGAATTCATTGACGAAACCAAAGGTGGCGTTATTCCGCAAGAATACATCCCAGCAGTCCGGAAAGGTATTGAAAACGCGATGAACACGGGTATTTTGGCTGGCTATCCAGTTGTTGATGTCTTAGTAAGACTGGTAGACGGTTCGCACCACTCCGTGGATTCATCGGAAATGGCGTTCTCTGTGGCAGGTTCAATAGCGTTTAAAGACGCAATGAAACGTGCTACCCCGACACTCCTTGAACCGATTATGGACGTTGAGGTTATTGTTCCGGACGAATATCTCGGCAAAGTAATTGGCGATCTGAATTCGCGGCGTGCGCAGATACGTGAGACGGAAACGCAAGCCAAATCTCGTATTCAAGTTATTCGTGTTGATGTTCCTCTTTCAGAAATGTTTGGGTACGTCAAAACCCTTAGGTCGCTCACACAGGGTAGAGCCAACTACTCTATGGAGTTTGCACACTATAACGAAGTCCCAACAAGCGTGATGGAAGACTTAATTTCATCAGCGAATCGTTAAGTAGTTGTTAAGGTGTCTGAACTGTGGGAGTGTTCTCGCTTCCCATAAGCGGACGCAGGATTTTAATAGTTTTCAGTGTAGGTTGCTACGCAACCCTTTCAGTTGTCAGTGAACTGAAAGCCTGCACAGTAGGTGAACTGATAACCAACATAACAATAAATTTTTAGTGGAGCTTGGACAAAAATGGCTAAAGAAACGTTTGAAAGGACTAAACCACACGTCAATGTTGGAACAATCGGCCACGTTGACCACGGTAAGACAACGCTGACAGCAGCAATTACGATGGTGCTCTCAAAACTCGCTAACACGGATTACGTCATGGAATATGACGAAATCGACAAGGCACCTGAAGAAAAAGAACGTGGCATTACGATTAATACAGCACACGTTGAGTATGAAACCGAGAATCGGCACTATGCGCACGTTGATTGCCCCGGACACGCTGACTATATCAAGAATATGATTACAGGTGCAGCACAGATGGACGGCGCAATCCTCGTCGTATCTGCTGCTGACGGTCCTATGCCTCAGACACGTGAGCACGTGCTACTTGCACGGCAGGTGAACGTGCCATCTCTCGTAGTTTTTCTGAATAAAGCAGACATGGTCGATGACGAAGAGTTACTCGAACTCGTCGAATTAGAAGTCCGTGAACTACTCAACGATTACGAATTTCCGGGAGATGATATTCCTCTCATCGCAGGTTCCGCTCTTGAAGCAATGGAATCTGGTGGCGATCCGTCACACGAAGCATGCCAGCCCATTCTCGAACTCATGGCTGCTGTTGATGAATACATTCCAGAACCCGTTCGTGATACGGATAGACCCTTCCTGATGCCGATTGAAGACATCTTCACTATTAGTGGGCGTGGTACTGTCGTTACGGGACGTGTGGAACGTGGCACCGTTGAAATCGGAAATACTGTTGAAATCGTTGGATTACGCGAGACACAAGACACTGTTGTCACAGGTGTTGAGATGTTCCGTAAAAACCTCAATGAAGGTCAAGCTGGCGACAATCTCGGTGCGCTGCTGCGTGGTATTGACCGTGACGCAGTCGAACGTGGACAAGTTTTGGCAGTCCCCGGAACCGTTACGCCACATACCAAATTTGAAGCCGAAGCCTATATTCTCACAAAAGAAGAAGGCGGACGCTGGAATCCATTCTTTACCGGATACAGACCGCAGTTCTATTTCCGCACAACTGACGTAACCGGAAAGATGGATCTCCCTGAAGGCATCGAAATGATTATGCCCGGCGACAATGCCCAGATTACCGTGGAACTCACGAAACCGATCGCGATGGAAGAACAACTCCGATTCGCAATCCGGGAAGGTGGACAGACCATCGGTGCCGGTGTTGTCTCTAAAATTATTGAATAAAACGATAAGGCGGAGCATGCGCTCCGCCTTTTTAAGTAATCAACACAGGGAATTTGATACATCAGCATCAAGATGTAAACAACTAACCCTCTGTTTGATGAAGGCGATACGAAAAGATGGACAATCAAAAAATTCGCATCCGGCTCAAGGCATTTGACTATCGGTTGTTAGACCTGTCGTCAAAGCAAATAGCAGATACTGTGAAACGCACAGGTGCAGCTGTCTCCGGTCCGATTCCATTGCCGACGAAAAAGCATATCTATACCGTTCAACGTTCTACGTTTAAAGACAAGAAGTCACGTGAACAATTTGAGATGCGGATTCATAAACGTCTGCTGGATATCTTAGAGACGACACCTAAAACTGTTGATGCCTTGATGCGTTTGGACCTGCCTGCAGGTGTCGATGTCAAAATCACGTTATTGTAGTCGGAGAAATGATTGTTCTCCACTCCGGAGGTTTGAAAATCGCAGCGCACGCCTCAGAGACTGTGAATCGCTGGCAGGCTTGCAAACCCTAAAGGAGGAGAGCGAAAGAAAATGGTTACTGGAATTATCGGTCGTAAAGTCGGCATGACACAAGTCTTCGAGGATTCGGGTCAAGCGGTCCCCGTTACCGTCATCCAAGCAGGTCCCTGTCCAATTGTCCAACTTAAAACTGAAGAAAAAGATGGATATCAGGCAGTTCAATTGGGTTTCGGAAGGCAGAAAGAAAACCGCATGAATAATCCGAAACGAGGGCATTTCGCCAAAGCTGACGTTGATCCGGCATTTGTGCTTCGAGAATTTCGAGTACAGAGTCTTGCGGACGTGTCTGTAGGAAGTATTGTCGATGCAAGCGTCTTTTCAGAGGGTGAACTCGTTGACGTGACAGGCACCTCAAAAGGACGCGGTTTTACCGGTGTGGTGAAACGTTGGAAGTTTGCGGGTGGTAAGAAAACCCACGGCGGCGAGCAAGATTTACGTCGTCCTGGCTCCATTGGTGCAAGCGCGACACCTTCCCGGGTCTTTAAAGGAAAACGGATGGCGGGACGGCACGGTGCCAAACGGCATACCGTTCAAAACTTACCCGTGATCCAAGCCGATCCTGATCGCAACTTATTAGTCGTTAAAGGTGCTGTACCCGGACCACCCAACGGTTTGCTGCTGATTAAAAAGGCATCTAAAGCATCGAGTACATAGGTAGGTAATCTTTAAGATTGTCAAGAGGAAAATATGTCAACTTTAGACGTACACAACATATCCGGGGGTGTTCTCCGAGAAAAGGAATTAGCTGATGCATTCACCGACGCTGAAGTGAATGGCACTGTCGTCCACCAGTGTGTCGTTGCTTACCTCGCGAATCAGAGGCAAGGCACGGCATCAACAAAAACCCGGAGTGAAGTGAAAGGCAGCGGGAGAAAACTCTACCGCCAAAAAGGAACGGGTAGAGCTCGTGTCGGGCATGCCAAGTCCCCAATTCGAGTACACGGTGGTGTAGCGTTCGGTCCGAAACCGCGGAGTTACCGACAGGCTACCCCGAAACGGGTTCGCCAACTTGGACTCCACAGTGCACTTGCAGACAGATTTCAGAATCAGCAGTGCATTCTCGTTGAAGATTTCACACTTGAAAAACCTCGCACGAAAGATATAGTTAACATGTTAGAGGCGGTGAATGCGGAGGGAAAAGTTCTGCTTGTTCTCAATGAACACAGCCCGAATATTTACCTTTCCATCCGGAATATTCCACAAGTTAACGTCTGCACATGGGATAATCTCAATGTCTATGAGGTGATGTGGCATGATACGCTGATAATCACCGAGAACGCCGCTGATAAGTTGGAATCCAAATTTGTTAACATCAGTTCAGATACAGAAGGATAAGACTGATGAAAGATGCATATCATATCATATTACAACCGCTGATAACGGAGAAGACCACAGTACTCCGTGACTCTAACAAGTACGCGTTCGTTGTCGATCGTAAGGCAACGAAGCCGCAGATTCGTCAAGCCGCGGAAGAATTGTTTGACATTCAAGGTGATATTCTTAAAATTCGCACGATGCGTGTTCGCGGTAAGCCCAAAGGTAAAATGTTGCGTTATCAACGGGGCAGGAAACCCCATTGGAAGAAAGCGATCATTACCCTGAGAGAAGGCGCGACTATCCAAGCATTTGAAACCATATAGGAACAGTATGTAGCGAAAGGGTTCTTGCATGCGGATGAACCTTTTGTAACTGAAGGCTGACGACTATAAAAAAGGAAAATCAGAGTGCCTAAAACTTATTCACCTATAACCCCAAGTCGCAGGTTCATGACTGGATATACCTTTGAAGAGATTACGCGAAGTAAACCGGAAAAATCTCTGGTCAAAGGTGCGAAACAGGAAGCCGGTCGGAATGCCAGTGGCCGCTTGACTGTGAGACGCCGTGGTGGGGGACATAAGCGTAGATATCGGATCATCGACTTCAAACGCGACAAGTTTGGCATCCCTGCCAAAGTCGCCTCAATTGAATACGATCCGAACAGATCCGCGCATATTGCCCTGTTACACTATGTTGACGGTGAAAAACGCTACATTCTCGCCCCTGTCGGTGTTCAGGTTGGCGATATGTTAAATTCAGGCGAGAATGCAGAAATCCGCGCAGGGAACGCTTTACCTCTTGAGAGAATCCCACTCGGATCGTCGATCCACAACGTCGAGATGCGTCCGGGTAAAGGCGGGCAACTCGTACGGAGTGCTGGTGCCGCCGCGCAGTTGGTTGACAGAGAAGGGAAGTACGCACGTATCCGACTCCCGTCAGGTGAGATTCGCCTCGTCCCTGTCCAAGCAATGGCAACACTTGGGCAAGTCGGTAACGTTAGCCAGATCGTTATCGGTAAAGCTGGACG
Organism: Candidatus Poribacteria bacterium; assembly: GCA_007571305.1. Lineage (GTDB taxonomy): Bacteria > Poribacteria > WGA-4E > WGA-4E > WGA-3G > WGA-3G. Next base: position 4,941 of record RKRR01000023.1, on the reverse strand, counting down.
TTCGAGGTGGCTCGGAAAACGCCCGAAAGTTAGAGGCGTGGCTATGAATCCGATCGATCATCCGCATGGTGGTGGTGAAGGAAAGAGTTCCGGTGGTAGGCATCCAGTCACACCTTGGGGGGTTCCCACCAAAGGGTATAAGACCCGAAATCCGAAGAAGAAATCGAACCGCTATATTGTTGGAAAACGGAAATAATTTTTTAATTCTATCTTGCGGATAAGTCTCGTTAAAAAGGAGAAACACAATGGCGCGTTCTATCAAAAAGGGACCTTACATAGACCCGAAACTTGCTAAGAAGATAGCTGCTATGGAACATTCCGGCAGTAAACGGGTGGTGCGGACCTGGTCCCGCCGTTCAATGATTACCCCTGAGTTAGTTGGACACACTCTGGCAATATACAACGGGAAAAAATTCTTTCCAGTGTATATAACCGAGAACATGGTAGGACACAAACTCGGAGAATTTTCACCAACGCGTACCTTCCGTTCTCATTCAGGTGGTGCAGCAAGAAGATAACTTTGTGATAGCTTTCATCGTATACCGAGGCACCCTAATCGGATGCCTTGTCACGAATCACAATGAAACCAGAAAATTGCTTTTATTAGGAGACACTGATGGAAGCCAGATCTAAGATTAGGAACGCGTCGGTTGCGCCGCGGAAAGCACGTTTAGTAGCCGATCTCGTCCGTGATCAGTACGTTGAGGATGCGTTAAGTCAGCTGCGCTTTACGCATAAAGCCGCGTCCCCTATCATTTACAAACTGATTCAGTCAGCAGCTGCGAACGCGCAATATCAAGATCCGAACATCGATATCACAGACTTATATGTTAAAGAGATTCGGGTTGATGAAGGGATTACGCGGAAATGGATACGTCCCCGGGCACGTGGTATGGCAAATAGAATCCTAAAACGGAGCAGCCATATTACCGTCGTCGTTGATGAGGAGAGCAGTGATAATGGTGAGTAACACCGCGCACTTACAAAACACCAATAGCACAACTTGTACTTCACGTCGCGAACGGGGCAGGGTTCGATAGGAGGTTTGCGTGGGACAGAAAACTCACCCCCGTGGATTACGCTTAGGAATCATTGAAACGTGGGATTCAAAGTGGTACAGCGAGCGGGATTATGCCAAATGGCTCCATGAAGATTTTAAAATTCAGAAGTTCGTCAAAGAGCAACTTGCGCGTGCCGGTATTTCGCGTGTTGAAGTGGAACGCGTAGCTGACCGTTGCAGCATTAACATCCATACCGCACGTCCAGGTATTGTGATCGGCCGTCGCGGTGCAGAAGCAGAGAAACTGCAAGCGATGCTCGAAAAAGAGGTTGGCTGTCCTGTAAGGATTAATGTCTCAGAGATTAGAGAACCAGAACTGGATGCCCAACTCGTATCAGAAGATGTTGCAACACAAATAGAGCGGCGTGCAGGCTTTAAACAAGCAATGCGGCGGAAAATCTCTGGTTCAATACAAGCTGGGGCATTGGGTGTCAAAATCATGGTAAGTGGTAGACTGGATGGCAAGGAAATCGCCCGTGCTGAATCCAGTATTGAGGGACGCGTCCCTCTTCACACCCTCAGAGCGAACGTTGACTACGGATTTACGGAAGCAAATACAACATACGGTAAAATCGGGGTCAAAACATGGATTTTCAAAGGTGAAATTATCGGTGTCCCGGATAATCTGAAGGGTGAACCGTCCGTCCGCCGTCAATCTGGACGCCGTGAAGACACAGGTTCCCAACGTCCGCAACGCCGCCGCGGGGATAGACGTTCCGGCTCCCGACAACCCAGGGAACAGGGTAGAGGAAGAGGTCGGCGCCGACAGCGTCGAAACGATCGAGATTCCAGAAGCAATTCATAACTGCCCAACAGAACGGAGGGCAGATTTTTAAGGAGGCATTTAAATGTTAATGCCTAAACGCGTGATGCGCCGCTACGTACATCGTGGAAAACGTCGTGGAAAGCCACTCCGAGGTTCACAGATTAACTTCGGTGAATACGGCTTGCAAGCAATGGAAGCCGGCTGGATTACCAGCAATCAAATTGAATCGGCACGTGTCGCTATCACGCGATATGTACGCCGTGGTGGGAAACTTTGGATTAAAATTTTTCCACACAAGCCACTTAGTAAACAACCTGCTGAAACGCGCATGGGTAAAGGTAAGAAGGGGCCCCCTGAACATTGGGTCGCTGTGGTTAAACCCGGCAGAATTCTCTATGAATTAAGCGGCGTTTCACTTGAAGATGCAAAAGGGGCGATGGAACGAGCCGCCCATAAATTGCCAATCAAAACGAAGTTCGTTGCACGGAATGCGTAACTTCAAATTTTTTAACCTGAATCCCGGCGGGTTTCAACTGTGAAGCAACATCTGTAGAAAAACGATGCCCAGATTCCAATAGTTTAAAAAATTGACGGCACGCATGGAGGTTCGGAAAAATGAAAGCGGATGAACTCCGAGGAAAAACGACCGAAGAATTGGAAGGTGAACTGCAAACTCTGAAAGAGAATCTGTTTAACCAGAAATTTCGTAGTATTTTAGGGCAACAAGAGGACACAACACGTATCGGTAAGATTCGGAAGGACATCGCACGCGTGAAAACCGTCCTACGGCTCCGTACGGAATAGACCGGACCTACAGGGATAGGCTATATACCGTAGCCCGATTCCATCTCACCACATTTATAGTGTTTTCAAAAAACGCACTATAAATAAGTTTTGACTGGTTTGGAGGATAAAGTTGAGCGAGGAAAGACGAAGACATCGCAAATTTCGGACAGGTCTTGTTACCGGGAACAGTATGGATAAAACTGTCACAGTGTCGATTGTTCGACGCTTTCAACATCCCCTTTACAAAAAGGTAGTCCGGAAAACGAAAAAGATTCTGGCTCACGATGAACAGAACAATTGTAACGTCGGTGACGTGGTGCAGGTTGTCGAAACCCGACCGCTGAGTCGTCATAAACGGTGGCGGGTCCAAGCGATAGTGAACGCAGCACAGACCGCAAACGATTAAGAAGTGCCAACAGCAGTGCGCATGGTTTGTAATCCCCATATAAGGGTGAAAACGCAGCAACGTGGTTCGCTCGGCACTTGAGAAGAAAGGGTTTCATCTCCACTCTGATGTTTCCAAACGGGTTTCCCTTTTGAAGACGGTAGAGGAGGATACAAAAATGGTTCAATCATATACTCGGTTAACCTGTGCTGATAATACTGGCGCAAGGAAGTTAATGTGCATTAGTGTGCTTGGGGGAACCCGTCGACGCTACGCACGCGTAGGCGACGTGATTGTAGCAAGCATCAAGGAAGCAGTACCCAATACACAGGTAAAAGCCGGTGAAGTCGTTCGAGCAGTTGTCGTTCGCACGACGAAAGAGTATCGACGCTCAGACGGTTCCTATATTAAATTCGACCAAAATGCCGCAGTGCTCATTGATCCGCAGAATCAACCGCGTGGCACTCGAATCTTTGGACCCGTCGCGCGTGAACTGAGAGAAAAGGCGTTCACCCGAATTGTCTCGCTCGCTCCCGAGGTCATTTAGGAGGACAATTGTGGCACAGCAAAAACTACATATCAAAAAGAACGACACAGTCTTAGTCCTCAGTGGTCAAGATCGAGGGAAAGAAGGAGTCGTTTTAGAGGTGTTCCCAAAGAAACAGCGAGCAATCGTTGAAGGTATACATATCGTTGTTTGTCACCTCCGACCAAACCAAGCAGGACAAGGTGGCATCGTTGAACGTGAGGGCACCATCCACATTTCTAACCTCAAAAAGATTGATGGCTAATCGGGACAAAGTATCCCGGATCCTGCTGAAAAAGTACATTGCAAAGCATCTCTCACGGAACATGCAATCTCTATAGGATATAAGGCTTATGAGCCCATTCAAAGAATTTTATCAATCGGAAGTTATGCCCGCATTGCAACAGCATTTTAATTATAAAAATGTGATGCAGATTCCGAAAGTGGACAAAATTACACTGAATATTGGTGTTGGTATAGCAGTTCAGAATCCAAGCGCATTGGAAGATGCCGTAGAAGAACTGACGCTTATTGCGGGCCAACGCGCGGTGATCACCCGTGCGAAAAAGTCTATCTCTGCGTTCAAAATCAGAGGTCCATCAAAGCTGGGACGTACTCCCGGTATGGCGATCGGATGTAAGGTTACGCTACGGAAGCAAAGGATGTATGAATTTCTTAACCGCCTCATCAACGTTGTGTTACCCCAAATTCGGGATTTCCGTGGTGTATCACCCGAAGCTTTTGACGGTCGTGGCAATTATTCCCTGGGTCTCACGGAACAGTTAATCTTTCCTGAAATTGATTATGACAAGGTTAACGATATTCGCGGACTGAATGTAACGATTGTTACCACCGCCCCAACTGACGAAGAAGGTCGAGAATTGCTAAGCCTTTTAGGAATGCCCTTCCGAAGATAGTTAGATAGATGATATCTTTCCTTAAATTTCAGGAAAGATTTTAGAGGTATCCTTTACCAGCAGCTAATCCTTCAACACCCGTAGATACTATGGGTACATAAGAAAAGGAGTATCCAGGTTGGCAAGTAAATCATGGATTGCCAAACAGAAAAGAACCCCGCGGTTCCAAACTCGAGAATACAGTCGTTGTAAAAGTTGTGGTAGGTCGCGTGGGTATCTTCGTAAGTTTGAGTTGTGTCGTATCTGTTTCCGTCTCTCTGCTCGCGCCGGTAAAATTCCTGGTGTCCGAAAGGCAAGTTGGTAGAGGACTCGATGAGTTGTCTCTCTGTACAAACATGACAGGCACAACAGTTATTCAAAAACGAGAACAAAATAAGGAGAATCTTTCATGTCGATGACCGATCCGATTGCTGATATGCTCACACGTATCCGCAATGCCAACATGGCAGGACATGAACGCGTCGAAATCCCCTCTTCAAACGTTAAATCTGAGATCGCACG
>RKRR01000073.1 GCA_007571305.1 Candidatus Poribacteria bacterium | reverse complement strand
CTCCTATAATTCTATTCAAACTCATAAGGTACGGTTTCCGCCTGATGCGTCTTAGCGGATTTTTCTGCCAGATCCATGATAGCGATAACGCGGCGAGCGGACTCCGGTGTCACGAGTAAAGGTGTGCCCTCGTTCAAATGTGCGACGATATTCTCATAGTAACTCGGTCCCGGTCTACTCTGGTAACCCACTGTTTGTTCTTTAGGCTTGCCCTCAACTTCAGATAACACTTTAAACGCTCCATCTTCAGAGGTAATCGCGCCGTGAGAACCGAGCAGTTTCCAGCGGGGTCCCCCGATCTTAGCGATGTTAGACATCTGGATGTTTGCCATAGTACCCTCTGCTACCACTTTTCCACCGGCAAAGCGAATAATCGCTTGGACGTGGTCCTCATTGGTAATGTCGTCCCAAACGAGATTAGGTTGATAGAAGCCAGTAACGTTGACCATCGGTGCCTCAAGGACATTGAGTAACCAATCGAGATAGTGTGCGCCCCAGTCGTAGAATTGCCCACCAGAGATGGCCTTGAGGCTGCGCCACCAATTCGGATTGGGTTTACCGTAGCCACCGCCCCACATTTCGACGTTGAAGACCTTACCGATGACCCCGGAGTGTACGAGCTCACGCAGCGTCCAGAAATCGGCATCCCAACGTCGGTTGTGATGAACAGATAGTATAACGCCATTCTCTTCGGCAGTGGTAATCATCTCTGTCGCTTCTGCGATCGTGACACACATCGGTTTTTCAACAATAACGTGCTTTCCTGCCTTGAGACTCGCGACGGTTGGACTGCAGTGCAGGCTATGCGGGAGGACGTTTGCTATGAGATCTACACCCTCGTCGGCGTTGAGTGCCTCAATTTCATTATAAGTGCGGACTCCTGGAAAATCTTCCTTCGCAGCCGCTGTCCGCTTTGGATCGATGTCGCAGATAGCGACACATTCAATGCCATGGGTGCGTTGCATCATATTTGCATGCGCTTTGCCCATATTAAATGCCGCCCCATATCCGATGACGGCACCTCTGATGGTATCTGCCATTAGCTTTGGCTCCTTCTCTCTACATGTATGAATATCTTATTTTACCACAAGATCGGAAAAATTGTGCAAAAATTAGCCAAAAAATTATGTGAAAATTGGGGGCATTGAGGGAAAATTAATTGACTTTTCTGAAAACCTGTGCTAAATTCTATGGGTGCACATTAGTGAAATCGCAGCAGACGCGCCTCGTTTACCAAGGGAAAGCGCAGATGCTTCATAACTTTTTTACGAGACACCTTGAGGTAATGTATGGCTAAAGTTGGATTAATCGGGGTTGGCAACATGGGGATGGGGATGTCAAGAAACATCCTGAAAGTTGGGCACGAACTTACAGTGTATGATGTCCGGCCAGAACCGTTGGAAATACTCGTACAAGAGGGGGCACATGCCGCTACATCACCACGCGAAGTAGGTGTGGCGGCGGACATTGTCTTTATCATGGTCCTGAATGTTGAACAGGTCAAGGCAGCACTCCTTACAGCGGATGGACTATTGGCAGGGCTGAAACCTGGATCCATAATCATCTGTACGGCGACCATCGGGCGTTCACAGGTGATGGAGGTCGCCGAAATGGTGACAGCAGAAGGGATGAATATGGTTGATGCCCCTGTCAGTGGTGGAGCACCCGGCGCAGCGGCTGGAACCCTCACTATGATGGTGTCAGCACCAGATGAAGTGTTTGAAGCGTCAAAACCGGTGCTTGAAGCCGTCGGGCGGGACATCTATCACGTCGGACAGGAGATTGGGATGGGGCAAACCGTTAAGTCTGCACTGGCAGTCCTAATAGGAGTCACTTATGCTGGTATCTTTGAAGCACTGACCTTAGCAGTGAAGGCAGGTGTAACACCGGAAACACTTCGCGACGTTGTCAGCACGAGTGTCGTTGGGAATTTCCTTTTCCGGGACACGACAGAAAATATATTGGAACGGAATTTCAAAGGACAGAGCAATATCGGCACAATGTATAAGGATCTCACTTTAGCGAAAAATATGGCAAGCGATTGTGGTGTGCCGCTTTTCGCGGCAAGTGCCGCTTTTGAACTGTTTCAAGCAGGAAAAGCAGTGAACCCTGATGAGGATAACTGGACAATTATCAAGATACTTGAGAACATTGCAGGTGTTGAGATTCGGAAGACAGAATAACTATAATGCCAGAATCTTGCGAAAATGTATTTAGCGTTTTGAAGCCTACAAAGACGAAGAAATTGAGAGGTATTGAATGTTCAAATTGGGAACTATCACAGATGGAATCAGCCGAGATTTCGAATATGCGCTCGATACGATGGTAGAGACTGGGTTGGAATACGTTGAATTACAGTATCTATGGGAAAAGCAGGTTGGCGATCTGACGGATGCAGACATTGAGCGAGTCAAGGCGTTAATCGAGGATCGCAATCTAAAGGTGTCGTGTATTTCTCACCACAATCTCACGGCCCTTCCTGTAGATACGGTAGTTGACGCTCCTGCATATCGAGCACACATTACAACGTTACAACGGTGTATTAATGTTGCCCAAGCACTTGGTACAAATCTCGTGCGAATTTTTAGTTTCCGAAAAGAGATGGTGCTTTTTGGAGCAGAACCCATTATCTCTGAAGGTGCATGGAAAACGCTCCTGGACAGATTGGAGGAACCGTTACGAATCGCCGATGCGGCGGGTATCACACTTGTCATCGAAACCGCAATCTCCGGTAACGTGACATCGGCACACCTTGCGAAGAAGTTGATTGATGAATTAGATGCGCCACATCTGAAAGTCCTTTGGGATCCGTGCAGTTCTCTTTATTGTACCGAAATTCCGTATCCAGATGGGTACGAGGTTATCCGCAAGCACATTGCTCATGTTCATCTCAAGGATGGGGTTGTGAATCTCCCAGCGGCGACATTCGACTTCTGCGCGATGCGCCGAGGACAGATGGATCCTTACTACAATGACATCGTGAATGCATTGAAACGGGATGGATACGACGGTGCGATCTCCTTAGAGAGTGTCTACACGCCGGTAGGTGGGACGCGCGAGGACGGATTCAGAGAATCGCTGCCCGTCTTTATGAAACTCATGGGACGATAGGACGTGAGACTTATATCATCACTACCAATATCAAACAACTTTCGCAATAAGTAGTTTTGGGATTTTGTAAAGGTTAGAGGCATACTCTGATCTTCTAAAGCAGGGAAACCCAATTTTTCATTCATGGTGAAGGAACGGATTTCGTCTGGGGAGAGACTAAATCCAGCATTGATTCGCAAAAACCCTTTCATTCCATTACTGGCTTCGTTTTTGATGTTATAGTAAAATCCGATAATAAATTTACACTTGTAGCATAGGCTGTTAGCCTGTGCTCTCAGCACACATAATTTCATAGTTCACACGACAATACGAGTGTATAAGTAATTACGGAATCTACTATAAAAACCGCCCAGACTTCTTAAAAATAAAAAGGAGGAATTATGGAACTCGGATTAATTGGAAAGATCGCTGTCATTACTGGCGGTAGTGAGGGAATCGGTAAAGGTATCGCGCTCCGTTTGTGTGAAGAGGGCGCGAAAGTGGCGATTTGTGGGAGACGTGAATCGGTTTTGGCGGATGCTGCTGCAGACATCCGTTCTCAGACAGGAGGTGAAGTTCTCGCAATCCCCGCAGACGTAACGAAACCGGAGACATTAGAGAATTTTATCGGAGAGACCGCCAGCCATTTCGGAAAGATCGATATTTTAATCAACAATGCTGGCCGTTCAGCAGGTGGTGATTTTGAAACCACAAGCGACGAAGCATGGTACGAAGACTTAGATCTCAAGTTAATGGGGGCTATCCGCTGTGCAAGATTGGTGATCCCACACATGAAAAACAATGGCAGCGGTAGAATTATTAACATCACGCATCCGGGCGGTAAACAACCGAGCGCGGGGTCCTGTCCGACCTCAGTCAGCCGCGCGGCAGGTATCGCTCTGACGAAGGCACTCTCTAAAGAACTTTTACCTCACAAAATCTTGGTTAACACGGTCTGCCTCACCTCGATTAAAAGTGCCCAAGGAGAACGTGCCTGGAAAGCGGCAGGTTCACCCGGAACGCTTGAGGAATATTGGGGAGAACGGGGTGCGGAACACCCGCTTGGGCGTTTAGGTGAACCGAGTGAGGTGGGCAATTTGGTTGCCTTCCTTGTTTCGGAGTGTGCATCGTTTATTACTGGCACGGCTATCAATATTGATGGCGGACTTTCAGCCGTGGTATAGAGAATATCTCTTTGTAGGGCGAGGTACCCGTGCCTCGCCAGATGATAATGGCATAAAGAAACCGGACAACTCTAATTCCTTGGACCGCCCTTTTTTGAGGAAGTGAAAAATGGAAACCTATAAAATCTATCCTGTTCCAGCGGCAGACGCTTCAACGACATTCCAAGTGGAATTGGATCCACGGGCAATTGCCGCAGCAGAAGAACTTGAAAACAGCGGTGCACAAGGCACTGAAAGAAAAGAAATCCTACAGAAACACCTCGGTGTCGATTATGAGAAAGGCTACCAAGGGACAGCATGGAGTCTACATGGTATCTCTGAGGGTTTAACTCCTGCACGCTTGGCAATTTTGCTGGAAGCGCACGGTGAATACTTCGATCCTTGTGCTGAACGTGAAACGTTCGACCACAGCCTGATGGTTAACGTTGAAGAAGAGTTAGCGTCGCAGCTGGAGGATATCCCAGAGTCTATTTTAGCGGCAATTGTTGAGGAATATAAGGCTGAACTATTAGGTGCATAGGATGCAGTCTTTACTATCCTTTTTTTCTAAAGTGTCTCTAATAATACACCAGTTTGAGAAATAATGTTCGTTTTTCAAGAGAACCCTTAAGGTAGCGTTTTCCCAAAGACAAAACGGAAATGCCTAAAATTGTCCACAACTTCGTAAAATTTAAGAAGATAAGAGGCAATTTTTACCACTTTCACATTTTTTCAAAAAAGATTTGACTTTATTCTGCAATTTGGACTAAAATGCTTGCAAATATGGGTGGTCGTATAAAAAAACGTGCCTCGCGCGATCAAAGAACGCATTGACACATAATCTAAGAGGCGACAGGGACGAACGGATACGAGAACCATGAAAAACCGAAAATTGTTGAAGACCACAATCGAAATGTTTAATGTTTCAAGCAGTACCCGCCTGCATCAGGGGGATCCTGGGCCCATAGCATACATCCGGAGTCTCGGTTTCAATAACTTTTCACTGAAGGCAATTTCCCCCCCCCATTCACCCTATACTTGTTAAGTATTTTAAGTAAATTACTACACGTCAGTCTCGGCAGTTTTGCCGGATGGCTTTTTCGCGCCAGCACGCGCCTCGTTGTGTGTTGCTAGCTATTTTTGTTGTTAACGTGAGTTTGATAAATAATCCAAGTTGCTACCTCTATGGTTTCATGTCCGTGAATACCCTTTTTCACCAGAATCCTTCGTTTTTGTGAAAGATTGGGTGTATTTCATGTGGTTTTCGGTGTGAAGATGCACAACCTAACAGGTTATGCTACAGGTTTGGTTTTAGACGCGTAGAAGTAAACATATCGACCGAGTTCACGTTCTAATACCATTTCTAAAAGTTTATATTGCATTAGCGGCGTTTATGAAATGTGAGAATCCAGTAAGTTTAGCACCTGTCGTGTCGGAGTATTTATC